>NZ_JBFBJK010000047.1:0-44569 GCF_040686095.1 Streptomyces sp. NPDC086554
CTCCGCCTTGCAGCTGCACGCACCAGGGCCCGCTCGGCCCTGCTGAATCGGCACCCGGCGCGAAGACCGGCCTGACCCATCGGACAGGCCCTAGAATCGTGGGGTTTGCCCCCGAGCCGCGTACGGAGTCCACCCCATGCACAGCCCCCACGATCCGTTCGTACGTGTGCGCGGTGCCCGGGAGCACAATCTCCGCAATGTGGACGTCGCCATTCCGCGCGACGTCCTCGCCGTCTTCACCGGCGTCTCCGGCTCGGGGAAGTCCTCGCTCGCTTTCGGCACGATCTACGCGGAAGCTCAGCGCCGCTACTTCGAGTCCGTCGCCCCGTACGCCCGGCGGCTGATCCACCAGGTGGGCGCGCCGCGGGTCGGTGAGATCACGGGGCTTCCGCCCGCCGTCTCGCTCCAGCAGCGCCGCTCGGCGCCCACCTCCCGGTCCTCGGTGGGCACGGTCACCAACCTCTCGAACTCGCTGCGCATGCTCTTCTCCCGCGCCGGCGACTATCCGGAGGGCGCCGAGCGCCTCGACTCGGACGCCTTCTCGCCGAACACGGCCGCCGGCGCCTGCCCGGAGTGCCACGGCCTGGGCCGCGTACACCGCACGAGCGAGCGGCTCCTCGTCCCCGATCCGTCCCTGTCGATCAGGGAGGGCGCGATCGCGGCCTGGCCCGGCGCCTGGCAGGGCAAGAACCTCCGCGACGTCCTCGACACTCTCGGCCACGACGTCGACCTGCCCTGGCGCGAACTGCCGCAGCAGGACCGGGACTGGATCCTGTTCACGGACGAGCAGCCGGTGGTGACCGTGCACCCCGTACGGGACGCCGGCCGTATCCAACGCCCTTACCAGGGCACGTACATGAGCGCCCGGCGCTATGTGATGAAGACCTTCGCGGACTCCAAGAGCCAGACCCTGCGCACCAAGGCCGAGCGCTTCCTGGAGAGCGCCGACTGTCCGGCCTGCGGCGGCAGCAGGCTCCGTCCGGAAGCGATGGCGGTCACGTTCGCGGGGCGTACGATCGCCGACCTCGCCGCGCTGCCCCTGTCGGAACTGGCCAAGACGCTTGAGAGCGCGACGGGTTCGGAGGCGGCCCGCGTCCTGGCCGCCGACCTGCTCGCACGGATCGCCACGATCACCGAGCTGGGGCTCGGCTATCTGAGCCCGGACCGCGCGACGCCCACCCTCTCCACGGGCGAGCTGCAGCGGCTGCGGCTGGCGACACAGCTCCGCTCCGGGCTCTTCGGCGTCGTGTACGTCCTGGACGAGCCGTCGGCCGGACTGCACCCGGCGGACACGGAGTCGCTGCTCACCGTCCTCGACCGGCTCAAGGCCGCGGGCAACTCGGTCTTCGTCGTGGAGCACCACCTCGATGTCGTACGTCATGCCGACTGGCTCGTCGACGTGGGGCCGCACGCCGGTGAGCACGGCGGTCAGGTCCTGTACAGCGGTCCGGTTGCGGACCTCGCGGGTGTCGCGGCGTCCGCGACGGCCCGCTTCCTCTTCGGTCGCGAACCGGAACCGGTACGCGAGGTACGCGCGCCCCGTGGCTGGCTGAAGGTCGGGCCCGTCAGCCGCCACAACCTGCGCGATGTGACGGCCGAGATCCCGCTCGGCACCTTCACCGCCGTCACCGGTGTCTCCGGCTCCGGCAAGTCCACGTTCATCGGCGAGATCACCGAGGAACTGGAGGGCGTGGGACGCCTGGTGTCCGTCGACCAGAAGCCGATCGGCCGCACGCCCCGCTCCAACCTCGCCACCTACACCGGCCTCTTCGACGTCGTGCGCAAGGTCTTCGCGGCCACGGGCGCGGCGCGCGAGCGCGGCTACGGCGTGGGCCGCTTCTCGTTCAACGTCGCGGGTGGGCGGTGCGAGACCTGCCAGGGCGAGGGGTTCGTGAGCGTGGAACTGCTCTTCCTGCCCAGTACGTACGCGCCGTGCCCCGACTGCGGGGGCGCGCGCTACAACCCCGAGACGCTCCAAGTGACTTACCAGGGGCGGAACATCGCGGAGGTCCTCGACCTCACCGTCGAATCGGCCGCGGACTTCTTCGCGGACACCCCGGCGGTCGCCCGCAGCCTGCGGACCCTGCTCGACGTGGGGCTCGGCTATCTGCGGCTCGGCCAGCCCGCCACCGAGCTGTCCGGCGGAGAGGCCCAACGCATCAAGCTGGCAGGCGAGTTGCAGCGCGTCCGGCGCGGTCACACGCTCTACCTCCTGGACGAGCCGACGACCGGACTCCACCCGGCGGACGTCGAGGTCCTGATGCGCCAGCTGCACGGCCTTGTCGACGCGGGCCACTCGGTGGTGGTCGTCGAGCACGACATGGCGGTGGTGGCGGGCGCTGACTGGGTGATCGACCTGGGCCCCGGCGGCGGCGAAGAGGGCGGCATGATCGTCGCGTCCGGCCCGCCGGCGGTGCTCGCGGGGGCGCCGGGCAGCCGCACGGCGCCGTATCTGGCGCGGGCGCTGACGGCGGACGCATGACTGAGCGCTCTACCTGGGCCCGTTCGGCCAACTGCAACGCTCAGCAGCTCATGCCGACGGTCTACGGTGCCGGCGGCGCAGCGCGCTCGGCTTGCCTCAGCCAATCCGTGGACCAGCGGGCAGTCGGACCAGATCGTGCCGCGGTGGCCGCCGCTGACGATCAGGCATCTCCCTCTGGGCGCGGCCCAGGTGGGAGATGGCGCGATGGCGCCGGCGGTCCCCTCCGGCGCGAACATCACCGCCTGCCAACGCTCGTCCCACGCCTCGATGGCGTCGTCGAAGTCAACAGGTCAGCCAAGTCAGCGCCGTCGCCCTCCCCGGCCAAGGGCCACGACGGTCAGTGTTCGGCGCGGAGGTTGCTCTTTCGGCTGTGGGAGGCGCGGGCTTTGGCGCGGTTGCCGCAGAGCTCCATGGAGCACCAAGTGCGGCGCCGGTTGCAGGAGTGGTCGCGAGCCCGGTGGCGGCCGGGAGCAGGCCGAGGTATTCGGCTGCCTTGTTGTGACTCAGATGAGGTGCGGCCATCTGCACGAGCCACCGCTGTTCCGGTCGGTCCGCACCAACTCCTTGACGGCGCCTCGGAGGGTGCCTTAAATCAAGTACTGAACAAAGCGTCGCCACGGATCGATCGCCGCGTTCAGTTCTCGACGTCTGATTGTCATGCACATGCCCCCCACTCGAAGCGATGTGATGACAGTGCACACCTCCGCACGCCGCCGTACCGCGCTCGCGGTCACCCTCCTCTGTGGCGCCGCCGCCCTGGCCGCACTCCCGGCCGGGGCATCGGCCGAGCCCGCGCCCCGCTCCCCCGCCGCCGCGCCCGCGGCCGCCACGTTCACCGACGACTTCGACGGACCCGCCGGGTCGGCGGTCGACGGCGCCAAGTGGCAGATCGAGGCCGGCGACAACGTCAACAACCACGAACGGCAGTACTACACCTCGGGCAACAACAACGCCGCCCTCGACGGCCGGGGCAACCTGGTCATCACCGCCCGCAAGGAGAACCCGGGCAACTATCAGTGCTGGTACGGCACTTGCGAGTACACCTCCGCTCGGCTCAACACCGCGGGCAAGTTCACGCAGACGTACGGCCATGTCGAGGCCCGGATGAAGGTGCCGCGCGGTCAGGGCATGTGGCCCGCCTTCTGGATGCTCGGCACCGACATCGGCGACGTGGGCTGGCCCCAGAGCGGTGAGATCGACGTCATGGAGAACGTCGGCTTCGAACCGGGCACCGTGCACGGCACCCTGCACGGCCCCGGCTACTCCGGCTCGGGCGGCATCGGCGCGGGCTACACACTGCCCGGCGGCGAGGCGTTCGCGGACAAGTTCCACACCTTCGCGGTGGACTGGTCACCGAACAAGGTCACTTGGTCCGTGGACGGCACCGTCTACCAGACCCGCACCCCGGCCGACCTCAACGGCAACCAGTGGGTCTTCGACAAGCCCTTCTTCCTGATCCTGAACCTCGCGGTCGGCGGCTACTGGCCCGGCGACCCGGACGGCAGCACCACCTTCCCGCAGCAGCTCGTCGTCGACTACGTCCATGTGAGCAGCAACGACGGTGCGGCGCCCAGGAGTTGAGCGAGACACGTTGGCGAACCAGCACGTCCCGGGCGTCGCCGCGTCGCCGCGTCACCGGGCGGCCGGTATGGCCGGGCGCCCCTTCTCGTACACGGTGAGTCCCTTGGACAGCCGCAGCGGTACGAGGACCAGCTCGACGATCAGCGCCTTCCACGCGTAACAGACGTTGACCGCTTTGGTGGCGTAGACGCACGGGATGTTGAGCAGGACCCTCGCCACGGACAGCCCACGCCGGCGGGCCGCGTAGATCAGGGGTGGTGCGGTGAGCAGTATCTCGGCCGCCGCCCACCAGCCGAAGGACTCGCTCAGCGACTGGCTGGTGGTGGCCGCAAGCAGGAACGGCGTGACCCACCACAGGGGTGCCGTGACGATCTCGAGGAGCGCCAGCAGGATCCAGAGCGCGAGCATCGGTTTCGCGGTGAGCATCCGGCCCAGGTGCAGCCGCACGTTCTGACAGAAGCCCGCCATCCACCGCCACACCTGTTTGCGCAGATAGGTGAGTGTCTCGGGGTCGGCGGCCCAGGCCACCGCGTCGCTGACGTACAGGGCGCGGCGGCCCGCGATCTGCTGAGACCAGGTGTAGTCCATGTCCTCGACGATGGTGCGTTCGGGAAAGCCGCCGAAGGCGAGCAGGTCAGTGCGGCGGAAGACCGAGCAGCCTCCGGAGCAGACCATGGGGCTGCCCGCGGCGTGCTGGATGGGCCGGTGCCAGTGGAAGCCGAAGAGGTATTCCACGGACCGGCCCCGCTCCCAGACCGTTCTGGTGTGCCGCGTCTGGACGTTGCCCGCCGCGACCGTCACCTCCGGATCGTCGAAGGCGGGCAGTATCCGCTCGATGTAGTCGGGCGCGAGCACCGTGTCCGCGTCGACTGCGAGCACCAACTCCGTGTCGCAGTAAGGCAGTGCGTGGTTCTGCGCCTTGGCCTTGCTGCCCAGGTTGTGCGGCGGCCTGATCACCGTGACGCCGTGGGCCGCGGCCACGTCTCCCGTGCGGTCGTCCGAGCCGTCATCGACGACGATGACGCGGTCGGGCGGCGCCGTCTGCCGTGCCAGCGAGTCCAGCGTGGCCGGGAGGCCCGCTTCCTCGTTGTGCGCGGGCACGATCACTGTGATGCCATACCGGTTCCGCATGTCGCACTCCCCCGAGTTTGCGCACCGCGCTCCCCATGAGCACGGCCAGTCCGACCACGCCGTAGACCAGCGTGCTGATGCCGATGAACGGCAGTCCTCCGTGCATCCGCTCTCCCCCGTCCTCTCCCGTTCTGTCCTCTCCTGTCCTTCCGTTGACGATCACGCTAGACGAAAGGGCGCGGAACATGCGGAACGGGAAATTCCTGTGGATAACTCGGGGGGGCACGATGCGCGATGCGCGATGCGCGAGTCGGGGGGGGGCGGAAGTGACAGCTACGGAACGATGGAGTCGACGTAACCCCCGTCGACCCGCAACGCGCCGCCCGTCGTCGCGGAGGCGAGCGGCGAACTGAGATAGACGACCATGTGCGCGATCTCCTCCGGTTCGATGAGCCGCTGGATCAGTGACTGAGGGCGGTGCTTGACCATGAACTCCCGCTGCGCCTCGTCCCAGGGCAGGGCGGGATCGACCAGCTCGTACACGAAGTCCTCCACGCCGCCGGTGTGCGTGGGGCCCGCGATCACGGAGTTGACGGTCACGCCCGACCCCGCTGCCTCCTTCGCGAAGCCTCGGGACACGGCAAGGAGCGCGGTCTTCGACGTGCCGTAATGGATCATTTCGGCGGGCGTGACGAGCGCCGAGTCGCTGGCGATGTTCTGGATCCGGCCCCAGGAACGGTCCTTCATGCCCGGCAGGTAGTGGCGGATCATCCGTACCGCGGTCAGCACGTTCACCTCGAAGTATCGGCGCCATTCGTCGTCGCTGATGTCGAGGGCCGGTGCGGCGCCGAAGACGCCGAGGTTGTTGATGAGGATGTCGGCCTGGGGCACGGCATCGAAGACCTGCCGGGCGCCGTCGTCGGTGGAGATGTCGCCGGGGGCCCGGAGGAACTCGGCTCCGCCGTGCTCCTCCTTCAGGCGCTCCACGGCCTTGTCGACGGATCCCGCGGACCGCCCGTTCACCGCGACCCGCGCGCCCGCCCGGGCCAGGCCGGCCGCGATGGCCGCCCCGATTCCCTGGGTGGAGCCGGTGACGAGGGCGGTCTTGCCGGAGAGATCGACGAGCATGCTGCGTACCTCCTGCTGGGGTTGACGGATGGCCCCCGGGTCCCGGGAGCCAGTAGATCACTCAGGACTCAGGCTGCGAGGGTCTGCTTCAGCGCCGCGAGTCCGTCGCTGAAGATGCCGTGGAACAGCGCGACGACCTCGTCGTCGCCGACCCCGACCGGTGTGAAGACGCCGGACCACTCCACACGGGAGGCGTCCTGGCCGGGCATCTCGTGCACCTTGAGGGTCGCCACATAGTCGGTGGCAGGGAAGGGGGCCTTGAGGATGGAGTAGCTGTACGTGCGCGCCTCTTCGTCGAAGGTCAGCAGGCGCTCGACGATGACGCCGCCGTCCTCGCTCGTGAGGGTGCGTACGCGGCCGCCCTCGCTCGACTCGCTGGAGGGGATGTACGGCAGCCAGTCGGGCAGCGTGTCGAAGCCGCCGATGAGCTGCCAGACGCGGTCGGCCGGCGCGGGGATCTCGATCGATGCGGTGGTGGAAGCCACGGGGGTTCTCCTTCATAGGTACGGGTGTTGGAGCTGGTTCATAGGTACGGGTGTTGGAGCTGGTTCATAGGTACGGGTGTCGGAGCTGGGACGGTCAGGCGGTCGGCACGGGCGCGTCGGCGGCGATCAGCTTCTCCTCGCGCAGGTCCGCCCAGAACGCGGCAGGCACCCGCTCGCCGAGCGCGGCGACGTCCTCCGCGATGCGGCTCGGCCTGGTGGCGCCGGGAATCGCCGCCACCGTCGCCGGGTGCGCGAGGGAGAACTGGAGCGCGGCCGCCTTGATGCCGACCGCATGGCGTTCGGCGAGGGCCTTGATGCGCTCGACCTTGGCGATGATCTCGGCGGGCGCCTCCTGGTACTCGAAGTGCTTGCCGCCCGCGAGGATGCCCGAGCTGTAAGGCCCGCCCACGACGATGTCGACGTGCTGCTCGGCGACCGCCGGCAGGAGGCGCTGAAGGGCGCGGTCGTGGTCGAGGAGGGTGTAGCGGCCCGCGAGGAGGAAGGCGTCGGGCTTCGGCTCGTCCAGGTCGAGGGTGAGTTCGAGCGGCTCGACCCGGTTGACGCCCAGGCCCCAGGCCTCGATGACGCCCTCGTCGCGCAGCCGGTCCAGGGTGCGGAAGGCACCGGTGCGGGCTGTCTCATACGCGGCCAGCCATTCGTCGCCGTAGAAGTCCTGCGCGACATCATGAACCCACACGATGTCGAGACGGTCGGTCTTCAGCCGCTTCAGGCTGTCCTCGATGGAGCGGAGCGTGGCGTCGGCGGTGTAGTCGTTGACCATCTTGTTCGGGCGGCCGTGCTCGAACAGCCCGCCCTTCTCGCCCAGGTCGCGGGCGGCCGGGTCCTCGACCTCGTCGAGGATCACGCGGCCGACCTTCGTGCTCAGGACGTACGCGTCACGGGGGTGCCCCGCGAGAACCTCGCCGAGCCGCAGCTCGGAGAGGCCCGCGCCATAGAACGGGGCGGTGTCGAAGTAGCGGATGCCCTGGTCCCAGGCGGCCTCGACGGTCGCCGCCGCCTCGTCGTCGGGGATGGCGCGGAACATGTTGCCGAGCGGGGCGGTGCCGAAGCCGAGCGCTCCGGGCAGGAGGGTCGTGATGCTCATGGGGGTCCTAGCTAGCGGTGGTGGGATGGCGATTCCGGGGGCTCCGGGGGCTCCGGGAGTTCCGGCGACTCCGGGTTTCCGGCGGCTCCCGGAGTGACCAGGGGGTGATCCGTCGGCCTTACGGATTCAAAGCTAGGATCGACGCTTGAGACTGTCCAAGACTTGCTTGGATACACTTGAGTCCTCTGAGGTCTTACCATGCTTGACCTGCGTCAACTCCGCTATTTCGTAGCTGTCGCCGAGACCGAACACGTCGGTCGCGCGGCGGAGGCCCTGCACATCTCCCAGTCGCCGCTCAGCCGGCAGATCGCCCAGCTGGAGAAACAGCTCGGCCTCGCCCTTTTCGAGCGCAGCCAGCAGCGCATCCGGCTGACCTCCGACGGCCGGATCCTTCTCAGCGAGGCCCGCGCGCTGCTGCGGCACGCGGACCGGCTGGAGAACCTCGGCCGCCGGCTCGGCCGCGGCGAGGAGGGTGGCCTCTGCATCGGATACGTGGCGGACGCGATGCACAC
This sequence comes from Streptomyces sp. NPDC086554, assembly GCF_040686095.1. Classification (NCBI taxonomy): domain Bacteria; kingdom Bacillati; phylum Actinomycetota; class Actinomycetes; order Kitasatosporales; family Streptomycetaceae; genus Streptomyces; species Streptomyces sp. NPDC086554. The sequence goes on from NZ_JBFBJK010000047.1 coordinate 8,365, forward strand.
CGGTGTGCTGCCGGGCGCGCTGCGCACCCTGCAGGACGAGCGCCCCGGCATCCATGTCGCCCTCTACAGCCTCGCCACGGCCGAGCAGTTCGAGGGCCTGCGGCAGCGCAGCCTGGACATCGCCCTCGTCCAGGAGCCGCCCGCGCGGGACGACCCGGATCTGCTGGCCGCGCCCCTCCTGGAGGACCCGCTGCTGCTCGCGATGCCCGCCGCCCATCCGCTCGCCGCACAGGCGGAGTTGACGCCGGGCGACCTGGACGGGCAGCCGTGGATCGCGGTCGAGAACTCCCGGGATCCGGTGTGGCGCGACGCCTTCGTCGCCTCGTGCGTGGCGTCCGGCTTCACGCCGGACATCCGGCTCGACGCCGCCGAGCCGCTGACCGCACTCGGTCTCGTCGCCTCCGGCCTCGGCCTCTCGCTCATCCAGAAGAGCATGGTGCGCGGCACGACGGAGGGTGTCGCCGTACGCGAACTGCCCTGGCACAAGGCCTCCGTTCAGCTGTGGGCGGCCTGGCACCACATCGACCTGCGGCCGGTGGTGGCATCCTTCCGCGAGACCGTCCTCGCGGGCAGCGGCGCCGACTGACGCCACGCCCCCGTCAGCTCCAATACGCCTTCCGCAGCCGCGACTTCGCCAGTTTCCCGGTGGGCGTCCTGGGCAGCGAGTCGGCGAAGTCCACGGAGCGTGGCGCCTTGTAGTGCGCGATGCGTTCCCGTACGAACTCGACCAGCTCACGCTCCAGTTCGGGACCCGCGGCCGCCCCGTCGGCCGCCTGCACCACCGCCTTGACCGCCTCCCCCATCTCCGCGTCCGGCACCCCGATCACCGCGACGTCCGCGACGGCCGGATGCAGCACGAGGCAGTCCTCGGCCTCCTGCGGATAGACGTTCACGCCCCCGGATATGATCATGAACGCCCTGCGGTCCGTGAGGAAGAGATAGCCGTCCTCGTCCACGTGCCCGATGTCCCCCGTGGTGGTCCAGTTGGGGTGCACTGGGTGCTGGGCCTCGCGGGTCCTGCCCTCGTCGTTGTGGTAGCGGAAGGGCAGGTCGTCGCGCTCGAAGTAGACGATCCCGGTCTCGCCGACCGGCAGTTGCCCGCCCGCGTCGTCGCAGATCCGCAGCCCGCCGAGGAAGCCGTCCCGGCCCACCGAGCCGGGCTTGCGCAGCCACTCATCGGGCGAGATGAACGTGATGCCGTTGCCCTCCGTCGAGGACTAGTACTCGTACAGGACAGGCCCCCACCACTCCAGCATCCGCTGCTTCACCTCGACGGGGCAGGGCGCCGCCGCGTGGATGGCGGTCTTCATCGACGACAGGTCGTAGCGCTCGCGCACGGCCGCGGGGAGCTTCAGCATCCGTACGAACATCGTCGGCACCCACTGGCTGTGCGTGACCCGGTGCCGCTCGACGGCCGCGAGCGCGCCCTCCGCGTCGAAGGCGTCCATCAGGACGACCGTGCCGCCGAGCGCGGTGACGAACCCGCAGAACCGCAGCGGCGCCGCGTGGTAGATCGGTGCGGGGCTGAGGTAGACGGTGTCCTCTCCGAAGCCGTACATCGCCTGAAAGATGAGCGTGTACGTGCTGGGCTCCTCCCGCACGTCGCCCTCGGGCAGCGCGGGCTTGATGCCTTTGGGGCGGCCCGTGGTCCCGGAGGAGTAGAGCATGTCCGTGCCGCGCGGCTGATGCGCGGGCGGCTCGGCGGACGCGGCCTCCAGGGCCTTCTCGTACGTTCCGTCGTCGAGGCCGAGTACGATCGGCGGACCGCCCGCCAACTCCAGGACGCTCGCGCCGAGTTCGGCCAGCGACCCGGAGACGATCAGCGCCTTCGCCCCGCAGTCCCGGACGATGTAGGCGGCCTCGTCGGCCGTGAGGTGGTGGTTGACGGCGGTGAGGTAGAGGCCCGAGCGCAGCGCCGCCCAGTAGGCCTCAAGGGCACGCGGGTCGTTGTCGCAGAGCAAGGCAAAATGGTCGCCCCGGCGCAAGCCTGCGGCCCGCAGATGATCCGCGAGCCGCAGGGAGCGTTCTTCGAGTTGTCCGTAGGTGAGGGTCCGTGTGCCGTCGGCGGTGACGACGGCCGGCCTGGCAGGGTCGTACGCTCCCGGATACATGCGCAGACGGTACGCGCCCCGCAGAGGCGCGGGGAACTGCGCGCGCAACCACAAACGACCCGCAGATCCCCGACTTCCCCTAGGGCCTGTCCGATGGGTCAGGCCGGTCTTCGCGCCGGGTGCCGATTCAGCAGGGCCGAGCGGGCCCTGGTGCGTGCAGCTGCAAGGCGGAGGAGGGCGACAACGCGGAGCGTTGGCAACCGACGACAACGCCGCAGATGCGCGTGCCAGGGCCCGCGACCCCGGCAGGACCCATCGGACAGGCCCTAGCGGCTGACCTTCCTGGTCGCCCGCAACCACTCCTTGTTCATCGCCGCGATGGAAGGCAACGGAATCCCCTTGGGACAAGCAGTGGCGCACTCGCCGGTCAGCGTGCAGCCACCGAAGCCCTCCTCGTCCATCTGCGCCACCATGTCCAGGACACGGGTCTCCCGCTCCGGAGCGCCCTGCGGAAGGACATTGAGGTGGTTGACCTTCGCCGAAGTGAACAGCATCGCCGACCCGTTGGGGCAGGCGGCGACGCAGGCGCCGCACCCGATGCACTCCGCGTGCTCGAAGGCGAAGTCCGCGTCCGGCTTCGGCACGGGCGCGGCATGCGCCTCGGGGGCCGCGCCGGTCGGGGCGCTGATGTAGCCGCCCGACTGGATGATGCGGTCGAAGGACGAGCGGTCCACCACCAGGTCCTTGACGACCGGGAAGGCGGCGGCGCGCCACGGCTCGATGTCGATCGTGTCGCCGTCCTTGAAGGACCGCATGTGCAACTGACAGGTGGTGGTGCGCTCCGGGCCGTGCGCGTCGCCGTTGATGACGAGCGAGCAGGCGCCGCAGATGCCCTCGCGGCAGTCGTGGTCGAAGGCGACGGGGTCGTCGCCCTTGACGATGAGCTCTTCGTTGAGGGTGTCGAGCATCTCCAAGAAGGACATGTCGGAGGAGATGCCGTCCACTTCGTACGTGGACATGGCGCCGTCGGCGTCGGCGTTCTGCTGGCGCCAGACGCGCAGGGTGAGCTTCATGCGTAGCTCCGCTGAGTGGGATGGACGTACTCGAAGACGAGGTCTTCTTTATGAAGGACGGGGGCATCGCCGGTGGCGGTGAACTCCCAGGCGGCCGCGTACGAGAACTCCTCGTCCACGCGCGCCGCCTCGCCGTCCGGGGTCTGTGACTCCTCGCGGAAGTGACCGCCGCAGGACTCGGCGCGGTGCAGGGCGTCGAGGCACATCAGCTCGGCGAGCTCGATGTAGTCGACGATGCGGTTCGCCTTCTCCAGGGACTGGTTGAACTCCTCGCCGGTGCCCGGCACCTTGATCCGGCGCCAGAACTCCTCGCGGATCTGCGGGATGCGCTCCAGGGCCTTGCGCAGCCCCGTCTCCGTACGCGCCATGCCGCAGAACTCCCACATGAGCTCGCCGAGTTCACGGTGGAAGGAGTCGGGCGTGCGGTCGCCGTCGACGGCCAGGAGTCTGGCCAGGCGGTCCTCGGTCTCGGTCAACACCTCGCGCACGACGGGGTGTTCGTCGGAGAGCGTCTCGTCGGAGGCATGGCGCGGGTTGCGCGCGAGGTAGTCATTGATCGTCGAGGGGAGTACGAAGTAGCCGTCGGCGAGGCCCTGCATCAGGGCCGAAGCGCCGAGCCGGTTCGCGCCGTGGTCGGAGAAGTTGGCCTCGCCGACCGCGAACAGGCCGGGGACGGTGGTCTGCAGGTCGTAGTCGACCCACAGTCCGCCCATCGTGTAGTGCACGGCGGGGTAGATCCGCATCGGCGTCTCGTACGGGTTCTCCGCGGTGATCCGCGCGTACATGTCGAAGAGGTTGCCGTACTTCTCCTCGACCTTCTTCTTGCCCATGCGCTGAATGGCGTCCGCGAAGTCGAGGTAGACGCCCTGTCCGCCGGGACCTACGCCGCGGCCTTCGTCGCATACGTTCTTGGCGGCGCGCGATGCGATGTCGCGGGGCACCAGGTTGCCGAAGGACGGGTAGATGCGCTCCAGGTAGTAGTCGCGCTCGTCCTCGGGGATCTTGTTGGCGGGGCGGTCGTCGCCCTTCGCCTTCGGCACCCAGATCCGGCCGTCGTTGCGCAGCGACTCACTCATCAGCGTCAGCTTCGACTGGTGGTCGCCGGTTCGCGGGATGCAGGTGGGGTGGATCTGTGTGAAGCACGGGTTGGCGAAGTACGCGCCGCGCCGGTGGGCCCGCCACACGGCGGTGGCGTTGGAGTTCATGGCGTTCGTCGACAGGTAGAAGACGTTGCCGTAGCCACCGGACGCCAGGACCACCGCGTCGGCGAAATATGTCTCGATCTTGCCGGTGATCAGATCGCGGGCGACGATGCCGCGAGCCCGCCCGTCGACGACGATGACGTCCAGCATCTCCGTGCGCGGGTGCATCTCGACGTTGCCCGCGGCGATCTGCCGCGAAAGGGCCTGGTACGCGCCGAGCAGCAGCTGCTGCCCTGTCTGGCCGCGCGCGTAGAAGGTCCTGGAGACCTGTACGCCGCCGAAGGAGCGGGTGTCGAGCAGACCGCCGTACTCGCGGGCGAACGGGACGCCCTGCGCGACGCACTGGTCGATGATCTCGACGGAGATCTGCGCGAGCCGGTGCACGTTGGACTCGCGGGCGCGGAAGTCGCCGCCCTTGACGGTGTCGTAGAAGAGGCGGTGGATGGAGTCGCCGTCGTTGCGGTAGTTCTTGGCGGCGTTGATGCCGCCCTGCGCGGCGATCGAGTGGGCGCGGCGCGGGGAGTCCTGATAGCAGAACTGCACGACGTGGTAGCCCTGTTCGGCGAGCGTGGCGCCGGCGGAGCCGCCCGCGAGGCCGGTGCCGACGACGATCACGGTGTGCTTGCGGCGGTTGGCCGGGTTCACCAGCTTCGCCTCGAAGCGGCGGGTGTCCCAGCGCTCGGCGACCGGTCCGGCGGGCGCCTTGGAGTCGACGACCGGCTCGCCGGTCACGTACTCGGCATACGAATTCATCAGCTCACCAGTCCGGTCATGACGGCCACGGGTACGACGACGAAGCCCGCCGTCAGGAACAGCGCGAGGCCATTGGCGATGATCTTGAGGGCGCGGTCGCGGGTCGCCCTGCCCGCGCCGAGGGTCTGCGCGGCGCTCCAGAGCCCATGGCGGACGTGGAAGCCGAGGGCGACCACCGCGACGATGTAGATGACGTTGCCGTACCAGGTCGAGAACGTGTCGATGATGTTCTGGTACGGGTGCAGGTGTTCGTAGCCGCCCGGGTGCACGGTGCCGGTCGTCAGGTCGAGGATGTGCCAGACGATGAAGAGGGCGAGGATGATCCCGCCCCAGCGCATCGTGCGCGTCGCGAAGCTCGAACCCGCCTTCTTGTGCACGTACTTGGTGGGGCGCGCCTTGATGTCGCGGCGGCTCAGCTGGTACGCGGAGACGGCGTGCGCGACCACGGCGACGACGAGCACGACGCGGACCAGCCAGAGCGTCCACTCGTAGTGCATGAAGGGCTCGCCGACCGTGCGCAGCCAGTGGGCGTAGTGGTTGATCTCCTCCGGACCGAAGAAGATCTTCAGGTTTCCGATCATGTGCACGACCAGGTAGAGCAGCATGATCAGGCCGCTCACCGCCATCACCGTCTTCTTGCCGACGGATGAGTCCCAGATCGTGCGCGTCATCGACGGCCGTCGGTCCGTCCGCGTTGCCAGAGCCATGACGCAGACGCTAAGGCCGAAGGTCCCGATCGGTCCAAGAGATGGATCAGCTCATCTCCATAGCGAATGGCTATCATCGGCCGTACCCTGCCGTGTATGCAGTTCCAGCAGCTCCTCTACTTCGTCGCCGTCGCCGAGACCAGGCACTTCACCCGGGCCGCCGAGCAGGTGCACGTCTCGCAGCCGTCCCTCTCCCAGCAGGTCCGCGCCCTGGAGAAGGAGCTGGGCGCCGAGCTGTTCAGCAGGGCACGGGGCAATATCGCCCTGACCGACGCGGGCGAGGCGCTGCTTCCGCTGGCCCGCCGGATCCTCGCGGACGCCGACACCGCGCGGATCGAGGTGCAGGAGCTGGCCCAGCTGCGGCGCGGCCGGATCCGCCTCGGTGCCACGCCCAGTGTCTGCACCGGCCTGCTTCCCGAGGTGCTGCGCGCCTTCCACGACCGGCACCCCGGCATCCAGCTCCTCCTGGAGGAGGGCGGCTCCCACGACCTCGTACGCGAACTGGCGCGCGGCGCCCTGGACCTGGCCCTCGTCGTCCTTCCGCTGCCGAGCCCGTCCCCCGCCCTGACGACCGTGGAACTGCTGCGGGAGGACCTGGTCGTGGTGTCGTCGCCCGACGCGCCGGGGCTCGGCAACTCGGTGCGGGTCGCCGATCTGCAGGGTGAGCGCCTTGTGATGTTCCGGCACGGCTACGACCTGCGGGAGCTGACGGTCGCCGCGTGTCGCGCCGCGGGCTTCGAGCCGGATTTCGCGGTCGAGGGTGGCGAGATGGATGCGGTGCTCGGCTTTGTTCAGGCGGGGCTCGGGGTGGCCGTCGTGCCGCGGATGGTGGCGGAGCGCGCCGGGCGTGGGCTGCGGGTGACGCCGCTGGCACGGCCGAGCCTGCATCGTACGATCGCGCTGGCGCACCGCAGCGATGTGGCTCCGCCTCGGGCTGCGCGGGAGCTGCAGAGGATGCTTTTGGCTCCGCCGGGGGTGCAGTGATTTACGTGCGGGCCGGTGGTAGGTGGTGATTTGGCTGCGGGTCCGGTGGGGGCTTGTCGCGCAGTTCCCCGCGCCCCTTACGGGGCGCTCAGCCTGCCCGTCTCTGGATTTCTGATCGTCAAGCAGTACGTCCCGCCCGCCGGATCCCGCATCACGATCCAGTGCGGGCCGCGCGACACCGCATCGGCGCCCTGCTTCTCGTGCCGGACGCGGGCCGCGTCGAGGTCGGAGCAGGAGAAGTCCAGGTGCGCGCCTGCCGGACCGTCCGCGTCGAGGCGCTGGAGGAGGATGCGGATCGGCAGCCGCGCCGGTGACTCGACGAGGTGGAACTCCGGGCGTGAGCCCGGGTGCGACGACCACCCCGTGAAGGCCGGCCAGAACGTCTTCTCCGCCTCCCACACCCCCGGCGGGACATCGAGGCACGCCTGGTCGAGGCGGCTCGTGGAACCGTCCCGGGCGGCCGGCGGCGCGGGGCGGACCCGCGCGCCCTCCCAGCGCACCACGCAGAACAGCTGTCCGCCCGGGGAGCGCAGGACCTCCAGGCCGTCCTCCGCGAAGACCGGGGTGGCGCCGAGCGCGAGGGCCTCGCGGGCCTTTGCGGCGACATCGTCCACGGCGAAGTCGAGATGCGCGCCGCCGGAGTCGCCCACCGCCTGCGCCTTCACGTACGCGTCGCCCTGCTCGGGCAGCAGCGTCACGAACTGGTCGTCCTCACCGCGGAAAGCGGACAGCCGCGTCCCCGTGACCGCCGTCCAGAACGCGCAGGCCTGCCCGAACCGGTCCGCGGGCCGGTCGACGAAGGCGTACACCCACTGGATCACCGTGGAACCTCAGCTCGTCGCGTCCGCGAGGGCCAGCTCGTGCAGCCGGTCCGGCGGGCCGGGGCGCGCGTAGTACCAGCCCTGTGCCGTGTCGCAGCCCAGCTCGCGCAACTGGTCCGCCTGCGCGCCCGTTTCGACGCCCTCGACCGTCACCGCCAGGTCAAGGCTGTGGGCGAGCGAGACGATCCCCTCGACGATCTTCAGGTCGACGGGGTCGGCCGGGAAGTGCTGCATGCCCTGCGTGAAGGAACGGTCCAGCTTGAGGATGCTCACCGGCAGACGGCGCAGATTGGCGAGGTTGGAGTAGCCCGTGCCGAAGTCGTCGAGCGCGATGTCCACGCCCATCTCGGCGAGCCGCCGCAGCGGCTTGAGCAGGTCGTCGTCGGCGCCGATCAGCGCGGACTCGGTCACTTCCAGGCACAGCGCGCCCGGTTCGAGCCCGGCGCGCTCCAGGATCTCCACCGTGTCCGAGACCAGACCGGGGTGGGTCAGCTGCATGGGCGAGAGGTTCACGTTCACCCGAAGCGGCCCGGCATCCGCGTGCCGCGCCTCCCAGGTGCGGGCCTGGCGGACCGACTCCTCCAGGACCCAGCGGCCCAGCGGCACGATCAGACCGGTGTGCTCGGCGAGCGGGATGAACCGGTCCGGGCCGATGACGCCGTGCTGCGGGTGCAGCCACCGCACAAGCGCCTCGGCGCCGCGCACGCTGCCGTCACCGAGGTGGACGAGCGGCTGGTACTCGATGAAGAACTCGCCCCGCTCCAGGGCGGCGGGCAGCGCGGTGGTCAGGCCGTGCCGGGTGATCGCGCGGGCGTCGGCCTCCGGGTCGGCGAGCTCGAAGCGGTTGCCGCCCGCCGACTTGGCGCGGTACATCGTGATGTCCGCGCTGCGCAGCACCTCCGCCGCGCCGCGCTCGCCCGCCGGGCCCTCCACTATGCCGATGCTGCCGCGCACGGTCAGCTCGCGGCCCTCGACGCGGATCGGCGTGGACAGCGCGTGCATGATGCGCCCGGCGAGCTCGTCGACCTCGGCCTCCGTGTCGCGGCCCGTGGTCAGCGCCACGAACTCGTCGCCGCCGAGCCGCGCGACCATCTCGCCGGGCGCGGTGGCGCAGGACTGCAGCCGGTCGGCCACCTCCACCAGGAGCCGGTCGCCCGCCGCGTGTCCCAGGCTGTCGTTGACGGTCTTGAAGCCGTCGAGGTCGAGATAGCAGAGCCCGAAGCGGGCGCCCTCGCCCGCGGCCAGGGCCTTCTCCAGGCGTTCGAAGAACAGCGTCCGGTTCGGCAGGCCGGTGAGCGCGTCGTGCGTCGCTTCGTAGCGCAGGCGCAGATTGAGCAGCCGGCGCTCGGTGGTGTCCTCCATCAACGCCAGCTGGTACTGCGGCACTCCGTCCGCGTCACGCAGCAGCGAGACGGTCAGATTGGTCCACAGGACCGTGCCGTCGGGCCGGTAGAAGGCCTTCTCCACGCGGTAGTGCTCGCGCTCCCCGCGCACCAGCTCGTCGTAGAGCTTCCATACGTGCGGGGAGTCGTCGGGGTGCGTCCACTCCGCCACGTTGTGTCCGCGCAGCTGGTTCTCCAGGCCGCCGAACATCCGTATCAGCGCGTCGTTCACCTCGAGGACCGTGCCCGTGAGGTCGGCGATGCCGATGCCGATCGCGGCGCCGTGGAACACCGCGCGGAAGCGGGCCTCGCTCGCGTGCAGGGCCTCGGCGACGACGCTGCGCGCGTTCAGGGCGGCCCGGGATATCGCCTCCTGCTCGGAGAGGGTGCGCTCCCGCAGCGCGGCGGCGAACCCCGCGGCGACGGCGTGCTGCAGCCGCGCGGAGCGGGCCCGCAGCTCCTCCTGCCGGCCCTCCTCGCCGCAGTAGAGCACCAGGTACGCGTCCACGCAGTCCAGCGTGCGGCTCAGTGCCTCCGGATCGGTGCAGTGCGTGCCGATCAGCGCGGCGCCGACCGCCTGTCCCTCGGCGGAGTCGAAGACCCGCTCCAGGAGCGCGTCACGCAACCGCCGGGCCAGCGGCACCAGTTGGAGCTCGAACTCGGGCCGAGTCAGCGACGTGGCGGTCACCGGGAAGATCGCCCGGCTCCAGATCGTCGCGAACCTGCGCACTCTGCCCTCGGGGCCGTCCGCTTCCCCGCTCATGCCCTGCGCCCCACGCCGGCGAACCCGGAGAAGGCGTACGGATCCTCCTCCTCGGGCGAGGTGTCGGGCCGCCAGTGCGGCATCGGCACGAGGCCGGGTTCCACCATGTCGTATCCCTCGAAGAACCGCGCGATCTCGTCGCGCGAGCGCATGATCAGTGGATTGCGGATGTCCTTGTATACGCCGACGGTCTGACCGGCCTGCTCGGCGGGGATCGGTATCCCTTCGTACGAGGCGTGCGTGAGGACGATCACGCTGCCGGGCGCGAGTGCGTCCCGCAGTTCGGCGACCGCCGTGTAGGGATCGTACGCGTCCTCCACGAAGTGCAGGACGGCGACGAGAAGAAGGGCAACCGGACGCTCCAGGTCAAGGAGTCCCTTCACCTCCGAACTGCCCAGAATGTCCCGTGGTTTGCGCAGATCCGCCGCGACGATCCCCGCCCCGTCGTTGCCTTCGAGCACGGCCCGGCTGTGCGCGACGGCCACCGGGTCGTGATCGACGTACACCACGCGGGCGTCCGGATCGGCCTGCTGTGCGACCTCGTGGACATTGCCGAACGTGGGGATCCCGGAGCCGATGTCCAGGAACTGGGTGATGCCCTCGTCCACGGCGAAGCGCACCGCTCGCCGCATGAAGGCACGATTCGCCTGCATGATCTTGGGCAGCCCCGGCATGAACTCCATGGCCCTGCGGGCCGCGTCCCGGTCGACCTCGAAGTTGTGCGAACCGCCCAGGTAGTAGTCGTAGATGCGGGACACGCTGGGCATCGTGATGTCGATGCCCTGCGGGGCCCAGGCGGGACGCTCCATCAGGACTCCAAGGCGTAGGCGAGGCGAGCCGGTGTTCGAAGGTGAGGCTACTGATCGTCCGCCAAGGGAGCGAGTCAAAACGGAAATTGGTCGTCCGTTCTCGGTCACTGCCTGCGGCAAGTGCCGAATATCAACCCAAAGAACCGGTCCGTTCCACCCTCCCTGGCGGGAATGGAACGGACCGGTCGACCGTACGCGCACTCCTTCTGACTGTCCCCCTTTCTTGGCCGGAGTTCGTCCTACTTCGGCGCGCCGACGGGCTTTCCGTCCGGCCCCGCCGCGTACCAAGTCCCGCCCACACCCTGGCCGTTGGTGTCACCGGGCTTCTTGTCGCCGGAGAAGGTGTACATCGGCCAGCAATCGATGGTCTGCTGCTGCTGTCCGTCGGGCCGGTCGAAGACGACGAAGCCCTTCTTGAGGATTCCCTTGGTGTCGTTCTTCTCGACCGGCGGCACCACCGGCCATTTCTCCAGGCACGCGCCCGTGCAGGCGGACTTCATCGGCCAGGCGGAGTCCTTGGTGAAGCGGTAGACCGTCATGCCGTTCTTGTCGACGACGATCTCGCCGAGCTTGGGGTCGTTCCTGGTGGAAAGACCTGCCGGGTCGACGGGTTCGGTCTCGGCGGGCGGCGCCTCCTCCGCGGCGGCCGCCGCCTTCTTGCCGTCTGGGGCGGCGGCGTACCAAGTGCCGCCCACGCCCTGACCCTTGGCGTCACCGGCCTTCTTGTCCTTGGCGTACCGGTACATCGGCCAGCCGTCGATGGTCAGCTGCTTGCTGCCGTCGGACCGGGTGATCTCGCCCATCAGGGAATCGTCCACGCCGGGCGGGGCGACGGCACCCTTGGCCGACACGACGGGCCAGGTCGTGGCGCAGGCGCCCTCGCAGTTCGACTTGGGCGGCTGGGCGGTGTCCTTGTCGAAGCGATAGAGCGTCAGACCCTCGCTGTCGGTGACGACCTTGCCGAGCTTCTTGCTGTCCCAGACGGCGAGTTGGCCCGCCGACTTCGCCGCCCCTCCCTCTTGTCCCTCTTGCGCGTCCCCCGAGTCCGCGCCGTACCCGTCGCCGGCACCGTAACCGGCGTCGGCCGGGGCCTGGTTGCCCACGTTCTGTCCGTTGGGCGACTGGTCCCCCTTCTCCTGACCGCACGCCGTCGTCAGCGCCAGCATCGCCGCAGCTGTCGCTACGAGCGAGGCGCTCCGCCAGGCCCGGGGGGAACCCCCAGATAGATGCAGCATGTTGACTCCCGCTATCCGCTTGGCTGTTCGCGCCACCCGAGTGGGTCACGCATGGCCCTAGGTACGGGCGGGAGCGGCTGATGCGTTCAACGGCGGTTCAAGAATTTTTGTGAGGGGGCGGGTACGCGGGGGGCTGCTGGGGCGGCGGCGTCAATCCCGCGATCACGGCCACCCACCTTCGGGTCACAATCGGGGCGGACCGGCGTGGTTGCGGGAAACGCCGCTCATGATCTCTGACGTGCTTGGATCCTCAAGGGGCGTATCCGCCCTGGTCACGCGAGCGCTGGCGCTGCTGGTGCTGGCCTGGTTAATCGGTGCGCCGGCCACCGCCGCGGCCGCCCCCTACGACGACTGCGCCTACGCCTCGGTCGATCAGGACGGCAGCGGTTCGGGGGGCGGCGCGGTGGCCGTCGCGGGTGACGGGGTGGTGTGCAGGGCCGGTCCCACTCGCCGCCCGAAGCCGCCCCCTCCGCCCCCTCCCCCGCCGCCGCCCGCCCCGGCTCCCCCGCCACGAATCGAGCCTCCGGCACCGGAGCCGCCGCCTCCACCGCCCCCGCCTCCACCGCCGCCCCCGGCAGCCCCCGAGCCCGCTCCGAAGCCGAAACCGAAGCCCACGCCGACTGTCCGCCCCAAACTCGCACCAGCGCCGGTGAGTTATCCCTCGTACCGCCCGGCGCCGCGCAAGGCGCCGCCCCGCAGCGGCCCGTCCCTGGTCTCGCTCACCCTGCTCGTCACCGCGCCCGCGGTGCTCGCCGCCGCCGCGCTGCGGCCGCGCTGAACCGCCGGAGGTCCCATGTCGGAATGGCTTGTTCTCACCCTCGCGATGCTCGCCGCATGCGGCGTCGTCCTCGTCATCGCCTTCCTGCGGCACCGCAGGACGAGTCCTGATTACGACGCATCGGAGACACCGGACGTCATCGAGTACATGACGATGATGATCGGCGTGGTGTACGCGATCGTCCTCGGTCTGGCCATCGCCGGCGTCTGGGAGGCCCGCAGCGTCGCGGAGGATCACGTCCATGCCGAGGCCCAGGCGCTGCACGAGGTCTCCGAACGGGCTCGGGTCTACCCGGAGGAGGTCCGGGACCGCATCCGCACCGACGTCCACGCGTATGTCGGTTACGTGGTGAACACGGAGTGGGACAGCATGGCCGAGAACGCCGAACTCACCGACCGCGGAAACCAGTTGCTCACCCGCGTCCGCCACGACGTGACCGACTACCAACCCAAGTCCGACTTCGAGGCCCAGGCCTACCAACCGATGGTCGACCAGGTCGCCGCCGCGGACGACGCCCGCAGCGCCCGTGGCGACAGCGCGGGCGCCACCATGCCCGGCGTGGTGTGGTTCGGCCTGATCACCGGCGGCCTGGTGACCATCGGCATGATCTTCGCCCTGCAGATCCGCCGCACCCCGCGCGAACTGATCCTGGCCGGGCTCTTCTCGGCCCTGTTCGCCTTCCTGCTCTTCCTGATCTGGGACTTCGACGCGCCCTACAGCCGCGGCATCTCGGCCAGCTCGGATCCGTTCCGGGCGCTCTTCGACAACCTAGGGGGGTGAGTCAGCCGGCGACGACGGACGCCAGCTGGGTGAGGTTGTCGATCCGCCAGTCCGCGCTCTGGACGACGGTCGGGTCGTCGGCCCACCAGTGGCCCCAGGGCCCGCGCCGGATGTGCGCCGCGCGCAGGCCCGCCGCCTTCGCCGGGTAGATGTCGTGTGCGGGGTGGTCACCGACGTACACGGTCCGCTCCGGCTCGGCCTGCGCCACCTCGGCGACCCGGGCGAAGAACGAGGGATCAGGCTTCGCCACGCCCCACTCCTCCGATGTGACGACGAGGTCGGCGGGCAGGTCCAGGTCACGCAGCAGCTCGCCCGCGCGCGGGCTCTGGTTCCCGGCGATGACGACACGGATCCCCTGCTTGCGCAGGCCGCCGAGCGCGGGGCGCACGTCGGGGTAGAGGTCGGTCTCGTCCAGGTACTCGCCGCGTCCCGCGACCTCACGGGCGTGGTACGCGGCGGCGATGTCCATGTCCGGACTGAGCAGGCGCAGCACTTCGGTGTGGTCCCGCCCCCGTGTGACCACACCTCCCACGAGCGCGGAGACGGTGTGCCGTGGCACGCCGAGCCAGTCCGCCCAGGACGCCCAGTAGCGGTCATCTTTCGTGAGGGTCTCCCCCACGCCGAACACCACAGTCTCGATCATCATCGTCCGTAGCCTAGAACTCCGGCGCACGACCACGGCCGTGCGCCGCGCAGGTCTCGACGTGTGTTCGAGTGAATCCGCAAGGCGGTTGGGGGACGGGGAACACCATGGCGGGGGTGGAACCCGCTCGGCTGGAGGGGGAGTTGGTCGAAGCGTGGCGCCCGATGGCGTCGCGACGACCACGGCCGGGCCGGAGGACCAGCGGTACGCCCTGTCGCACGCGGGTTCCCGGCCGGGCGGCGGAAGTGGCCGGCACGACGGGCCGACGCGCCGCGCCCCGGGTTCCCTGCGGAACCGGAGAACTGGCACGCGCCGCCCTGGACGGCCGAACCGGCCACCTCATCGGCCTCGCGGACGAGGCACTCGCGTCGGCGGGCGGGCGCCGGTGGGAGGGCTATGAACGCCACGGGTGCCCGGATGCTCCGGTGCCGGCCGACGCAACCGTCCTTGACCGAGCTGCACGGCGGATCGGTCGACCCCATCACCACCCCGCGGACGTAACACTCCGCTGGTCGGCAACCGCCCCGGGGCAGGGCTACCGAAGCCACCGATACCCCGACACTCCCGCACCGGCCACCCGCCCAGGTCCGTAAACCGGGCTGCGCCGCGGCCCCGCGCGGCGCACTCTGGTGGCATGGCAGCCTGGCAGACACCCATCATCGTTCACCCGCCCGATTCCGACGGCGGACGGCGGGTCACCGTGCGGGGGCGGCCCATCGGTGTCGCCCACGACGACCAGGACCTGGTGGAGTTCCTGCGCCGCACGGGACTCGGCGACGCCGACATGGCGCTCGACGACCCGCATCTGGTGGAGTGGCGCGGCGGCGGGCCGCACGTGTGGGCCGCTACACCGCCGACGCCCTGATATCCCGTCATCGGGGCCGCGACACCCCGGCCGTTCCCCTGTCCGGCCCACACGGTTGCCCCGTTCGCGCGACAGCGATCGCGGCAGCCCGGGCCCCTGCCTAGCGTTTCGGGCATCGAGGTGCATTTCAGGTGCAAGCGGAAGAAGGTCCGCGGCTGCTCCTCGGGGACCCGGAGGAATCATCATGCGCGCGATACGCGTCGCCTCGGCCACTCTGCTCGCCGCCACCGCCCTGACCCTCACCGCCCCCACCGCGGCCGTCGCCAACGACGGCGACTCGAACAACAACATCACGTCGTTCGGCTTCCGCGTCACCCCCTCGACGATCGCCGCGGGCGGCCAGGTCACGCTCAGCGTGGACGGCTGCCAGGGAGACACCACGGTCACCTCCGGGGTCTTCGACGACGCCCATATCCCCAAAGGGCAGCAGTCCGTCAACGCCCAGGTCTTCCCGGACGCCAAACCCGGCGCGATGTACGAGGTGACCTTCGACTGCAAGGGCGAGAAGGGGACAACGGATCTCACCATCGCCACGGGCCGTCCGACACACCACCCGACCATGCACCCCACCACCCCCGTCCACCGGGGTGTGAAGGCCGGCGTCGGCGGCAGTTTCGGCGGTCTCGATCTGCACGAGATCGCCCTGGGCGGCGCCCTGATCGTGGGCACGCTCGGCACCGCGTACTACTGGACGCGCCGCCGCGCCGGCGACGACAACTCCTGACGCCTGACGTGCGCCTGACCGGCGCGGAAGGGGGACGCGCCGGTCAGGCAGGCGGGACGAACCGCACAAGAACGTGCCTCAGATGCCGCGCCCGGCGTTCTCCGTACGACGCCGCATCCAGAACACACCGCCGCCGATCACGGCGGCCGCCACGAGGCCCCCGCCGATCGCCATGTCGGTGGTGGTCGCCCCCTCGCTGGAGCTGCCGCCGAGTCCACCGCGGACACCGCCGTGGATGACGGTGAAGGCCGCCGGGCGGGTGAGCTCCTTGCCTCCGCATACGGCCTTGATGTCGTGAGCGCCGGGGCTGGCGTGGTGGTTGATGGTCGCGGTCCCTGTCGCCGTGTGGCCGTTCGGCATCGGCTTCAGGTTCGTCCTCGGGAAAGCGGTCGACTCGATGTGACCGCCGGACGGGCAGTTGTCGACCGTGACCGTCAGCTGCCCGCCTCTGGGGATGACGCTCGGCATGGCCACGATGTTGGACGGGTTGTCCCAGGCGGCAGCCGTCGGGGCGGCGAGCCCCACGACCGCACCCGCGGTGACGGCGACCGCCAGAGCACGGGTGGCGCGCATACGGGAAGTACGCATGTGAATCCTCCGCGGAAGACGCCCCGGGGAAACCGTCCCCGGTCGATCGGCGAGAGCGCCTCCCAGACAGACCCTCAGATGCCGTGCACAGAGCCGCATTTCGGGAATCGGCCGTACTGGTGAGGCGACACGCCGAAGGGTGAAGGCACAAGCCGATATTGCCGCAGGTCACGGACCGTCAGAAAATTAGTTTCCGGGGCGACTCGGATGGCGCACGCCCGGTATGGCCGCCACCCGTTCGCTCCTGCTCTGTCGCTCATCGCGCGCGCCGCGCTTAGCGTTCTCGTACGCGCAACGGACGCGGTTCGAAAGCCGCGTTGAGAGGGGATCAGAGAATGCTTTCGTCCCAGTCGGCCGAAGAGGAGGAAAGGCAGAGGAAGCGCGCGCCCTGGGGCGTGATGGCGCTTGTTCTGCTGACCGGCCTCGCGCTGATCCGGAATGGCTCAGGGGAATTCGACGTGGGCCCGCCACAGCCCGCATCGGCAGCCGCGGCGGACCAGGCGCCCGATGCGGCCAGGAAGGGCGTCGCACCGCTGACGTTCTCGCCCGCGGACCGGGTCCAGATCAAGGGGATCCGGGTGGACGCGCCGGTCATGGCCGTGGGGCTCGACGCGGAGGGCTGGGTGGACGCGCCGCCGCCGGAGGACCCGAACCTGGCCGGCTGGTTCACCGGGGCGGTGTCACCGGGTGAGAAGGGCACGTCCGTGATCGTCGGACACGTCGACAATCAGCAGGGTCCTGCCATCTTCTACGGTCTCGGTTCGCTGAAGAAGGGAAATCGCGTCGAGGTCCTGCGCAGGGACCGCAAGACCGCGGTCTTCGAGATCTACGGCATCGAAGTGTTCGAGAAGAACAATTTCCCGGGAGATCGCGTCTACGGTGACAGGGGGACCCCGGAAATCCGCGTCATCACCTGTGGCGGCGGTTTCTCCAAGCAGGCC
This sequence comes from Streptomyces sp. NPDC086554, assembly GCF_040686095.1. Classification (NCBI taxonomy): domain Bacteria; kingdom Bacillati; phylum Actinomycetota; class Actinomycetes; order Kitasatosporales; family Streptomycetaceae; genus Streptomyces; species Streptomyces sp. NPDC086554. The sequence goes on from NZ_JBFBJK010000047.1 coordinate 25,464, forward strand.
GGATACGACGGGAACGTCGTCGTTTTCGCCCGCCTTGTGGATGTGCGGGGCTGACGGCAATCTCGAGGAAAGCACGCGCCACAGGGCGGGCGAAAGCCCGACCTACATCGAATGGCGGCTCGGCACCGTAATGCGGTAGCCCGAGTCGATGAGTTCCGGAAGGTACGTCCGCAGGGCGTCGACGCTCTGGGAGCGGTCGCCGCCCGCGTCGTGCGCGAGCACCACGACTCCGGGAGCCGCGCCCTTGCGCACGCGCCGGATGATCGTGGCGGTGCCCGGCTCGGTCCAGTCCAGGGTGTCGACGGTCCAGGCGAGCGGCTCCATGCCCAGGTCGGCGCCGAGCTGGAAGGCGTTGCGGTTCCAGGCCCCGTAGGGGGCGCGGAACCAGGCCGGGGGTTCGCCGATGGTGTCGTCGACGACCTCGCAGGTGCGCTCGATCTCCCGGCGCATCGCGCTCCTGTTCATCTTCGGCAGGAGCGGATGGGACCAGGTGTGATTGCCGATCAGATGCCCGTCGTCGGCCATCTCGCGCAGCAGGTCCTTGTTGTCGACGGCCCTCTCCCCGCACACGAAGAACATGGCGCGGACGTCGTACCGGCGCAGGGTGCGCAGGATGCCCGGGGTGTAGCGGGGGTCGGGTCCGTCGTCGAAGGTCAGCACCATGCTGCGGTCCTGCCCGTCCATGCGCAGGATCGGTGCGCGGCGTACGCGCGGCAGGGCGCGGGCGGCATGCGGCGGTCCGTAGCCGGCCATCGGCTGGAGGCGGTATGCGGACGGCTTGAGGCCGCGGGCGGCAGGCGGTCCACCGGCCGCCGCCTCGCCGGTGGCCTTGGGCCCTGGCGTGCCGGGCCGTTCCGTGCCCACGCAGCCCGCGGTGGCGGCAAGCCCGAAGACAGCGGCGCCGCGCAACAATGCGCGGCGCCCGGGAGTCATTTGATGCTTTTTCATGACTAATCCGTCGCATGGCGGAAGGCCCGCGCGGCCCAGCAACACTATGGCGAGCCGCGAATGCACCCGATTCGACCAGCGGCAACAGCTCCGGGGCCGGCTGGGTACCCTCTGCGCTGTGACCGAAGACCACTCCCACCAGTTCGAACGCGGTACCGACGGCCCGAAGGTGATCGTCGTCGGGGTCGATGGCTCGGACTCCTCGCTCCGGGCCGCCGCATACGCCGGAGGCCTCGCCCGGCGGCAGCGTGCGCTGCTCGCCGTCGTCTACGTCCAGCCGGTGATGGCCGCCGGTGCCGCGCTCGGCGCCCCCGTCGCCGAGACGACCGACGAGATCGCCGAGGGCCTGATCGCCGAGATCCGGGCGGCGACCGAGCGGGTGAAGGGGATATTCGACGTGCGCTGGGAGTTCCACACCTTCCGCGGCGACCCCTACAGCGGTCTGGTCAAGGCGGCGGACGATCTCAAGGCCGATGCCGTGGTCGTCGGCGCCTCCGAGCAGGCCGGGCACCGGATCGTCGGATCGGTCGCCGTACGCCTGGTCAAGGCGGGGCGCTGGCCCGTCACCGTGGTGCCGTAGCCGTCGCCCGCCACCGTGCTGAACCCTCACATATGTGAGGCGTGTGGCGTCTATCGTCGCGAGCCTGCCTAGGCCATCATGATCCGCCATCAGCCCATGGCCGTCTGCGAAGAGGTGGAGCTCATGGCGGGACTCCGTATGGGGCAGGGCGTGCTGCGCCGCAAGCCCATCGAACACATCGAAGAGACCGAGTCGGGAGCGGCCGGCGGCCTCTCCCGGACGCTCGGTCTGTGGCAGCTCACGGCGATCGGCATCGGCGGCATCATCGGCGCGGGGATCTTCACCCTCGCCGGGACCGTGGCCAACGGCACGGCCGGACCCGCCGTCCTGATCTCCTTCCTCATCGCCGGTGTCGCGAGCGCGGCAGCCGCCTTCTCGTACGCCGAGTTCGCGGGCCTCATCCCGAAGGCCGGATCGGCGTACACATACGGCTATGTGGTGCTCGGCGAACTCGCGGGCTGGTTCATCGGCTGGGACCTGCTCCTGGAGTACACGGCGATCGTGGCGGTGGTCGCGATCGGCATCTCCGGCTACTTCAACTTCCTGCTCAACGACATGGGCGCCGAGCTCCCCACCTGGATGCTGGGCGCGCCGGGGACGGGCGACGGGCACAAGGTCGATCTGTTCGCGGCGGTCCTGTGCCTGCTCATCGCGTATCTGCTGACCCTCGGCATCAAGAACGCGGCGCGGTTCGAGATGGTCGTCGTGGTCCTGAAGGTCATCGTCGTGATCGTGGTGATCGCGGTCGGGTTCTTCCACATCGACACCGGCAACTACAGCCCCTTCTTCCCCTTCGGGGTCAGCGGGGCGTTCACCGGTGCGGCGACGGTCTTCTTCGCCGTCTTCGGGTACGACGCCATGAGTACGGCCGCCGAGGAGTCCAAGGACGCCCAGCGCCACATGCCGAAGGCGATCCTCTACTCGCTGGCCATCTCGATGGTGCTGTACGTGCTTGCGTGCCTGGTCCTCACGGGCATGCAGAGCTATAAGGACATCGACCCGGAGAGTGGCTTCTCCACCGCCTTCAAGTCCGTCGGGCTCGGCGGTCTCGCCGATGTCATCGCGGTCGGCGCGATCATCGGCATCCTCACCGTGATGTTCACGTTCATGCTCGGCGTGACCCGCGTCTGGTTCAGCATGTCGCGCGACGGGCTGCTGCCGAAGTGGTTCGCCAAGACGCACAGGACGCGGCATGTGCCGACGCGCGTGACCTGGATCGTCGGGTTCGCGTCGGCCGCCATCGCCGGGTTCCTGCCGATCGGCGAGGCGGCCGAGCTGACCAACATCGGCATCCTGCTCGCGTTCGTCGTGGTGTGCATCGCGGTGATCGTGCTGCGTTACAAGCAGCCCGATCTGCCGCGGACGTTCCGCTGCCCGGGAATGCCGTTCGTGCCGGCCATCGGGGTCGCCTTCTCCATCTGGCTGATCACGTTCCTGCAGTGGCAGACCTGGGTGCGGTTCGCCGTGTGGTTCGCCGTCGGCCTCGTCGTGTACTTCGGGTACTCGTACCGGAAGTCGGAGCTCGCCAAGGCCGACGTGCAGGACAAGACGCCTTAGCGGATCAGGCGCTCTTCTCGATCGACCGCGCGAACTCCTTGGCCATCTGGTCCAGGCCCTTGTTCTTCCACTCCGCCCAGAACGGCTTCCACTCGCTCAGCTTCTTGCGGCCGCTGACGATGTCGTTGACGAGGTCCCCCGCCTCGGTCTGCATGCGACCGTAGTGCTGGGTGTACGCGTCGGAGTAGTGGCCGACCACCGGGTTCTGGACGGCGGTCGCAAGGAGCTTCTTCTCGGCGGCGTAGACGTCCTTGACGTCCTGGGCCCGCTCGTCGCCGGGGAAGCTCGACGCGATGATCGCGAAGGGCGAGGTCGTCGACGTCTGCAGTCCGCTGAAGAGGCCCTCGACCTGCTGCTTGCCCTGCTTGGTGCGGGTGGGGAAGCCGTTCTTGTCGTACGTGAAGTCGTCGCCCTCGGTGCCGTACTCGAGGAACTCGCGCTCCTTGCTGCCGAAGGGCGCCGCCAGGTAGTTCAGGACGTCGAGCAGCATGCGCACCCGCTTCTCGTCGCCCTTCTTGACGGCGGTGTAGCCGATGGTGCCCAGGTGGAAGTGGTGGCCCGGCTTCCGGCCGCCCGCGGCGAAGGGGATCAGGATCTCGGCGGCAAGCTCGGGGTCCTGGACGCGGGTGTCCTTGCGGGCGTTGAAGGGGTTCGCGTAGACGCAGGCGCCGATCGAGCCCTGCGCCATCTTGATGTACGCGTCGGCCATCTTGGGGTTGCCCGGGTAGAAGACACCCGCCTTCTTCAGCTTCAGGACGAAGTTGAGGGCTTCCAGGTACTCGTCCGTGTCCTGGAACCAGGTGAGCGAACCGTCCTTGTTCTGCCGCCACTTGTTGGGGGCGCCGAAACACTGGCTCATGACGCTGGCCGTGTTGACGTAGATCGGTTCAAGGGCCCAGACCTTGCCGCCGGTGACCTCCTTGCACTTGGCGAGGAACTCCTCCGGGCTGCTCGCCTGGATGCCGTCCGCCTTCGCCCAGACCTTGGGGTTGCCGCCGAAGACCTGGCCGAACGCGGGGTACGGGACGGGTGCGCCCCAGATCTTGCCGTTCACCACGGCCGTCTTCCAGTGCGCGGGCGTCATCGCGGCGAGGTTCGGATATCTCTTCACCGCGTCGCCCGAGACGTACTCGGTGATGTCCGCGCACTTGGCTTCGAGGAGTTCGGCGATGTGCTGGATGCCCTGGTTGGGCGGGATCCACAGCAGGTCGGGCAGGTCGCCGCCCGCGACGACCGCGGAGAACTTCTCCTCGTAGCCGGGGTCGGTGCCCAGGATCGCGGTCAGGTCGACGCCGAGTTCCTTGTCCAGCTTCTTCCAGTAGGCGTTGGAGTCCTTGGGGGTCGGCGGCTGCGTCCAGATCTCCGTGAGCATCGTGATCTTCGAGCCGTCGCCCGGGGTCTTCGCGACGCTCTGCACCAGGTCCTTGGGGTACGAGAGGAACCCCGCCGAGAGCCCCTTCGCGTTCGGCGCCAGGTCGGGACTGATCTTGTCGAAGGGGACGTACGAAGGCAGCTTCACCTTCGACGATGCCGCCTCGCCCGAGTTCTTCGTCGAGGAGCCACAGCCCGTCAGCGAGGTGGCGGCCGCTCCCGCGGCTACGGCGGTGGAGAGGCTGAGGAAGGTGCGTCGGGACATGCCTGTCATGGGAATCTCCGCGAAGGGTGTCAGAAGGGGGATGGGTTTTCAGCCCTTGATGGCGCCGGTGAGCACGCCCTTGGTGAAGTACTTCTGCAGGAACGGGAAGAGCAGCAGGATCGGGATGAGCGCGATCATGACGACGGCCATGGAGATCGACTGCTGGGGCGGCATGTTCGTGACGCCCAACTGGTCGCCCGTGATGGACTTGCCCTGAACGACATAGGTGCGCAGGACCAGTTGGATGGGCCACTTGCCCGAGTCGTTGAGGTAGAGCATCGCGTTGAAGAAGGCGTTCCAGTACGTCACCGCGTAGAAGAGGCCGACGACGGCGACGACGCCCTTGGAGAGCGGGAGCACGATGCGGGTCAGGATCCGCCAGTCGCCGGCGCCGTCGATCCGCGCCGCCTGGTAGAGCTCCTCGGGGATGTTCATGAAGAACGCGCGCAGGACGACCAGATTGAAGGCGTTGATCATGACAGGGAGGATCAACGACCAGTAGGAGTCCAGGAGTCCGAGCTCCTTGACCACCACGTACATCGGGACCATGCCGGGCACGAAGAGCAGCGTGAACAGGACCATCAGGAGGATCGGCTTGCTGCCGGGGACGCCGCGCTTGCTGAGGGCGTAGGCGAGGGCGATCGTCGTCAGGAGCGAGAGGGCCGTGCCGACCAGCGTGATCAGGACGCTGACGACGACGGCGCGGGAGACGATGCCGCCGGAGAGGATCGTACGGTACGCGTCCAGGGTCGGCTCCGTGGGGAAGAGGACGAAGCCGCCCGCCTCGGTAATCTCCTTGCGGGAGGCCAGGCTGGTGGAGAGGACCGTGACGAACGGCAGGATCATCACGGCGCAGATGACGGTGATGACGACGGCCTTGGCGGTCGAGCCGATCCTCGTCGGCGGCTCTTCCCAGGCGGGCCGCTCCTCGCGGGCCGCGCGGGTGCGCAGGGGGGATCCGAAGCTGCTCATTTGCTGTACACCCCGTGCTCTCCGAAGGCGTGGGCGACCTTGTTGGCGCCGTAGATCATCAGGGCCCCGACGACGCCCTTGACCAGGCCGGCGGCGGCGCCGACGCCCCAGTCGCCGTAGACGACGCCGTGGTAGTAGATGTACGTGTCGAGGACTTCCGCGGCGCGGGCGCCGACCGCGTCGCGCTGGAGCAGGAACTGCTCGAAGCCGACGGACAGTACGTCACCGAGGCGGAGCACGAGCAGCATGATCGTGACGCCGCGCACCGCGGGCAGGGTCACGTGCCACATGCGGCGCCAGCGTCCGGCGCCGTCGACGGCCGCCGACTCGTACAGGGACTGGTCGACGCCGGCGAGCGCCGCCAGGTAAATGATCATGCCCCAGCCGATGTCCTTCCAGATCACCTGCCCGGTGATCAGGAGCGGGAAGGTGCCGGGGTCGGTCATCACCTCCAGGGCGGACATGCCGTGGTCGCGCATGTAGTTGCTCAACAGGCCCGCGCCGCCCAGGACTTGCTGGAAGAGCGCGACGACGAGCACCCAGGAGATGAAGTGCGGCAGATAGACGACGCTCTGCACGAACTTCTTGATGCGCGGGCTGACCAGGCTGTTGATAAGGAGGGCGAGGGCCAGCGGGGCCGGGAAGAAGAAGATCAGCTGGAGCGCGGCGAAGGCCAGGGTGTTGCGCACGGCCTCCCAGAACGCGGGGTCGGCGAAGAGCTCCTGGAAGTTGGCGAGGCCGACCAGCGGGCTTTCCTTGAAGCCGATGAAGGGCTGATAGTCCTGGAAGGCGACGATGTTGCCGAGCATCGGCACGTAGAAGAAGACCAGGAAGAAGAGCAGTCCCGGGGCCATCAGGGCGAGCATCACCCAGTTGTTCCGCCATCGGACGCGGAGCGGGACGCGGCGATGGCGCGGCGGCCCCTGCGGCGGCGCGGCTGACGCGGGCGGTGGCGACGCGGCCTTGGTCCTGCGCAGCGTTCCTTGGGATGTCACACGTACTCCCTGGCCTGGCGGCACGACGGAATGGGGATGTCGGCATGCGGCCAATTAAGAAGCCAAGTTGCCGAATGAGAGCCACATCATCGAAGCGCGGCTCTCGTCCGTCAACCACCTGTCGGTCCTAGAGAGTTGGACTTTTCTGCGCGGCGTGATCGATGTGTTCCAGTGCGAGACGGGCTGCCCCGATTGCGGTTGATTCCTCGCCGAGTACGGATGTTTGCACCGTGGGCGCATAGGGGCTGAGCTGGGCGAGCCGCTGCGCGAACGGCTCGCTGAGCAGGGCGCCCGCGCGGGAGATGCCGCCGCCGAGCACCACGGACTGCGGGTCGAGTACGGCGACATGGCGGGCCAGGCTGTCGGCGAGCGCCTCGGCGAACGCGCGCAACGTGTAGCGGGCGCCGCCGTCCCCGGCCGCCGCGGCGGTCACCACTGCCCGTGCCGCGTTCTCGCGGGTGGGCCGGTCCGCGCCCTCGTGGCCCGCGAACCAGTCGAGAAGCCGCTGGTAGCAGCGTCCCCAGCCGTCCCCCGCGACCATCTCGCCCGCCGCGCCGTGGTGTCCGCGGTGCAGCTCGCCCCGCAGCCACAGGCCGATGCCGAGGCGGTTGCCGACGTACAGGTACACGCAGTCACGGGCGCCGACGGACACTCCCCCGGTGCACTCGGCGAGCGTCGCGAGCTGGATGTCGTTGCCCACGACGACCGGGCCGTGGCCGGCGTCGGCGAGCTCGCGGGTCAGGTCGCGGCCCGTCCAGTCCGGCAGCGAGTCGCTCTCCACCACCCGCCCCCGCGCGTCCACCATGCCGCTGGTGCCGACCCCGGTGGCCAGCGGGCGCACGCCTTTCGCCGCCGGCTGGGCAAGACAACCCGCGATCGCCTCGCGGACGGCGTCGAGGCGCCGGGGCCCCGGCAGTTCGGGCGTGACGGCGACACGCTGGGTGGCCACGGTGCGGCCGAGCAGATCGGCCGCGTGCACCAGGATCTTGTGCGCGCCGATGTCCACGCCGAGCACATGCGCGGCCTCCGCACGGAAGCGGAATCTGCGGGCCGGCCTGCCCACGCTGCCGCTGCCGGGCGTCAGTTCCACCAGGCGGCCCTCGCGAAGCAGCTGGGCCGTGAGGTCCTGCGCCGTGGGCCGCGAGACGCCGATGAGCGCGGCGAGTTCCGGCACGGTGATCTCGTCGCGCTCGCGCAGCACACGCAGGGCGGCCGCCGCGTTGAGGCGGCGCAGCAGCGACGGGTCTCCACTCATGGGTTCCCCCTTCATGGACTCCCCCGCCTGGGCTCCCCGATTCAAGGCGTCCCCCTTGACATCGCGATCGGTTGATCTCCAGTGTGACCCCGGAGAGATTGAGAAACTTACCTAATAAACAGCGCCCTTGGGGGAGCACAGATGGGTGAGACCGGTCATCCGGAGCTGGCATGCGGGATCGGCTCCTGGGACAGCGACGTCTACGGCAACCACCGGCTGCTCGTACGCGCCGACGCCACCGACACCGCGGCGCACGCCGTCGCGGCCGAACTCCCCTGGCGGCGCCAGGATCCGGACCCCGGGTCGGTGGACGTGATCGTCGTCGGCCCGTCCGGGGAACGCGTACGCAACACGGTGGCCCTGGAGGTGACCGACGAGGCGGGGCGCATCGCCTTCGAGCCGGTGGACGGCCCCGGCACCTACGCCGTGCACTATCTCCCGTACGCGCACACGGGCAAGCCCTACTACCCGCAGGCCGACTACCGCAGGACCACCAGGACCGCCGACCCCGGCTGGGTCCACCGCTGCGGACTGCACGACACCGCCGGGTGGGAGAAGCTGCCGCGCGCCGAGGCCTTCGGATACGAGGCGGCGAGCGCGGTCGACTCGTTCGCACCGCTGGGCTTCGCGGCGACGGCGGAAGAGCGATCCCAGCTCCAACAAGCGTACGCAGCCGAACAGTTCCTCCTCTTCGGCGAGGACCGGAGACATCCGCTCGGCCGCTACCACCGGCTGCCCGCACGCTGGGCACGGGCCACCCCCTTCGCACCGCACGTGGTCACGGCCGACCGCGGCGAGTTCCGCGCGCTGCAGGTGGGCCTGTACGCGCTCGGGGACCTGACGGACGTACGCGCGGAGATCCGCGGGCTGCCCTTCGCCGTGCGGTGCATCAGCACGGGCGGCACCGACGCGCGCGGCAAAGCCTTCGTGCGGCGCGTCGACGTCGGTGCGGGGCGGGCGAACGCGCTGTGGTTCGGCGTGCAGGTGCCGGAGGACGCCCAACCGGGCCTGTACGAGGGCGAGATCGCCGTTCGAGCGTCCGGCGCCCCGGAGCGGATCCTGCCGCTGCGGCTCACGGTCGGCGAGGACGCCGTCGCCGACGGCGGTGCCGGGGAGCCGTGGCGGCTCGCGCGGCTCGGCTGGCTGGACTCGGCGTTCGCGCAGAACGACGAGGTGGTGGCGCCGTTCACCCCCGTCGAGACCGACGGACAGCGCCTTGCGATTCTCGGCCGCACGGTCGAACTCGGCCCGGACGGACTCCCCCGGCGGATCGCCTCCACGTTCACCCCGACCGTCACGCGCACCGACGGACCGGAGCGCGAACTGCTCGCCGCGCCGATCACCCTCGACGTCGGCCGCCCCCTCGAACGGGAGCCGCTCACCCTCGACCGGCCGGGCCCGGCACGGGCGCACTGGTCGACGCGGGCGAAGGGGCGGGACGTACTCCTTTCTGTCCAGGGCGAGTTGGAGTCCGACGGCTTCCTGGTCGTGCGCGCGACGATCGAGGCGACCGCCGACACCGAGCTCGACGTGACACTCGACGTGCCGATCCGCGAGGAGGTCGCGCGGTACGCGATGGGTCTTGGCCTGACCGGCCGGGCCTGCCCGCGGACGTATGACTGGAACTGGGACACCCCCACCCGCAACCAGGACGCGTTCTGGCTCGGCGACCCGGCGGCGGGCCTCCAGCTCGGCCTGCGCGACGAGCACTACGCACGGCCGCTGAACACCAACTACTACCGGGAGAAGCCCCTGCGTACGCCGCGTTCCTGGGCGGGCGACGGGGCGGGCGGGGTGCGGCTGCGTACGGCGGACGGCGTCCGGCGGCTGACCGCCTTCAGCGGTCCGCTCGCGCTGAGCGCGGGCGAGAGCCGGTGCTTCGAGTTCCGTCTGCTCCTGACCCCGTTCAAGCCGCTGGATCCGGGCCGCCAGTTGTCCGAGCGCTACTTCCACGCGTACGCGTCGCCCACGGAGATCGCCGAGTACGGCGCGAACATCGCCAACCTCCACCACGCGACGCCGCCCAACCCGTACATCAACGATCCGCTGCTCGGCGCGGACGCGCTGCGCTCGTACGTGGCAGAGGCGCATCGGCTCGGGGTTCGGGTCAAGGTCTACGACACCGTGCGTGAACTGACGCGGCACACACCGGAGTTGCCGGTGCTCGCCGGGCTCGGGGACGAGATCTTCGCGCCGGGGCCCGGTGGTGGGCACGCGTGGCTGCGGGAACATCTGGGCGATGACTACGTCCCCGGGTGGGTGGCGCCCGACGTCGGGGACGTCGCGGTCGTCACGTCCGGTGACTCGCGGTGGCACAACTCCTATGTGTGCGGGATCGAGCGGCTGCGGCGGGTCGTGGGCGTGGACGGGCTCTACCTCGATGACGTGGCGTACGACCGGACGACGATGAAGCGGGTTCGCAAGGCGCTGGCTGCGTCCGCGTCCACGTCCACGTCCGTGGAGGGGGCGCCGTTGGTTGATCTGCACTCCTGCAATCAGTTCCGCGAGGCGGACGGGTTCGCGTCCAGTGCGAATCTTTATGCGGAACTGCTGCCGTATGTGGACCGGCTGTGGCTGGGGGAGCTTTTTGACTACGAGGGGGTGGAGGGTGCGGGGGTGATCGGCACCGGTGCCGATCCCGCGTACTGGCTCGTCGAGATCTCCGGGATTCCGTTCGGGTTGATGGGCGAGATGTTGGAGGGCGGTGGGAATCCCTGGCGGGGGCTTGTCTTCGGGATGACGGGACGGGCTCCGATGGTGGATGTACGGGGGTTGTGGCGGGCCTTCGACGCACTGCGGCTGCCGGAGGCGGAGATGACGGGGTGGTGGGCTTCGCCGCCGGTTTCTACCGGGCGGGGGGATGTGCCGGCCACGGTGTGGGAGGGGCCTGGGGGGTTAGTGGCGGCGGTTGCCTCCTGGGCGCGCGAGCCTGTGGACGTCGTGTTGACCTCGGCGGCGGGCGGGGAGCCGCTGGCTTCTTGCGCACCTGCGGTCGACGGCTTCCAGCCGGAGCGGAGGTTCGCGGCGGGCGAGGCGGTTCGGGTGGAGCCGGGGCGGGGGTGGCTGCTTCGGCTGGGGTAGGTGGTGGGCCCTGCGGGGCTTCTTTCCCTCATCCCGCCCCTTCCCGGCTGTGACATTTTGCGGCTCCGCCGCGTGGGGGGCTCCGCCCCGGACCCCGGCTCGTGGCTCGGTCGATCACCGGCTCCGCCGAGTTCGTCCTCAAACTCCCCCAAGCTCTTAAAGAGCAGGGGGACCCCCTCGACGGGCTGAAAGGCCTGCGGCCGGGCTGGAAGACCTACCGATGGGTGGGCGGGCAAGTGCCGGGTTTCGGGCGGGTGGGCGGGAAACTCGCCGCGAAGCGGCGGTACGGCGGCGCGGCCGACGACGGCGCGTCGGCAGGCTGGGGCCGATGCCGGGCAATCGGGAAGGGGGTCCCCCCTGCTCATGAAGAGCTTGGGGGAGGGCGGGAAAGATCCGCCGCGAAGCGGCGGTCTTGAGCGGGGTCCGGGGGCGTAGCCCCCGGTTTCGGGAAGGCCGCACCCGAACTACCGCCCCATCCGCAAACCGTCCTCCCCCGCCCCCCGACTCAGCACCACCCGCCGAATCCGATCCCGGACGTCCCCGACGTCCGCACCCCGCGCCAACGCCGCGTTCAGATTCACCACCCGCCCCGTATCCGTGTTGAACCACTGCGGGATGAACTCCGCCTTCCGCACCGACCAGCGGCGGTCGTCGCCCCCCGACGCCGGTGGGGCGAAGGTGAAGCGGCCCAGGGTGCCCTGGTTGCCACGCGGATCGTTCTCGCCGTCGTGGTTGATCATGTCGCCGGCGATCTGGTCACCCATGCCGTACACGACCCAGGTCCCGTTGACCTTCTCGTACGCCTGCGGCACATGCGCATGCGTACCGAGGATCAGGTCGATGTCGGGGCGGCCCGCCGTCCGCGAGGACGTCAGCTGCTTGCCGAGGCTCAGCTGGCGGCGGTCCGGTGCGTCCTGCCACTCCGTGCCCCAGTGCACGGAGACCACCACCACGTCCGCGCCCGCCTTGCGGGCCGCCCGCGCGTCCGCGACGATCCGGTCGCGCTGCATGAGGTTGACCGTCCAGGGCTTGCCCTTGGGCAGCGGGTACCCGTTGGTGCCGTACGTGTACGCAAGCTGCGCGACCTTCGCGCCGCCCGCCCGCAGCCACGCCGGTGACCTGCCCTCGGCGGCCGTACGGCCCGAACCCGCATGCTTGACGCCCGCCTTGTCGAGCGCGCCCAGCGTGCGGCGCACCCCCGCCGCGCCGTCGTCGAGCGTGTGGTTGGAGGCGGTCGAGCAGGAGTCGTAGCCGGTGGCCTTCAGGGCTCGGGCGATCTGCGGAGGGGATTTGAAGGTCGGGTAGCCGGTGTAGTCGCCGTTCTCGCCGTACACCGTCTCCATGTGACAGATCGCCAGATCCGCCTTGGAGACGACCGGCTTCACGCCCACGAGCATCGGCTCGAAGTCGTAGCCGTCGCCACCCGCATCCGCGTTCGCCTTGCTGATGATCGAGGAGTGCGGGAGCACGTCCCCGGATGCGATGAGGGTGAAGGCGCGGGGCGCGCCCGCGCCGCCGCCCGCCGCCGATGGCGCGGGCGGCCGCACTTCCCGATGGCCACCGCGCGGGTCGCCGTCCCGCTGCATTTCGTGTCGCGGCTTCGGCTTGTGCCGTTGCCCGGGCTCCTCATTCGCCGTGCAGGCGGCGGTCCCGGCGAGAGTGGCTCCGATCATTACGGCCGCCAGAACGGTTGTTCCCTGCGGCGTGCGCTGTGTCATCGACCAGGCTCCGTGAATGGGGGATATCGGCGAAACGAATCCACATTCGGGCACAATGCCGAGTCAAGCAGCAATGCCTCCATAGTCCCTGAAACGGACTCAAAACCTTCGGCCATGTGACACGAAGAACAGAGGGCATTTGACCTGCGACGAAACCGGGGCCCGGGTCAAACCTCTGTAAAGCGCCTTGCTCAGCACCCCTGTTGAGTAATCGGCTGTCCTCATCCGTGCTCCGGATTGGGGGCCAGAGGCCGGCGACGCGCACGGACAGAGGAAGGCGAGACGGGATGCTGCACGAGAGTCGAGGAAACGCCGAGGGCCCCGGCGGCGAACTGACCGTGCCGATGGCCTGGCTGTACGCGGAGTACATCGCGGACGAATTACTGCGCACCGGCGATTTGATGCCGCCGACATCTTTCGAATACCGAGCGGGGCGTGACGCTCTGGCCCTCACTATTTTTCTCTCCGACACGCGGGGCGAACTGTCGGGCATCCGTGTCGTCTCGCAGCTGGAGACCTGGCTGTCCCTGACGGCCTACGACCAGCCGTGGCAGGACTGGGTCGCCGAGCGGATGGCCGGGCTCGCGGCGGACGCGGCCGCATCCGGCGCTCCCACACCCGATCTGGAACTGGCCGACCAGGCCTGGCGGTGGCTCGAGGAGACGGAGCTGCTCGCCCCCGACCTGGACGCGGTGCCGGGCGGCGGGTCACCCGGGAGCGAGGACGACGGGCCGAAGGTGTGGACGGCGGCGTGGCGCCTGGGGCTGCCGCTCGGGCATCTGGCGATCCATTTGTTCTGACATCTGACACCTGACACCTGACAGCACGGGCCACCACACGAATGGCTGTTCTGCCGCCGTGCCTTGAGTGATTCGGCGGTCCGCTGCGTACGGGAGGGCAAGAAGCAACCTGACCCACACAGAACGCAAGGAACGCCATGAGGTCCCTGGAGCGGCATCGCGACGCCGGCGCCTACGCGCTCGGTGTCCTCGACGCGGCGGACACCTTCCGCTTCGACGATCACCTCATGGACTGCCCGGTCTGCCGTGACCTGGTCACCGAACTGACCCCCACGGCACGGCAGTTGGAGGCATACATCCGGGTGACGCCACCGCGCGTCGACCCGCTGGCCACGGCAGGACCCGGCCTGCGCGACCGGCTGCTCGCCGAGGCCGGGCGGCTGCGGCACAGGGCGGCCGGGCGCAGGCGGTGGCTGTGTGCGGTCGCCGCGAGTGTCGTACTCGCCGTGGCGGGGCCGTCGGTGGCGGTCCTCACCGCCGACGGCCCCGGCCCCGAGCGGATCACCGCCCGTGACGGCCGCACCGGCGTCTCGGCGACGCTCACCGCGCACGACCGCGCCTGGGGCACGGACATCGGACTTCGCGTCCATGACCCGGAGGGCTCGCATGTCTGCGAGCTGGTCGCCATCGGCAGCGACGGCTCCGAGCAGCCGGTGACGACGTGGAAGGTGCCCGCCGGTGCGCCATCGGAAGGAGTGTCGACAGAGGGCGGCGCCGCGCTCCCCCGCGAGGACATCGACCGGTACGAGGTGCGCACCACGGCGGGCGAGCACCTCCTGACGCTCGACCGCCGTTGAGCCGCGCGCTACTTGAGCAGCCGTGACATCCGCCGGTCCGCGAGCCGTTTGCCGCCCGTCTGGCAGGTGGGGCAGTACTGGAGTGAGGAGTCGCTGAAGGAGACCTCCCGGATCGTGTCGCCGCAGACGGGGCACGGCTCGCCCGTGCGGCCGTGGACGCGCAGGCCGCTCTTCTTCTCCGCCTTGAGCCGGCCCGCCGCGACCCCGTGCGAGCGCTGCACCGCCTCGCTCAGCGTGGTCCGCAGCGCCACGTACAGCCCATGGGTCTCCTCCTCGGTCAGGCTCGAAGCCAGCTTGAACGGCGACATCCGGGCCATGTGCAGGATCTCGTCGCTGTACGCGTTCCCGATCCCGGCGATCAGGGTCTGGTCCCGCAACGCGCCCTTGATCTGGCGTCGTTCGCCCGCCAGGAGCCCCGCGAAACGGTCCTCGTCGAAGTCGGCGGCGAGCGGGTCGGGGCCGAGACGGGCGATGCCCGGGAGCTGTGCCGGGTCCTCGGTGACGTACACGGCGAGGCGCTTCTGCGTGCCGGCCTCCGTCAGGTCGAAGCCCTCGCCGGTCTCCAGCGCGACCCGCAGGGCGAGCGGGCCCTTGCCGGGGCGGGGCACTCCGTCGGGCAGCCGGTCCTTCCAGTGCAGCCAGCCGGCCCGGGCAATGGGGTCTCCCCTGCTCGAGCGAAGCCGAGAGCTTGGGGAAGGGTGACCAGGTGCACGCCGTCGGCGTCGATGTCGAGGAACTTGCCGTGCCGCGCCACGCCTGTGGCGGGTCGGCCTTCGAGGGCGGTGAGCGGAGGTTCGTACGTCTTGAGGACGCTGATCGCGACGGGCAGCACCCGCACGATCTCGTGGCCGACGAGGTGGTCGGTGAGGAAGGCGCGCAGCGCCTCGACCTCGGGGAGTTCCGGCATCCGCTCACTCCTGGCCCTGGTCCGGCATCGTCATGCGACGGCCCTCAGCTCTGGCTGTCCCGCGCGGGCACGATGAACTCGCACCACACACATTTGCCGGTCCCCCGCGAGTCCACGCCCCACACGTCCGCGAGCATGTCCACCAGGAGAAGACCGCGGCCCGACACCCCCGACTCCCCTGCCTCCCTGCGGCGCGGCAGCGCGCTCGACGAGTCCTCGACCTCGACGCGAAGGCGCCGGTCGGAGCCGGTCAGGACGCGCAGCGTCACGATCGCCGCGCCGTCGGTGTGCATCAGGGCGTTGGTGATGACCTCGTCGGCGACCAGTTCGACCTCGTCGGCGCGGTCCTTGGCACCCCAGGCGCGCACGGCGGCCCTGATCATGTGCCGGGCCTCGGCGAGCGCCTCCGGATCGCCGGGGCCGACATGCTGCTGGAGGCGGCCTCCGGAGCGCGGCGCGTTGAGGAGGCGGCGGCGCAGGAGCAGCAGGGCCGCGTCGTCTTCGCCGCCCCGCTCGTCGACGATCGAGCAGAGCCGGTCGGCGAGCTCCTGTAGGTTGCGCGGGCCCGAGAAGGCGAGGTCGCCGAGCGCCCGAAGCCCGTCGTCGAGGTCGGCGCCCGGCTCCTCGATGAGACCGTCGGTGAAGAGCAACAGGGTCTGTCCCGCATCGAGTTCGAGGGTGCTGACGGGGTATTCGAGACGGCCGAACTCGGCGGAGAGGCCCAGTGGGAGTCCCCCGTCGACGGGCACCCTGCGACAGCTCCCGTCGGTCTGCTGGAGCAGCGGATCGATGTGTCCTGCCCGCACCAGCTGGATGACGCCCGTCGACAGATCGGCCTCGGCGTACAGGCAGGTGGCGAAGCGTTCGGTGTCCAGCTCGTGCAGGAAGCCGGAGGCGCGGGCCATGACGGTGGCGGGGTTGTGCCCCTCGGCGGCGTAGGCGCGAAGGACGATGCGCAGCTGCCCCATGACGGCGGCGGCGTGTGTGTCATGGCCTTGTACGTCGCCGATGACCGCCCCGACCCGGCCGCCCGGCAGCGGGATCACGTCGTACCAATCGCCGCCGATGTCCCGGCCGAGCGCCGCCGAGCGGTAGCGGACCGCGATCTCGGCGCCCCGGACGCCGGGGATGGTGCGCGGCAGCATCGCCTGCTGGAGGCCCTGGGCCAGGTCCTTCTCCTGCTCGTAGAACATCGCGCGCTGCAGGCTCTGCGCGATGCCGCTGCCCAGGGCGACCAGGACGTTGCGTTCCTCCTCGGTGAAGCCGGTCTTGTCCTGGTAGAGCAGGCCGAGTACGCCGATCGGCCTGGCCTGCGCGATCAGCGGCAGATAGGCGGCGGCGGTGATGCCGAGCTTGTCGATGTGCGGCCACAGTTCGGGGTACGAGGCCGCGAACTCGGCGGCCGTCTCGATGAAGCGCGGCGAGAGCGTGCGCACCACCTCGCTCATCGGAAACTGCTCGTCGACACGGGTGAACTTGGTGCCCGGTACGAAGCTGCCCGTCGGCCCCTCCGCGACGAGCCGGATCCGCCCGGCCTCGACCAGGCCCATGACGAGGTTCGACGCGCCCAGGTGGGCCAGGCCGTGGGTGTCCTTGAGCACGTCGATGACGTCCCGCACGGTGCGGGCGTGTGCGAGGGCCGCGGTGGTGCCCTGCACGATGCTCGTGCGGCGCCGCCGGTCCTCCTCCTCGTCGGCGCGCTCACGCCGGGCCGTGCTGTCGCCCAGTTCCTGGGTGGCGTCGCGGACGATGCCGACGATGCGGCGCGGGCGGCCCGTATCGTCGCGTTCGATGTGCCCCTGGGTGTGTGTCCAGCGGAGCCCGCCGTCGCGCAGCCGGATGCGGAAGTAGATGCCGTAGGTCCGGCTGCCGTCCTTGAGCGCGTGCGAGACGTACGCGTCCAGGCGGTGCGCCTCGATCGGCGGGACCCGCACGGCCAGGGTCGCCGGATGGCCGTCGTACTCGTCGGCCCGCAGGTCGAAGACTTCCAGGCCCGCGGCGTCCAGATGCATCAGGCCGCTGTCGAGGTCCCAGTCGAAGCAGCCTGTCCGGTTGAGCGCCAGGATCGGCCGCGGGTCCGCTGGCCAGCCGTCCGGCAGTGACGTGGGCGTCATGACACTTCATGATTCTTCGCTGTCGGGCCCGAGCGCGCACGCTCAGCTTTCGAAAGCGCCGGGATCGCTGGTCAGAGGGGCGTCGGGCAGTCCGGGGAGGTGGTGCCCGGGTCGGTGGGCGGCTCGCTGCTGTCCGAGTCGCTCGGCGTGGGGGGCGACGTGCTAGGCGTCGGCGTGCTCGGGGTCAGAAAGTGGCCTGACCACTGCGGTAGCCGTGGTTCGTGACGCGGGTGTCGGCCCGCAGCACGACGGGGGTCAGGCCGCGCGGGAAGCCGGGGATGTCGGCCTGGGAGATGCCCGACGCCTGGGCGAAGGCGCGGGCCTTGCCCTGGTCGGCGACGAGGAAGCGGACCTGGGCGTCGACGACGTTCCGCTCGGTGCGGGCTGCGGCGAACGGGTGAGGGGGCCGCCGTCGGCGGACTTCTTCTCGCCTCCGCCAGAGCATCCGGCGACGGCGGGGGCCACGGATATCGCGAAGGCCGTCGCATGGTTCCTGGTCGGCACACGCACCCTGGTCTCCCGCCTGTTTGACGGGCGCCGGGTCCGCGCGGGTCGAGGGGTGGCAGGCGCCGGTTCGGGCGCAAAATGGCCTTGTGCAGTGGTTCACGGCAGATCAGTACTGGCTCGCCCGGCTCGTCTTCCAGCGGGCACTGGCCGCCGTCTACCTCGTCGCGTTCCTGAGCGCGGTGCTCCAGTTCCGCGCACTGATCGGGGAGCGCGGGATGCTGCCGGTGCCGCGTTACGTGGCGCAGGTGCCGTTCCGCCGGGCGCCGAGCCTCTTCCAGCTGCACTACTCGGACCGCTTCTTCGCCCTGGTCTGCTGGGCGGGCTGCGGCTGCGCGGCGGCGCTGGTCGCGGGTGTCGACGGGCTGCTGCCGCTGTGGGGCGGGATGCTCCTCTGGGTCGTGCCCTGGGTGCTCTACCTGTCGATCGTGAACGTGGGGCAGACCTGGTACGCCTTCGGCTGGGAGTCACTGCTCCTGGAGGTGGGCTTCCTCGCCGTCTTCCTCGGCAACGACGAGACCGCTCCCCCGGTCCTCGTGCTGTTCCTGCTGCGCTGGGTGCTGTTCCGCGTCGAGTTCGGGGCCGGGCTCATCAAGATGCGCGGCGACGCCTGCTGGCGCAAGCTCACCTGCCTGTACTTCCACCACGAGACACAGCCGATGCCCGGCCCGCTGAGCTGGTTCTTCCACCACCTCCCCAAGCCGGTCCACCGGATGGAGGTCGCGGCGAACCACTTCACCCAACTCGTCGTCCCCGTACTCCTGTTCACGCCCCAGCCGATCGCGACGGCCGCCGCCTGCCTGATGATCGCCACCCAGCTGTGGCTGGTCCTGTCCGGAAACTTCAGCTGGCTGAACTGGATCACGATCGTGCTCGCCCTGTCGGTCCTGGACTTCGGCGGCGTGGGCGCACCGGCCGATCCGCCCGCTGCCCCGCTCTGGTACGAGGTGGTGGTCATCGCCGTGACCGCCGGGCTCCTCGGCCTGAGCTACCGCCCGGCGCGCAATCTGTTCTCGCGCCGCCAGATCATGAACTATGCCTTCGACCCGCTCCATCTCGTCAACGCCTACGGCGCGTTCGGCAGCATCAGCCGCGTCCGCATGGAGGTCGTCGTCGAAGGCACGGCGGACGCATTGCCCCGGCACGACTCGCTGTGGCTGGAGTACGAGTTCAAGGGCAAGCCGGGTGATGTGCGGTGCTGGCCACGCCAGTTCGCGCCCTATCATCTCCGGCTCGACTGGC
>NZ_JBFBJK010000048.1:0-39051 GCF_040686095.1 Streptomyces sp. NPDC086554
CCGGGGGCCCACCACCCTCCTGCCCACATGGTGCCCCCCCACCCCCCCTCCCACCCAAGAAGAGATGGCCACCCCGGAAGATCCGGTCGGCAGACGCTTGACGAGAGCGGTACCGATCCCCGGACCGGCCGCGCACCCGTCCAGCGGGGCACGCTGAAACGAACCAGTCCGCACCCGGCAGACAAGCCGGATGGACCTCCCGGCAGTCCCCGTGAGCCCCGCTTCTGGGCCGCCCGATCGACGTCCACCCGCGGTGGAGGGGCGGGTGTCAAGGGTGGAGCGAAGCGGAATCGGCGCAGCCGACGCGACGAAGGAGCGCCCTTGATGGCCGGCCCGGAACCGCCAACCTCGTAACAGCGGGCGGCCCCGGCGCCAACTCGACGCCGGGCCAGCAAAGCCCCTGCTAGAGCAGGTGATCCGCCTTGCCCGCCTTGATCTCGCGGATGAGAGTACGGAGGGCCTCCTCGCTATCGGCAAGGTAGCGGTCCTCCTGGCCGGCCACGGCGATGTAGGCGTTGCCTTCGCCGTCGGTTCCTATGCGGAAGCAGTTGGCGCCTTCGGCGCAGTAGGGGTCTTCCCAGGTGATGTCAGCCATGGTGACCTTCCTCAGAGGTGGCGGGCGATGCTGTGGATGAAGTCGCGTGACTCGGTGGGCGTGAGTGCGGCGCCCTCCATCCAGTCCAAGTGGGATCGGTACTTGTCGAGTTGGGCTTGGCCATGGGCGAACTCGGGGCCATGCGCGGAGTCGAGTTCCACGGTGTCCAGCTGGGGCACTACTCCCTCGGCGTAGATCACTGACTGTCCGGCCCCGGGAAAGGCCCCGGCCTTGAACGTGATGACGCGTACGTCGATGTTGTCCTGCTCGGACAGTTCGTTGAGGTGCTCCAGTTGTGCTCGCATGACCTTCGGTCCGCCGAATTCGATCCGCAGGGCGGCCTCGTGGACGTATCCGGTGTACGAGATTGGGTTCTCGCGGTGCAACACCTGTTGGCGCTGCAGCCGGAGGGCCACGCGTAGCTCCACCTCGCTTTGCGACAGGGGTGGCAGCGCCGCCCTGAAGAGGGTGCGTGCGTAGGCGTCGCTCTGAAGTAGCCCTGGTACGTGCACGGCCAGGCCTGCGCGCAGCCGTTTGGAGTGCCACTCCAGCTCGGCGATGTCCAGTAGCGCGGCCGGGAGTTGCCCCCTGTACACCTCCCACCATCCGCGCGTGCGGTCGCCTGCCAGCTCGGCCAGCGCGTCAACGTAGGCCTCGTCCCTGCACGCGTAGTTGCACGCCAGTGTCCTCAGACGTTCGGGCGTGATGGTGCGTACCCCGGACTCGATGTTGGAGACCTTGTTGCGATCGAGCCCGAGGAGCCCGGCGGCGTACTCGGTGGTCACCTCGGCTGCCAGCCGTATCTTGCGCAGCTCAGCCCCAAGTCGCTTTTGACGCTGGGTCGGTGCAGTCCTGGGTGGCATGGGCATCAGTCTGCCTCTCGTGCAGGGCGCCGGTCCACCAACGAGTGGTAATAGCGGCAAGAGGGTGGCAACGTACCACCGCCTCCCCTACGGTGAGTAATGCACCGCTTACGCACGACGCAGTCGGAAGCGCATCACGCGGCCCTGCCCAAAAACTCCTCCCCTGGGAGGGGCAGGTCGCGTCAGGGAGACAGGCCACCGGTCGTGCGGTCATCAACTCAACCGCAGTCAAAGGGAGTCAGTCATGCCCGCAGCCGCGACAGCGACAACCTGCCCCGACCACCTCGCCGTACAAGAGCACGCAAGCCCCACACCCCTACCGCCCTCCGCGGAAGGCCTCGCCTACAGCCTCACGCTCCCCGCAAGCCTCGCCAGCCCGGCGGTGGCGCGGCGCGCGGCCCGCGTCATCCTCCAGGCCCATGGCCTGGGCGACGTCACGGATGCCGCCATCCAGGCCCTCGGTGAACTCGCCGCCTGCGCATGCAGGTTCACGCCCGCCGCAGAGGTGTACGTCAGCCTCCGCTACCGCGACAGTGCCCTGCGGGTGATCCTCTACGACGGGCATCCGCGCCATACGAACCCACGCCTGGCGGCGGCCTGCGACGCCCGCCGCCGCGCGGCGCTCCGCGTCCTCGCCTGTGTGGTCCGCGCCTGCGGGGGTGACTGGGGCTTCGGGGATGCGAGGGAGCCGGGGGGAGGCACCCGGATGTGGGCGGTCCTGCCCAGGCAGGGCGCCCGGGAGTACGGCAAGGCGTCCGGTTCCTAGCGGACGCGACGCCCCGCCACCGCTAGGGGAACTGCACGACGACGTCGTACAGCCCCGTATTCGGCGTAGCCGGAGTCACCTTGGACTCCCGCGCGGCATCCGTCCGCGAGGCGAACCCGGGGTCGGCGGTGGCCGCCTCCCAGGCCTCCTGGCTCTCCCAGTGGGCCACGTTCACGAGCTGGAACCGCCCCTCCGCGGCGCGGGCCCGATGCAGCTTCGTATCGATGAAGCCGGGCTTCTTGCTCATGATCGCGGCCCGCTGCTCCCAATTCTCGGCGAAGGCGTCGACGTCCTCGGCGGCGATCTCGAAGACGTTGATGAAGGTGACGGATTCCGACGGCTGACTCGGCCGACTCTCTGTGGTCATGATCGAACCCTAGGCGTGTCCTAATTAAGCCCGGATAAGCGGCAGTTGGCCGGCCTCAGAGCCCCGGAGCCCCCCACACCGGGAACCACCGCGCCAGATCACGCTCGATCGTCAGATCGTCCCCGAGCATCGCCCGCACCTGCAATTCGACCGGGTTGTCGCGCTTCTCACCCCTGCCCGGCCGCGGTACGAACGGGTAGAAGGTGCCGCGCTTGTAGAGGTAGACCAGCGCCAGGGACCGGTCCTGCTCATCGCGGAATCCGATCAGCGAGCACAGCAGCTGTGGTCCGAAACCGGCCTCCGCCAAGGACGTATTGACCGCGTGCAGGTCATTGACCAGGCCCGCGACGTCCTCCGTGGCATGCCGCACGACCAGCCATGTGTAGCCGTACGCGTCCTGGCTGAACTCCACCGGGCCGTCGAGCAGCGCCCGCGCTTCCTCCTGGATCCGCGAGAACGCCCCGCCCTCCACGCTGGCGAAACATACCGACCCCACTCCGGTGGGTGCGAAACCGGCCGCGGCCTGCAGGGTGACGGCGGCGGACGGCAGCGCGAAGAGCTGGTCGAGATCGGGGCGTACCGGCTTGCTGCGGCCGAGGATGGCGTCGAGGAAACCCATGCTCACGACCGTCCCAACTGTGCGGAGATACGGCCCAGCTGGTCGAGCCGCTGCTCCAGCGTCGGGTGGGTGGACAGCAGGCGGCTGAAGCTTTCCTTGTGGAACGCCGGGACGAAGTAGAAGGCGTTGAACGGCTCCGCCTTGCGCAGATCGCGGGTCGGTATCCGAGCCATCTGCCCGGTGATCTTCGTCAGCGCGGACGCCAGGGCCGACGGGCGGCCGGTCAGCAGCGCGGCGGCACGGTCGGCGGACAGTTCCCGGTAACGGGAAAGGAGACGGGTCAGCAGGAAGCTGAGGGCGTAGACGACGGCGCTGACGGCGGTGACGATCAGCACGGCTATGGCCGCGTTCTGATCCCGGTTGTTGCGTCCGACGCCGCTCCAGAGGGCGACCCGGGTGATGATTCCCGCCAGCACGCCCAGGAACGACGCGATGGTCATCACCGCGACATCACGGTGCGCGACATGCGAGAGCTCATGGGCGAGCACACCCTCCAGCTCCTCCGGCTCGAGACGGCGCAGCATCCCTGTCGTGGCGCACACCATCGAGTTCTTCCGGTTACGGCCGGTCGCGAAGGCGTTCGGTATGTCCGACTCGGCGATCGCCACCCGCGGCTTGGGCATGTCCGCCAGTGCGCACAGCCGGTCGACGGCACCGTG
This sequence comes from Streptomyces sp. NPDC086554, assembly GCF_040686095.1. NCBI lineage: Bacteria > Bacillati > Actinomycetota > Actinomycetes > Kitasatosporales > Streptomycetaceae > Streptomyces > Streptomyces sp. NPDC086554. The sequence continues at coordinate 3,870 of NZ_JBFBJK010000048.1, forward strand.
CAGCTCGGGGGCCTGCTCCGGTGTCACTTCGCGCGCCCCCATGCTGAACGCGGCGATCCGGTCGCTGTACCAGAACTGCGCGATGAAGAGGCCACCCGCGATGATCGTGATCACCACCCAGGCGCCCTGAAGCAGCACCACCAGGACGCCGACGACCACGACGTACAGCAGACCGATGAAGAACATCGTCGTGACCATGCGCGAGGTCAGCCCGCGGTCGGGAGCGAATCGGGTCTGTGCCATGGCTCCTCCACAACGCACGCGCTTCGCTACGCGCAGCGCGACGAACTGCGCCGATGCACCGATTGTGCCTCTTGTTGCCTATACGTGAGATAAATCCCTGGTCAGTGGGCCGGGGGAGAAATCCAGGTGAGCGGTGCCCCGCAGGGTGCGAGGATCGGGCCATGAGCAGCTTCGATGACCTTGTGGCCGAGGCCGAGGCCGCCCCCACCGAAGGCTGGGACTTCTCCTGGTTCGAGGGGCGGGCCACCGAGGAACGGCCCTCCTGGGGGTACGCCCATGCCATGGGCGAGCGGCTGCGGCACGCCTCCGCCTCGCTCGACCTCGACACCGGCGGAGGCGAGGTCCTCGCCTCCGCACCCGTCCTTCCGCCCTGCGCCGTCGCCACGGAGGCGTGGCCGCCGAACGTAGCCAAGGCCACCGCGCTGCTGCACCCGCGCGGAGCGGTCGTCGTCGCCTCTCCGGCGGACGCGCCGCTGCCGTTCGCGGACGAGGCGTTCGACCTCGTCACCAGCCGGCACCCGGTGAAGGCGAACTTCGCCGAGATCGCGCGGGTGCTGCGGCCCGGCGGGACGTACTTCGCCCAGCACGTGGGGCCCGCCAGCGTCTTCGAGGTCGTGGAGTACTTCCTCGGGCCGCAGCCGGAGGAATCGAGGAACGGCCGCCACCCCGACCTGGAGCGCGCCGATGCGGAAGCCGCAGGCCTCGACATCGTGTCCCTGCGGGCCGAGCGGCTGCGCATCGAGTTCTACGACATCGGTGCCGTCGTGCACTTCCTGCGCAAGGTCGTGTGGATGGTGCCGGACTTCACCGTGGACAAGTACCGGCCGCGGCTGCGGGAGCTGCACGAGCAGATCGAGGCGAAGGGCCCGTTCGTCGCCCACAGCACCCGGCACCTCTTCGACGCCCGCAAGCGCTGACCCGGAGTCCCCAGGTTCATGGGCCAGGCGGGCTAGGCGTGCGGCCCCACCGTCACCTCCCCCACCACCAACTCCGCCCGCGCCTCCAGAACTTCACCCACCCGCTCCACCTGCCCCGCAAGTCCCCGCTCCTGCCCCGCGCTCAAGCGGCCAAGCGGCTCGACCGTGACCGTCGTCCCGTGGCCCGAGCGGCGCTGGTGCCAGACGCCCGCCACGACTCCGTCCACCAGGAGCACGGGGAAGTTGCCTGCCTGGCCACCCGCCAGCGCACGCTCGTAGGCCCGGCCCGGGAAGAGGCGGGCGCGGGGATGGGAAGCGATGACGTACGCGTCGAAGTAGGGGAGGAGCCGCACGCCCCGCACCGGCTCCTCCGGGAAGGCGGTGTCGCCCGCCACCACGTACGACTCGGGCTCACCGTCCATGTCGACCGCCTCGATCTCCCCGGCGGATGCGAGCGAGGCGAACAGCCCTGATGCCCAACCCGGCGGTCCCGCAAGCCACTTGGCGAACTCGCGCGGCGTAGCCGGACCGTACGCGTGCAGGAAACGCCGCACCAGACGGGCCGACGCCGTCTCCGCGTCCAGGGGTGACTCGACGTGCGGTGGGCGGGTGTACGTCACCTTGCGGCCGCGGTTCGGTGCGAAGCACAGCGCGCCGCGCTGGCCCGCCTTGTGCAGGACCTGCCGCCAGCGCGGCCACATGCCCTGGAACGCGGGCATCACCAGGTCGCCCGCCCAGGGGCCGGTCCGCGCCACCACCTCGTCGCTCAGCTCGTCGATGGTCAGCGAGGCCCCGTCAAGCGCCGCACCGATCGCCGCGATGACCTCCTCCGTCTGCTCGGGCGTCATGCGCGCCTCCGGTGTGGCAGAGCCAGGACCCCCGGGCACGGCGGGCAACGCGGCCGTCCAGAGGGGGAGTTCGGCGGTCGGCAGGAGGTGGATCGTGCCCCGCGGCCCGAACGTCTTGACCAGGCTCGGAGCTTCGCCCCACAGCGCGTCGCGCACGTCCTGCCGGGTCGTGCCGTCGAGCCGTACGCCCACGGCACCATGCCGAGGACCGGCGCGGAGGGCAATAAGGAGACCAAGTCGGTGTACGCCTGCGGGCTCGACGCCGCCGTGGACGTGGGGCGACGAGCACATGAAGGTCCTGGTGGCCAACCGGCAGGGCAAGGGCGACGACAAGGTCGCCTGAGGGCGGACGACAGAAGTGCCCCGGAGGTTGCCTCGCACGCCGATCGTTAAGCAAGTGATGCCGAAACAGGGTGTGTTGATTCCGCATCGTTATCCGGACTGGCTCGATCCGGCCACGAGCATCACGTAAGTTCAGACCAAGGCGAATTCGCGTGAGCAAAGCCACGTGTGCGGTGCCGCGCGGTGGAGGGGGCTGCGCGGCTCCGCGCGCCCTCATTGCCCGCCGCGTCAAGCGGGCGCCCCGCGTCCCGTCCCCCCAACGGGCTAAGGCCGCCGGCGGCCGAAATTCTGCCCAGGGGGCCGAAATCCGGTGGTGGAACAGGGGTGCGCGGTCGTCGCGCAGTCGCCGGACGGTCTCGGAGAGTAGTTGTCTCGCGCCAAAGCGCGCGCCATCCCTTACGAAGGGTTATGGTGGAAACCCCCCCTCGGGCCGGTCCGTCTCCCCCCCACGGACCGGCCCGATTTTTTGTGCCCGGACAGTGTCCGGGCAGTGGGCCACCGGATCATGGAGCGAATGCCGCCGGATATGGTCAGGGACATGTCGAACCAGTTCCCCCCACCCCAGCAGGGCCCGCAGGGCGGCCGGTACCCCAACCCCCACGTCAACCCCCAAACGGGACTGCCCGCGTACACCGGTCCGCAGGAGCCCGGTTACGGATTCGCGCCGCACCCGCAGACCATGCCGGGGGTCGTGCGTGCCGCACAGATCGTGCTCTGGGTGCTCGGCGGGCTCGGCGTGGTCGCCATCGTCGCCGCCGGCGCTCTCGGTGGAGCGGAGTTGGCGGGCGCCGTGACCTTCGCGTACATCTTCTTCTTCGTCTCCGCCGGCTTCGCGTTCCAATTCGGGACCGCGGGCAACGGCGCACGCGTCACCTGCATCGTCCTGATGAGCGTGGAGATCCTCGTGGCGCTCGGCACCGTGTCCCGTGGCGGCGGGGGTGCGCTGCTCGCCCTGGCCGCGGCCATTGCCGTCATCGTCCTGCTCTCGCAGGGAGCCGCGGGCGCCTGGTTCAAGCGCCCGCGCGCGTAAGAGCCCCGAAGGGGCGCGGGGAACTGCGCGACCAGCCACGACGAGCCCGCAGCCGTGTACTGCAGATCCCCGGTTCCCCGCGGAGCGACTAACCCCGCCCGGCCCAGATATTGGTGCCGGGCGTGGACACCGCGAACGTATCGATCTCGGCGAGCTCCGAGTCCGTCAGCTTCGGCCCCGCCAGCGCCGCCACGTTCTCCTCCAGCTGCTTCACGCTGGAGGCGCCGATGAGCGCGGAGGTCATCCGCTCGTCGCGCAGGACCCAGTTCAGCGCCAGTTGCGCGAGCGACTGGTCGCGGCGGGCCGCGATGTCATTCAGGCCATTGAGGCGGCGTACGACCTCGTCGCTCAGGAGGTCCGGGTCGAGGGACTTGCCCTGCGTGGCGCGCGAACCCTCCGGGATGCCCTTCAGGTACTTGTTCGTGAGCAGGCCCTGGGCGAGCGGCACGAAGGAGATGCAGCCCATGCCCGCGTCCTCGAGCGTGTCGAGCAGTGCGTCGTCCTCGGTCCAGCGGTTGATCATCGAGTACGAGGGCTGATGGATGAGCGCGGGCACGCCCATCTCCCGCAGCAGCCGCGCCGCTTCGGCGGTCTGCTCGCTGTTGTACGAGGAGACGCCCACGTACAGCGCCTTGCCCTGCTGGACGGCGGACGCGAGCGCGCCCATCGTCTCTTCGAGGGGGGTGTCCGGGTCGAAGCGGTGCGAGTAGAAGATGTCGACGTAGTCCAGACCCATCCGCTTGAGCGACGCGTCGAGGGACGACATCAGGTACTTCCGCGAACCCCACTCGCCGTACGGGCCCGGGTGCATGAGGTAGCCCGCCTTGGTCGAGATGACCAGTTCGTCGCGGTATGCAGCGAAATCCTGCGCGAAGATCTTGCCGAAGTTGAGCTCCGCCGAACCGGCAGGCGGGCCGTAGTTGTTCGCCAGGTCGAAGTGCGTGACGCCCAGGTCGAAGGCGCGGCGCAGGATGGCGCGCTGGCTCTCCAGGGACTTGTCGTCGCCGAAGTTGTGCCAGAGGCCGAGGGAGATCGCCGGGAGCTTCAGGCCGCTGTGGCCCGTTCGCCGGTACTCCATCGTGTCGTAACGGTCCGCTGCCGCGCGATACAGAGACGTGTCGTTCATGGGTACGAAGCTACTTCAGTGCGGGCCCACCCGAGGGCGGAGGCCCGCCCGCACGGCGGTAGGCTTTCGCCTTCGGGGACTGCCATCTGCATGGAGGGGCTGAAACAACCGTGAACCTGCGGGACAGGCTGCGCGGCCTGCTGGTAAGGCTGTACGCACGCCGGGTGGAAGGCCACCTGGACCATGCCCAGGTGCCCAATCACATCGGGGTCATCATGGATGGCAACCGGCGCTGGGCCAAGGCTGCCGGATCCACCACCGCCCAGGGCCACCAGGCAGGCGCGGACAAGATCGAGGAGTTCCTCGGCTGGTGCAGCGAGACGGACGTCAAGGTCGTCACGCTGTGGCTGCTCTCGACGGATAACTTCGACCGCCCCCAGGACGAACTGGGCCCGCTCCTCGGCATCATCGAGGACACGGTCCGCTCGCTTAGCAGCGACGGCCGCTGGCGCGTCCAGCACGTCGGCGCCACCGACATCCTGCCGTCGGGCATGCGCAACGTCCTGAAGGAGGCGGAGGAGGCCACGGCCCACGTCGACGGGATAGTGGTCAACGTCGCGATCGGCTACGGCGGCCGCCAGGAGATCGCCGACGCCGTCCGCTCGATGCTGCTCGACGCCGCCGACAAGGGGCAGTCGCTCGACGAGGTGGCCGAGAAGGTCGACGTCGACCTCATCGGCAAGCACCTCTACACCAGGGCCCAGCCGGACCCGGACCTGGTGATCCGTACGAGCGGTGAACAGCGTCTGTCCGGCTTCATGCTCTGGCAGACCGCTCACTCCGAGTACTACTTCTGCGAAGTCTTCTGGCCCGCCTTCCGCAAGGTCGACTTCCTGCGCGCGCTGCGTGACTACGCGGCCCGCCACCGGCGTTTCGGCGGCTGACACCCCGTAAGGGTGCTCATGTCGGTGAGGCGTGAGTAACCCAGAGTTCACGGACGCGCCGTCATATGCCATGGCATGGCTGCGCTTGTTCGAGGGAATAAGCCTTCCAGGTCGACATCCGAATCACGGATGTCGTATCTCAGCGGGCGGCATGGGGCCGTCCGCCCGGGAGGCCCTTTGCACCAGGACGACCGTGCGGTGAGTACGGGCGAAGTGGAGGGCCGGAGCTCGGCCCGCGCACTGCGGTCACGAGAGCCGGTCCGGATTCTCCCGGCATCCTTCCCGTCGCTCCCCGACCTCATCCGAGGGGGTACGTCCTTCCGTGGTGACCAGCACAAAGCGCCGCATGCCCGACAGGCGCACCTATGTTCTCGACACCAGTGTTCTGCTCGCGGACCCGAAAGCCCTGATCCGCTTCGACGAGCACGAAGTAGTGCTGCCCGTCGTCGTGGTGACGGAGCTCGAGGCCAAGCGGCACCATCCGGAGCTCGGATACTTCGCCCGGCAGGCGCTGCGCCTGCTCGACGACTTCCGCATCCGGCACGGACGCCTGGACGCGCCGATCCCGATCGGCGACCTGGGCGGCTCGCTGCGCGTCGAGCTCAACCACTCCGATCCCGGCGTGCTTCCGGCCGGCTACCGGTTGGGGGACAACGACTCACGGATTCTCGCCGTAGCGCGCAATCTCCAGGCAGAGGGGTACGACGTCACGGTCGTCTCCAAGGACCTGCCGCTGAGGATCAAGGCGTCATCGGTCGGTCTCCTCGCCGAGGAGTACCGCGCCGAGCTCGCCATCACGGACTCCGGCTGGACCGGAATGTCCGAACTGACCCTCCCCGGCGATCAGGTGGACCTCCTCTTCGAGGAAGACCATCTGTACGTTCCCGAGGCGGCCGACCTGCCCGTGCACACGGGCCTCACCATCCAGTCCGAGAAGGGCAAGGCGCTCGGCCGGGTCACGGCCGAGGGCAACGTCCGTCTCGTACGCGGCGATCGTGAGGCCTTCGGCATCAAGGGGAGGAGCGCGGAACAGCGGGTCGCGCTCGATCTGCTCCTCGATCCGGAGGTCGGGATCGTCTCGATGGGCGGCCGCGCGGGCACCGGCAAGTCGGCGCTCGCGCTGTGCGCGGGTCTTGAAGCCGTCCTGGAGCGCAGGCAGCACCAGAAGGTGATGGTCTTCCGGCCGTTGTACGCGGTGGGCGGGCAGGAGCTCGGCTATCTGCCCGGCACCGAGGCCGAGAAGATGGGGCCCTGGGCGCAGGCCGTCTTCGACACGCTGGGGTCGGTGGCGGGCAAGGAGGTCATCGAGGAGGTGACCGCGCGCGGCATGCTCGAGGTGCTTCCGCTCACGCACATCCGGGGACGCTCGCTGCACGACGCGTTCGTGATCGTCGACGAGGCCCAATCCCTGGAGCGGAACGTTCTTTTGACCGTTCTGTCGCGTATCGGCGCGAATTCCCGTGTCGTCCTTACGCACGATGTCGCCCAGCGCGACAACCTGCGCGTCGGTCGGTATGACGGGGTCGTCGCCGTCGTCGAGAAGCTGAAGGGCCATCCGCTCTTCGCCCACGTGACACTCACCCGCTCCGAGCGCTCGCAGATCGCGGCGCTCGTGACCGAAATGCTGGAGGACGGTCAGATCTGAACCAGTTCACGGTGGTTACGCGGTAGTTGGCGCCGCCCGGCGAAGCGAAGGAGCCTAGCCGGGCGGCGTCTTGGCGCGTGCCACTTTCCTGAAAACTCCAGGGGCAAACGAGGTGTGAGCTTTCACACGCAACGGAGAATTGCCTTGCGGCATCCGGCTGCGGCAGAGTCTGGGTCCTGTCAGGCCCCGCATGCGACACACCTGTACCCCCAGCGGTACCGCAACTCAGGAACAGCAGAACTTCATAGTGGCCGTCGCATGCCGCCCGAAGCACCACGCGGCGCTCCCGTAACGGGAGTTGTCCACCGGGCCCGTGCCTCCCGTGACCGAGTACCAAGCGGAGGCCAGCGCCAGGGGCACGATTGCGTCCGCGAGGTCACCTATGCGGGCGATGCTGGAAGGAAACCGTGTGAGCCGGATTTCGGTCCGGGGATTCGCCGTGGCATCCGCCACCGCGGTCACCACTGTCGGCGCTGTCGTCGGTGTCGCCTCGGGCAGCACCCAGGGCGCCTCGAACGACAACGACTTCGAGGCGACGGCGAGCGACGCGACACTCCTCGCAGACATACCCGCGGGCCAGCAGGCCCAGGTACAGACCGCGTCCCTGACGCAGCAGGCCGACGCACAGGCCTCCGCTGCCGACACGGCCGCGAAGAAGTCCGCGGCGGAAGCGGCGCGCAAGCAGGCCGCCGAGTCGGCGATCGCGAAGCAGAAGGCCGCCGAGGAAGCGGAGGCCGCCGAGAAGGCTGCCGAGAAGAAGGAGCGCGAGGAGGCGGCCGAGACCAAGGCCAGCCGTTCCTCCACGCGTGACGCCGGCGACTTCGCGAAGAAGTCCTCGTACTCCGTCGCGGAAGTCCAGGCGATGGCACGGCAGATGGTCCCCGGGGACCAGTTCCAGTGCTTCAGCAACATAGTCGACCACGAGTCCACCTGGAACTACCAGGCCAGCAACCCCTCTTCGGGTGCGTACGGCCTCGTCCAGGCGCTGCCAGGATCCAAGATGGCCTCGGCCGGAGCCGACTGGCAGACGAACCCCGCCACGCAGATCAAGTGGGGTCTGAACTACATGAACGACCGCTACGGCAGCCCGTGCGGAGCCTGGGATTTCTGGCAGGCGAACAACTGGTACTGAGCCGCGTACCGCTCAACCTTTTGGAGACCCCTCACCGTCCTTCGGTGGGGGGTCTCAGCCGTGTACGGTCAGTCCGACAACTTCCAGGGGGGAGTGGTGGGGAAAGACGGGGGAAGAGGACGGATCATGTCGCGAGTGCCAGGGTGGCTCGGCCGGCTCGGTGCCGGACTGTCTCGGATGGGCGAGCGGATGGACGGGAATTCCGGTCCGGACGAGGGCTCGGAACCGGACGCCGACGCATCGGAGAAGGCCAAGCCCGCACGGCGGTCGGCCGCCGATGAGGCCGCCGCCGCCGAGGGGGATGCGGCCGCGGTCGAGGCGGCCGGGGCCGCACCGGAACCGGTGGTGCCCGCACCGCCCGCCTACGCGCCGGCCATAGCGGCAAGGCCCGACCCCGTCGCGGCGGTGCCGTGGGGGATGCGGGTCGCGGCCGAGGCCGGCTGGCGTCTCCTCGTACTCGCGGGCACGCTCTGGGTGTTGATGCAGGTCATCAGCGCCGTGCAGCTGGTCGTCTTCGCCTTCATCGCGGCGCTGCTCATCACCGCCATGTTGCAGCCGACCGTGGCCCGGCTCAGGCGGCTCGGGCTGCCGAGGAGCTTGGCGACCGTGCTCACCGCCGTACTCGGCTTCGTCGTCATGGGGCTCGTCGGCTGGTTCGTGGTCTGGCAGGTCATGGAGAATGCGGACAACCTGTCCACCCAGGTCCAGGACGGCATCGACGATCTGCGCAACTGGCTGCTCAACAGCCCCTTCCACGTCACCGAGGACCAGATCAACGACATCGCCAAGACGCTGCGCGAGGCGGTCGGGGCGAACACGGAGGAGCTGACGTCGGCGGGACTCGAAGGCGTCACCGTGATCGTGGAGGCCATGACCGGCATCCTGCTCACGATGTTCTCGACGCTCTTCCTGCTGTACGACGGGAAGCGGATCTGGCAGTGGGTCCTCAAGCTGGTGCCGGCGCCTGCCCGGCCGGGGATCGCCGGGGCGGGGCCGCGTGCGTGGCGCACCTTGACCGCCTATGTGCGCGGCACGGTGATAGTCGCGCTGATCGACGCGATCTTCATCGGGCTCGGGATCTACTTCCTCGGGGTGCCGATGGCGGTGCCGCTCGCCGTCTTCATCTTCCTGTTCGCGTTCATCCCGCTCGTGGGTGCGGTGATCTCGGGCGCCCTCGCGGTGGTCGTCGCGCTGGTCACGCAGGGCGTGTTCACCGCGGTGATGACGCTTGCCGTGGTGCTTGCCGTGCAGCAGATCGAGGGCCACATCCTGCAGCCGTTCATTCTCGGGCGTGCCGTGCGGGTGCATCCGCTGGCCGTCGTGCTGTCCGTGGCGGCGGGTGGTCTGGTGGCCGGGATCGGGGGCGCTGTGGTGGCCGTGCCGCTGGTCGCCGTGACGAACACCGTCGTCGGCTACCTCCGCGCGTACTCCCGGGAGGCCGCCCTGAAGCAGGCGCCTCAACCGCGGGGTGCCACCGCCCTTGACGTCGCGCCCGTGGACGGCGGAACGGCCGCCGAGTAAAGATCTCTGGATCTTGGCCTGACGTCCATCTGCGGTGGCTAGAGTCCGCGCGCATGAGACTCAGCCACAGACTCAGTCAGACCCATAGACAGAGCCATAGACAGAGATACAGGCGGATACGCACCGCGGGCGGGCTCCTGCTCGGGCTGCTCGTCCTGATGCTCGGCATCGGGGCTCAGCCCGCCGCCGCGCACGTGTCGCGCGAGCACGCCGAACTCGTCGTCGCCCCCGGTGACGGCGTCACGAGCGGGCGGCTGATCGTGCACCACGACGTGGTGTCCGCGGGGGAGGCCGGAGCCTGGGCGTCCCGGCTGCTCGCGGCCGACTGCCCGGTCAGCGGCTCCGGCGTGCCGGGCGACAGCGGCGGAGTGCCGGGCGGCGTCGTCGTGGAACTGGCGTGGAGCTGCCGGCTCGACTCCGTCGACCTGAGCGCCCTGCTCGACAAGGGCGGACTGAGCCAGGTCGTCGTCGAGTTCGACGGCACGGCGGCGGATGCGAATGCGGCCACGCCGGTGGCCGATGCCCGTGGTGTGCACGCGCCGCCCTCGTTCCCCTGGGCCACCGTGCTCCTGGTGACGGCGGCAGGGGCCTTCCTCGCGCTCGCCGCCTGGCAACTCCCGCTGCTCGTCAGGCTGATGCGGCCCCGGCGACTGCGGTTCGCCGTCGCGGGGACGGTCGCGCTGTCCTGTCTGGCGCCCCAGGCCGCGTACGCCGACGGCGCGGACGCGGCGGGCACCGTGACCGTGACGGGCACCGTCTTCCGGGACGCCAACGCCAACGGCAAGCGGGACAAGGGCGAGCGGCCCATGCCGGGCGTCGATGTCACCGACGGGGCGGTGTGGACGGCATCGGGGCCCGACGGTTCGTACCGTCTGGAGATCGATCCCACCCGGCGTGAGACGGACCTCGTCAGCATCGTCTCGCCGGACGGCTACACGCCCGCGCTGCGCGACGACTACATCCCGAGGTACTTCCGCGAGGTCGCCGAGAGCGGCTCCGCGGACGCCGACTTCGCGCTCGTCCCCGACAAGAACGCCGCGAACCCCACCGAGAAGTGGGTCATGAACTCCGACACCGAGGTCGGCAACCGCACGGACGACGAGGCGCGCAAGGCCCTGCCGCAGTGGACCGGTCAGGTTCGGGCCATGTCCGAGGTCGACGGGGCGACCATGCAGATCGCCACCGGCGACCTCACGGTCACCGACTACGCCGAGGAGCCGCGCCGCCAGGGCGCCTACGACCTCTTCAGCAAGGGGCTCAAGGAAGGCAAGCTCGGTCACCCCTTCTACCCGGTGATGGGCAACCACGACTTCGGCGGCACTGCGGCCTCCAAGGGGTACGCGGGCAGCCTGGAGTACTACCGCCGCAACCTCGGCCCCGAGTGGTACAGCTTCGACCGCGACGGCCGCCACATCGTCGTACTCGAGGACAACTACGACGCGAGCGGGCTCAAGCCGCAGCTGGAGTGGCTGCGCCGGGATCTCGCCCAACACGCGGTCGGCAAGCAGGTGTTCGTCTTCGCGCACCGCTCGCTGTTCACTCAGTGGGGTCCTGGCGCGGGCATGCAGCCGACCATCGACGAACTCGCCAAGTACGACGTGCGGATGGTCGCGGCAGGCCACAACCAGCAGGCCGAGTTCCGGCGCGGCGCCTTCAAGCGCTCCGTCGAGATCAACAACCAGGGCACGTACGGGATCGACGGCGCACGCCCGGACTACAAGGTCCTCGACTTCAGCGGCATCACCGACGACCCGCGCACCGAACGCGACGAGGACACCGGTCATGTCACTGGAATCCACCGGCAGTTCGAGGTCGACGACGACGCCGCGCTTGTCAGCCCCGCGCGGGGCAGTGTGCACGCGGCGAAGGACGGCGTGCCCGTCGAGGTGTACGCCGAGGACGACGGGCGCACTCCGCAGCGGGCCAAGGTGACCGTGCGGGACAAGCGCGGCGATGTCGTGCGGCGCGAGTCGCTCCGGTTCGGCGACTTCGGCGACGGCGCGTCGAAGCCCGGCATCGAGAACTGCTACACGCCGCCGGGCGGCAAGCCCGAGCCCTGTCCCGAGGCCCGCGGCTCCTGGACGCGGGCGAGCAACCTGCTGCGGGGCCTTCGGCCCGGCGCGTACACGGCCGAGACCGTCGCGTACGACACCAGGGGCAAGGCCTGGCCCGCGCTGAAGAACCCGTTCACCGTGGTGCGGAAGGCCGAAGCGGTGCCCGCGGGACAGGACTGGGCCCGGCAGGGCGGCGACGAGGCGGGACGCTCCGCGAGCGCGGACGATCCCGGGCCTGTGCTCGACCTGAAGTGGGCGCGCCACACCGGGGAGCAGTTCAACCTCAACGGCTCGGTCGTCACCGACGGCAAGGTCATCGTCTCGTCGCGGGCCTTCGACTCGCCGTACAGCATGATGCTCGCGTACGACGTGGCATCGGGCCGTGAGATCTGGCGGACCTATCTGGACGGCGACGCGGAGTCGGCGCCCGCGCTGCACGGCGGCCGGGTCTATCTGACGACCGGCGTCGGCCGCGTCTACGCCATCGACCCGGACGACGGGCACATCGTCTGGGAGACCGTCGACCGCGAGGAGCAGCACGGGGACACCGTGCGGCGCTACGGGCGGGCAGGCGGCCCGGTCAGCGTCTTCGGGCTCAGCGGCGATGCGACCGGTGGCCGTTCCGTCGCCGTCTACCAGGACTGGGACACGGTGCGCTGCCGGGACGCGAAGACCGGCGAGAAGCTGCCCGGCGGATTCGCGGCCGCGGGCTCGTGGGGGCAGTTCCACAGCACCGTGGTGCGCGAGCCGGGCTCCAACACCGCCTATCTGCACTCCGGTTCGAGCAACTCCGTCATCGCGATGGACCTGGCGAGCTGCAAGCAGCTGTGGGTGAAGGACACCAAGGGCGGCATCGACAGCCACTCGTCGCCCGTCCTCACCGACCCGGCTGCCTCGGGCGGTCCGCAACTGGTGACCTTCACGTCATCGGGGGTCCGCGGATTCGATCCGAAGTCGGGCGCGCAGACCTGGGAGTCGACGGCGGGCGGCTCGGGCGTCTGCGAGCCGGGTCCCGCGCCGCTGACCAGCCCGGCCGTGTGGGGCGACACCGCGTACGTGGCGGGGCGCGACGGTGTCGTACGCGCCTATGACACGAGCGCCGCCGACCCGTCGAAGCCGCTCTGGCAGACCAAGGCCGGCTATCTGCCGGGGGAGAGTCCGCTGGACGACGAGTGGCGGGTCGCCATGGGCTGCACGGCGGGCGAAGGATCGCCGACCATGCATCCGCTGGTCACCAAGTCCCATGTGTACGTGGGGACTTGGGACGGCCGATTGCTGGTCATGGACCGCTCGACCGGCGAGCAGGTGCACGCCTACGACCTGGGCGCGGGCGTCACATCGGCGCTGTCCGTCAGTGGCGGGCGGATCTTCGCCCTCACCGACGACGGCACGATCCACGCGCTGGCCGCGCGCCGCGGCTGAGGGGAAGCGGCACTGTGCGAACACTCCGCACCGGGGTGCTGCTCGTCCTGACCGCCGTCCCCGCGCTGCTGATCGGCAGCGCGGGGACGGCGCAGGCACACCCTTTCGGTACGCCACCCGTCGTCAAGGTCGAGGCGCGGGACTCGACCGTCGAGGTCAACTGGTCGGCGCAGCCTGACGACCGGGCCGTCCTGGCCGACAAGTCCCGTGGGGACGAGGCGAGTTACCTCGGCTCACACATCGGCGTACGACAGGACGGGGACACCTGCCCCGTCGAGCGGGCGTCGGGCACCCGCCTGAGCTTCGCCTGCCCGCGACCGGTGGACAGGATCACCCTCACCGTCACCGCCCTGACGGACGTCGACCGCGCCTACCGCACGGTCTCCGTGACACCGCGGGGCGGCGGAGGCCTGCACACGGCGCGGGCCCCGGCCCGCACGCTGACGCTCGCCTCGTCCGGGGCGGCGGTCCTCGACCACGGGGTGTTCCTGCCGCTGGCCCTCCTCGTGTCCCTGGCGGTGGGCGCCCTGCACGCGTGCGCACCCGGGCACGGCAAGTCCCTTGCCGCCGGTTACCTGGTGGGAGGGCGTGGCCGGGCCCGGGACGCGATATGGCTCGGCGCGATCGTCGCACTCATACACACCGTGTCGGTCACGGCCCTGGCGGTGGGCTGGTGGCTGGCGGCCGAGAGCACGCCGGACATCGCGTCACTGACGGGGTGGCTGAACCTCGTGGCGGCCTTGGCTGTGGTGGGGGTGGGGGTGGCGTTGCTGGTGCGGCTGAGGAGGGGGCGGCACGGGGGAGCGCCCCCGAAGGGGCGCGGGGCTGTGACATGTGCGGCTCCGCCGCGTGGGCGCGACCAGCCACAACGGCGCCGCAGACACCACGACCACAACCGGGCTCCTGCCCTCGCCATCCGCGTTCCTCGTGCTGCTGGCCGGGCTGCTCAGCGGCCGGGCGGGTACGGCACTCGCGATGGTGGGAGCCTTCGGGGCGGGCATGGCGCTGACCCTTGCCGGGGTCGGCCTCGCCGTACTGAAGGGGCGCGACGCCCTTCTCACCCGGGTGTCCGGCTCGACGGGGCTGCGCGCGTGGGCCCTGCGTGTGCCCGTCATCGCCGCTTCGTCCGTGGTGGCGGGCGGCACCGTGGCCTCGGTGCTCGCGGCGGGGCGTGTACTCGCGCCCTAGGGTCCGGCGTACGCGAAAGGGCCCCGCCGACCCGGAGGTCGGCGGGGCCCTTTCGACGACCCGCTTACTCGGAGAGCACCGCTTCCGAGTCCAGCGTGACGCCCACAGCCTGGATCACCGCGGCGATCTTGAAGGCTTCCTGGATCGTCTCGCGGTCCACGCCCGCCTTGCGCAGCACCTGCTCGTGAGAGTCGAGGCACTGGCCACAGCCGTTGATCGCGGAGACCGCGAGCGACCACAGCTCGAAGTCGACCTTCTCCACACCCGGGTTGCCGATGACGTTCATCCGCAGACCGGCGCGCATCGTCCCGTACTCGGGGTCCGAGAGGAGGTGGCGCGTGCGGTAGAAGACGTTGTTCATCGCCATGACGGCCGCGGCCGACTTGGCGGCCGTGTACGCCTCGGCCGACAGGTTCGCCTTCGCCTCGGGCTCCAGCTCGCGCAGCACCTTCGGGGAGCGGGATGCGATCGCGCAGGCGAGCACCGTGCCCCAGAGCTGCTGCTTGGGCAGGTCCGAGTTGCCGATGACCGAGCCGAGGTTCAGCTTCAGGTCCTTGGCGTAGTCCGGTACGGCGGACTTCAGTTCGTCGAGTGCCATGTCAAAAGGCTCCGTTCACTCGCCCGAGAGGAGCGCGACCGGGTCCAGGGTGTCCTCGCCCTTGCTCCAGTTGCACGGGCAGAGCTCGTCCGTCTGGAGGGCGTCGAGGACCCGGAGGACCTCCTTGGGGTTACGGCCGACGGAACCGGCGGTCACCATCGTGAACTGGATCTCGTTGTTCTGGTCGACGATGAAGACGGCGCGCTGCGCGAAGCCGTCCTCGCCCTCGATGCCGAGGTCACGCATGAGCTCGTGCTTCGAGTCGGCCAGCATCGGGAAGGGCAGGTCCGTCAGGTCCGGGTGGTCCTTGCGCCAGGCGTGGTGCACGAACTCGGAGTCGCCGGAGAAGCCGAGGACCTGGGCGTCACGGTCGGCGAACTCGTCGTTCAGCTTGCCGAAAGCGGCGATCTCGGTCGGGCACACGAAGGTGAAGTCCTTGGGCCACGCGAAGACGATCTTCCACTTGCCCTCGTAGGTCTTGTGGTTGATCTGCTCGAACTCTGAGCCCTTCTCCAGCGAGACACAGGCAGTCAGGTCGAACTCGGGGAACTTGTCACCGACAGTGAGCACGCGCTCTCCTTGCAAGCAGCGGAACCCCGGTAAGGGGCTCCAGGGGGTTGGACTGCTGTCGATCGTGGCACAGAGTGCATTGATTAGGGAAATAGCTACACTCTGTCCTGTTGATCGGAGGTGACTATCAGTGCGAGCCATAAATAGGGGCAAGCAGCCCAGCCTGGCGCAGCTCCGCGCCTTCGCGGCCGTGGCCGAGCATCTGCACTTCAGGGACGCGGCGGTGGCAATCGGGATGAGTCAGCCCGCACTGTCCGGAGCCGTCTCGGCCCTGGAGGAGGCACTGGGTGTCCAGCTCCTGGAGCGCACGACGCGCAAGGTCCTGCTCTCCCCGGCCGGCGAGCGGCTCGCGGTGCGGGCCAGGGCCGTGCTCGATGAGGTCGGGGCGCTGATGGAGGAGGCCGACGCGGTGCGCGCGCCGTTCACCGGGGTGCTCAGGCTCGGCGTGATCCCGACCGTGGCGCCCTATCTGCTGCCGACCGTCATAGGGCTCGTACATGAGAAGTATCCGGATCTGGATCTTCAGGTGCACGAGGAGCAGACCTCGTCACTGATCGAGGGCCTGGGCGCAGGGCGGCTCGATCTGCTGCTGCTCGCGGTGCCGCTCGGGGTTCCTGGTGTGACCGAACTGCCCTTGTTCGACGAGGACTTCGTGCTCGTCACGCCCCTTGACCACTGGCTCGGCGGGAGGGAGGGGATCCCGCGCGACGCCCTGCGTGAACTCAATCTGCTGCTGCTCGACGAAGGGCACTGCCTGCGCGACCAGGCCCTCGACATCTGCCGGGAGGCGGGGCGTGCCGACGCCCCGGTGACGACGACCGCCGCCGGGCTCTCCACCCTCGTACAGCTGGTGGCCGGCGGGCTCGGGGTCACGCTGCTTCCGCGCACCGCCGTGCGCGTCGAGACCAGCCGCAGCAGTCAGCTGCTCACCGGGTACTTCGCGGACCCGGCGCCGACGAGGCGGATCGCCCTCGCGATGCGTACCGGCGCTGCGCGTGCTGCGGAGTACGAAGAGCTGGCCGCCGCTCTGAGGGGGGCCGTAAAGCCGTTGCCGGTGCGGGTGTTGTGACCCCGCACCGGCAACGTAGCGCGTACATAAGCGGAGTTACTCCGTACGCAAGCCATCCGGCCGCATCATCCGCCGCAGCGGCGGCAGGCTGAGCACGGTCACGATCGCGACCATCCCCGCGCCCACCCCCGTCAGGGGCAGGAACGACCACCAGTCGGTGACCTCCTTGCCGATCATGCGGGTCATGACCACGCCGAGGCCCAGGCCGCCGGCGACCGCGAGGGCGAGACCGAGGGCGACGGGGAGCGCCGTCTGCCACAGGAGCGACCAGGCCATCGAGGAGCGGCGCGTGCCGAACGCGGTGAGAGCCGCCAACAGACGCTTGCGTTCGCGGAGTTGCTCGATCATCGACACCAGCATGGACGCGGCGATCAGCGCCATCGTGACGCTCGCGCCGATCTGCAGGCCGCGTGCGATGGACGCGTACTGCTTGTCGCGGTCGACCGACTGCATCGAGTCCACGCCGAGGAGCGGGCTGATGTGAGCGGCCGCGTTGCGCACGTACTCCTCGGCCTCCGGCTCCTTCGGGTCGAGCTTGACCCAGGAGGTCGTGGTCGCGTCGGACAGCTTCTCGATGTCGACGGCGGCGGGCGTGGCGAGGATTCCGTCGATCTTGCTGCCGGACGGGTTGGGGCGGGCCTTGACGGTGCGGGAGTCCTTCGGGAGCGTCCAGAGGACCGGTTCGGCGCGCGGGTCGAAGTCGGGGTCCTCGCCGACATTGACCGGCTTGCCGGGGCGTGCCGTCCGGTCGAGCCAGGTGTTCTGCTCCCGGCTGTTGGTGTGCGAGACGAAGGTGTCGCCGTCCTTGCAGGAGCCGACGTCCGCGAGCTCGCGCAGGGTCGCGCAGGTGCCGATGGTCAGCTGCGTGGTCGGCGTGATGTCGTTGACCTTGGTGTTGCCGGGGCGGGTGACGTACGACTGCACGGTGCCGATGACCTTGGTGACGCCCTCGGTCCGGGTGAATTCGTCGATCATCCGCTGGGCGAGGGGGCCGTTGCCGCTCATGCTGTGGACGGTGAGCTGGGCGCGGCTCGTGTCCTGGCCGGTCATCTTGTTGAACTCGTCGTGCATGGACGCGAACATCATCTGCAGCGCCACCGCTCCGGCCACCGCGACGGTGATCCCGCTGACCGCGCGGGCCGCCGTTCCGCTCGTCAACTGGAGCCTGCGCACGGCGAGTTGCCACGGCACGGGCCCGCCGCGAAGCCGTCCCACGACGGCCTCGACCAGCCACGGCAGGAGCGCGCTGAGGCCGATCAGGGTGAGGGCCGAACCCGCCGCGATGGCGGGCACGTTCACGAAGGAGCCGACGTCGCGTTCGACGCGGCCGGACGCAAGCAGGATGCCGATGCCGGCGACCGGAAGCAGCACCCGCCACCACAGGCGGCGGCTGCGCTGCTTGCCGCCCCGGACGACGCCGAGCGGCTCGATGGCCACCGAGCGCAGCGAGAGCAGCGTCACCAGGACCGCGCAGACCGGCACGGCCACCGCGACCAGGGCGACCAGACCGGGCTCCGGCGCCATGTCGGACGGGTAGGCGCTGACGTTCGTCAGGTCGACCACGCCCACCAGTTGGCGAAGGAGCAGGAAGAAGACGGCGCCCGCGGCGAGCCCGAGCAGCGCCCCGAACAGGGCCTCGCCCGCCGCGATCCGGCGCACCGCGCGGGCGTCCGCGCCGACCAGGCGCAGTGCGGCGAGGCGCCGGTCGCGCCGGTCGCCGCCGAAGCGGACGGCCGTACCGATGAAGATCGCGACCGGGGTGAGAAGGACGACGCAGATCAGTACGACGAGCGCCATGAGGAACGGGTCGAGGGGGAGGGAGTCGTCCTGCCCCCAGCGTGCGACGCGATGGGCGCCGCCCGTCGCCGTGAGCTTCTCGGCGCCCGCGTAGTAGTAGAGCTCGAGCGGCGAGAGAAGTCCCGCGTCGCCGATGGTGCCGACCTGGCGGAAGCCGCTGAAGCGCTCCTTGAGCACCTTGTTCTCGTTCAGCAGGTCGCGCAGTGCGGGCGAGACGACCATCTCGCCTGCCGCCGGGATCCTGTCGAGCCCCGGCGGCAGGACCGGGTGGTCCCCGTCGGCCTTCAGGAACATGCCGGTGGCCGTCCGGCCGTGGAACTGGGTGCCGGTGTTGCGTACGAGCACCGTCGCATCGCCGGCCTTGGGCGGCTTCGCGTCCATCGAGGCGTACGGAGTGCGTGCGTACGAACGGTCGTCGCGGTTCTGCAGCAGCTGCGGCACCGATGCCGCGCCGAGCAGCAGGGCGACGCCGAGGCCGACGCCGACGGCGGTCAGGATCGTGCGGGTCCAGCCCTCGCGGCCGCCGCCGACGGCGAAACGTATGCCCATGACGAGGTCGCGGGCCCAGGTGCGGGCACCCCTGGGCGCGGTGTCCTCGGGGAAGGGCGGTGGCGGCGCCTGCGCCTTGGTGCGGGTGTCGAGGCTCATACGACCCGCTCCATGTCGCGTGACGTGCCGTCGCGCACGACGATCTCGCGGTCGGAGTAGGCGGCGACCCGCGTCTCGTGGGTGACCAGGACGACGGCGGCGTTCGTCGAGCGCGCGGCGTCGGTGAGCAGCTCCATCACGCGCTCGCCGTTGAGCGAGTCGAGCGCGCCGGTCGGCTCGTCGGCGAAGAGCACGCGCGGGTTGGTGGCGAGCGCGCGGGCCACGGCGACCCGCTGGCCCTGGCCGCCGGAGACCTCGCCGGGCCGCTTGGCGACGACGTCGTCGACCTCCAGGCGCTCCATCCAGGTACGGGCGGTGGCCTCGGCGTCCTTGCGCTTGGCGCCGTTGAGACGCAGCGGAAGGGCGACGTTCTCGACGCAGGTCAGTTCGGGCACCAGCTGCCCGAACTGGAAGACGAAACCGAACTCGCTGCGGCGCAGCGCGCTCAGCGTGGCGTCCGGCAGACCGGTCAGCTCGCGGCCGTTGTACGTGATGGAGCCCGCGTCGGGCCTGACGATCCCCGCGAGGCAGTGCAGCAGGGTGGACTTGCCCGAGCCGGACGGGCCCATGACGGCGACGACCTCGCCGGGGTGGATGGAGAACTCGGCGTCGTCGAGCGCGTTCGTCGCACCGTACGCCTTGCGAAGACCGGTGGCCGTGAGGAGGGAACCTGCGGGGGTCATGCGGGGCGAACCTCCTGGGCGAGCTTGCCGAGGCGCGCGGCGGTCAGTTCGAGCCAGCGCAGATCGGCTTCGAGATGGAACAGCGCGTGGTCGCAGATCAGCTGGTCGGCGAGGTCACCCTTGCGCTTGCGGTCGGTGAGGATGCGCATCAGACGCAGGTGTTCGGCGCGCTGGGAGTCGAGTATCTCCGCGGCGTCGCGCTCGGTGAGGAGGGCGAGGACGACCTTCGTATAGAGGGTCGACTGGAGATAGGGCTCCGGCTTCTCCGGGGTTGCGAGCCAGCGCTGGACATCCGTGATGCCGGCTTCGGTGATCGCGTACCGCTTGCGCTCGGGGCCGCCGCCCGCCTCTATGCCGTCGACCTCGACGAGGCCGTTCTTCAGGAGGCGGGACATGGTCGAGTAGACCTGGCCGTAGTGCAGCGGCTTGTCGTGACCGAACTTCTCGTCGAAGGTGCGCTTGAGGTCGTAGCCGTGGCGCGGGCCCGACTCAAGGAGGCCGAGGAGGGTGTGACCGATGGACATGCACGGCACTCTACACGGTGTGTATACGTGGTGTGTATACGCCCAGTGCAGAGCTCGGTGCGGAGCTCACAGGTTCGAGAAGCGGGCAACCTTCTGGGGTCTGTGTTCGTCGGTTCTTAAGGGCAGGTGCTCATTGTCACGTCCGGAAAAGACCGGATCGGCAGGAGTTTGTCCCAGGGTGCGGTGTTAGCTTCGTGAGCTGACTCGACGTACGTATGTGGACTAGACGGAAGCGGAGCACTCAGAGCCATGGGCCGAGCGGAAGAGCGACAGGCGCGGCAGCGCGGCGCGCGCCGGGCAGCGCGCCCGAGCCCGGCCGGCGACGGCAAACCCAAGCGCAGCGGTATACGCCGCTTCTTCACGCTGAAGAAGATCCTCGGCGCGTTCTTCGGGCTCTGCCTGCTCGGCATGCTCGGTTTCGTCGTCCTCTACATGGTGGTCGACGTGCCCGAGGGCAATGCCGCGGCCAAGCTGCAGAGCAACGTCTACAAGTACAAGGACGGCTCGGTCCTGGCCAGGACGGGCGAGCTGAACCGCGAGGTCGTCGACCTGGAGAAGGTGCCCAAGGAAGTCCAGAAGACGTTCGTCGCCGCCGAGAACAAGTCCTTCTACAAGGACACGGGCGTCGACTTCAAGGGCACCGCCCGCGGCCTGATCAACACCGTCAGCGGCAAGGGCAAGCAGGGCGGCTCGACGATCACCCAGCAGTACGTCAAGAACTACTACCTGACGCAGGACCAGACGGTGACCCGCAAGCTCAAGGAGCTGGTCATCTCGCTGAAGGTGGACCGCGAGACGAGCAAGGACGACATCCTCGCCGGGTACATCAACACCAGCTACTACGGCCGCGGCGCCTACGGCATCCAGGCCGCGGCCCAGGCGTACTACGGCGTGGACGCCGAGAAGCTGAACGTCTCGCAGGGCGCCTATCTCGCGGCCCTCCTCCAGGCCCCCAGCCAGTACGACTGGACGTCCGCGACGCCCGCGAGCCGCAAGCTCGTCAAGGAGCGCTGGAACTACGTACTCGACAACATGGTCGAGGAGAACTGGCTGCCCGCGAGCAAGCGCGAAGGCCTGAAGTTCGACGTTCCGCAGAAGCCGCAGGCCGCGCCCGGCCTCGAGGGCCAGACCGGCTATCTGGTCAAGGAGGCCAAGGCCGAGGTCATGCGGGCCGGGCACCTCAGCGAGGAGCAGTTCGACGCGGGCGGCTACACGATCACGCTCAACATCGACAAGAAGAAGCAGAAGCTGCTCGAGAAGGCCGTCGACAAGAAGCTGAACGACCAGCTGGACCCGGACAAGCGCAAGGCGGACGCCCGGGTGCAGGCGGGCGCGGCCTCCGTCGACCCCAAGACGGGCAAGGTCCTCGCGATGTACGGCGGCGAGGACTATGTGAAGCACTACACGAACAACGCGACCCGGCGTGACTACCAGCCCGCGTCCACGTTCAAGCCGCTGATCCTCGCCGCGGCCCTGGAGAACGGCAGCAAGACCCAGTCCGACCAGCCGATCACCGCGAACACGGTCTACGACGGCACCAGCGAGCGCCCGGTCAAGGGCAGCGAGGTCGCCTTCGCGCCGCCGAACGAGGACGACAAGAGCTACGGCCCGGTCACTGTCCAGAAGGCGATGAACAAGTCCATCAACTCCGTCTTCGCGCAGATGGGCGTGGACGTCGGCATGGAGGACGTCCTGAAGACGGCCGGCGATCTCGGCATGGACGTCGACGGCCTGCCCGCCGTGCCCGCGCAGACCCTGGGCACGATGGGCGCGAGCCCGCTGGAGATGGCGGGTGTGTACGCGACGCTCGACAACCACGGCAAGAAGGTCACCCCGGCGATCGTGGCGTCGGTCGAGCACAAGGACCGCACGATCGAACTGCCGGACCCGATCGGCGAGCAGGTCGTCGAGCGCGGCACCGCCGACTCGCTGACCTCGGTCCTGACCGGTGTGGTCGACGACGGTACGGGCAGTGCGGTGCGCAGTCCCGTGCAGGACGTGGCGGGCAAGACCGGTACGTCCGACGACAACAAGTCGGCCTGGTTCACCGGCTACACGCCGAAGCTGGTCACCTCCGTCGGCCTGTTCGGTGAGGGCGCCGCGGGCACGGACGAGGAGAGCAAGCAGGTCTCCATGAGGGGCGCGGGCGGTCTGCCGCGCGTCGACGGCGGCAGCTTCCCGGCCCAGATCTGGGCGGCGTACACCTTCGACGCGATGGGTTCGCCCAGCGAGTTCGACCTGGACACGTCCATGGGCGCGGCCATCGCGCCGCCGCCGGACCCGACGACGCAGGCCCCGCGGGAGCCGACGCAGGAGCCGGAGGAGACCGAGGACCCGACGACGAAGCCGCCGACGGAGACCCCGTCCAGCGAGCCGCCGACGGAGGAGCCGAGCACCGAGCCGCCGACGGACGAGCCGACGACCGTGCCGCCGACGGGTGACCCGGAGGAGCCGGACCCCTCCGGCTCCATCGAGATCCCGGAGAACCCGAACGGGCGGCCGGACAGGGACTGAGGCCAGCGCTCCCGCGCCCCGTAAGGGGCGCGGGGAACTGCGCGACCAGCCCCCACGGCCCGCGGCAAAAGAACTACCGCAAAAGAACTACCGCTTAGTTTCTGCTCGATTCCGGGTTCGAGCCATGATTCAGCTCGAACCAGACCACCTTGCCGGTGCTGAGCCGGGTCGCCCCCCACCGCCGGGCGAGCCGGTTGACCAGATAGAGCCCGCGGCCCCCCTCGTCGGTGGCGCGGGCCTGGCGGAGCCGGGGCAACTGCGGCACGTCGTCGCCGACCTCGCAGCGCAGTACGTCGGTGCGCAGAAGCCGCAGGGTCACCGGGCGCGACGCGTACCGCACGGCGTTGGTCACGACCTCGCTGACGAGCAGCTCCACGGAGTCGGTCAGCTCCTCGAGGCCCCAGCGCTCCAGGGCGCTGCGGGCGAGCCGCCGGGCGCGCGAGGGCGTCGCGTCCTCGGGCTCAAGGAACCAGTACGCGACGTCGCTCGGCGCGATCCCGTCGAAGCGGGCGGCGAGCAGCGCGATGTCGTCGTCCCGGTCGCCGGGGCCGAGCATGTCGAGCACCTCGTCGCAGAGCGCCTCCAGGGGCGGCGGGTGGTCGGGACCCGTCAACTGGGCGGTGGCGGCGAGCCGTTCGCGCAGTTGCTCTATGCCGGTCCACACGTCGCGCAGGCGTGACTCGACGAGCCCGTCGGTGTAGAGGAGGAGCGTGGCGCCCGCGGGGGCGTCCAGCTCCACCGCCTCGAAGTCCACACCGCCTACGCCGATGGGCGCACCCGGCGGGACCCGCAGGACCTCGGCACGGCCGCCCAGATGCAGCAGGACGGGCGGCGGATGGCCGGCGTTGGCGATGGTGATGCGGTGCGCGACCGGGTCGTAGACCGCGTACAGACAGGTCGCCATGCGGTCCGAGCCGAGGCGCTGGGCCTGCTCGTCCAGATGGTGCAGGACCTCCTGGGGCGGCAGGTCGAGCCCGGCCAGGGTCTGCGCGGTCGTCCGCAGCTGGCCCATGATCGCCGCCGATGTCATGGAGTGGCCCATGACGTCGCCCACGACAAGGGCGACGCGGCTGCCGGGCAGCGGGATCGCGTCGTACCAGTCGCCGCCGACCCGCGCCGTCTCGGCGGCCGGGAGATAGCGGGAGGCCAGGCGGACGCCGGTCGGGCGCGGCAGCGTCTCCGGCAGCATGGTGCGCTGCAACTCGTCGGCGATGTACGCCTCGCGGCCGTAGAGCACGGCCTTGTCGATGCCGAGCGCGCTGTGCGTGGCGAGTTGGGCGGCGACAAGGAGGTCGTCCGCCTCGAAGGGGTGGCGGTCGGGGCGGCGCAGGAACACCGCCGCGCCGATCACCCGGCGCCTGCCGCGCAGCGGGGCCAGGATCGTGCGCTGCCCCGTCGGCACGGTCCGGCCGTCGCCGAGCAGCTCGGGCAGCGCGGCGCGGGCTCCGGGGGAGTCGGCGAACACCGGGCGTACGCCGCGCAGAACCTCGGCGAGGGCGCCGCCGGGGCGCACCTCGCACAGCTCGGCGGTCGTCACCAGGTCGGGCTGCGCCTGGAGGGCGGGCATGGTGCCGCCGTCGGTGTCGGGCTCCTCCGGGATCCGGTCGGTGCGGCGCAGGCGCAGCATCAGCGCACCGGTCGGCCGCTCCTCGCCGACCGGCAGCGGGTCGCGCAGATAGACCAGTATCGCGTCGGAGAACGTCGGCACCGTGGCCCGGCACAGGCCCATCACGATCTCGTCCAGATCGATGCCGCGGGCGATGCGCCGGGTGGCCGCGCCCACGAAACGCAGCCGGTCGCCGTCGCGGCGCATCGCGGCGGGGCCCGATCCTGGCGGCCGGGGCTGCCCCGTGCGCCGCTCTTCGCCACCGGGGCCACCGGGGCTGCCAGGACTGCCGGGACCGCCCGGACCGACCGCCGGCCTGGGCTGCTCGGGACCCGGCTGGGACGGCACGCCCTCGGGCACGGGGCGCGGGCGGTGCGGGTCGGGCTGCGATGCAGGGGCCCCCGACGACTGGGCGTGCTCGTCGCTGGGGCTCGCCGCGGGGTCGCCGGTGCGGGCCTGGGCGGCTGCCGCGTCGCCGGTCCGTGCCTGTGCCGCGTCGCCGGTCCGTGCCTGTGAGGATAAAGCGGGCGCGCCCGTGCCGCCTGGTGCCTCCGGGGCACGCACCAGCGCCCCGCGCGGGTCCGCGGGGGCGGTCGGCCGGGCAGCTCGGGACTGTCGGCCTTCGTCGGGGGTGGGGTGCTCCGTCACGCGTTTCGATCCGTCCGTCCGGGGCTGCGCCGTGGTCTCCGGGGGCTAGGTGGGTCAGCCGCGTCGGCAGTGCAGGAAGAGCTGGTGCTCGGGTGGTACGTCAGTACTGGCGGGGGCGTAGGAGTACGTGTCCTCATCGATGATGTCGAAGCCCGCGTCACGCACGACCTGCCGCAGTTCGTCCCGCAGGTAACCGGATACCCGGATTGTGTGCCCCAGGAACGGAATTGTCGCGTCATCCAGATCGGCCTCGACCATGGACAGCGTGAGCAGGCCACCGGGGCGCAGCAGTCCGTGCAGCAGCCGCAGCGCGTGCGGGATCTCCTCGCGCGGCAGCATCAGCAGCGCGAAGAACGCCACGATCCCGTCGAACTGCCCCACGCCGTCCGGCCCTTCGGCCCGCAGTTCCGCCACGTCGAGCTGCCGGAACTCGGCGCCCGCCGCAGGCACGTTCTTCCTGGCCAGGTCGAGCATGCCGGACGACAGGTCGACGCCGAGGACGGTGTGCCCGGCGTCGGTGAGCTGACGTGCGGTCGGCAGGCCGGTCCCGCAGCCCACGTCGAGCACCCTCGACCCGGTCGGCAGCGCTTCGGCGATCCTGCGCCCGGCGGCCAGCTGGCCCTCCTTGTGCGGGAAGGCGTCGTCGTAGTGCTGCCCGATGGCGTCGAACGCTTCGGCCTGGCCCGTGCGGTCGGGCAGGCCGGATGGCCCGCCGTACCTGTCGAACTCGCTCGCCTCGCTCACGTTCTGCCGCCCCTCGATGACAACCAGCGATGACAACCAGTCAGGCAACGCGCAAGCTCAGGGATTTGATGCTGAGTTGCTGCTGTGCGCCCTTGCGGAGGACGATCCTACGTTTGAACCATGGGGGCGCATCAAGGGTCTCATGACGTCACATGCGCGGGCGTGCGGTCCCAGTCATCCGGAAGGGGCGGAATGCCCCAGTCCGGATCGGGCCGCCACTGCTGCCAGTTGTCCGAAAACGGTGCGCCCCACGCCTGAATCACCTCGACCGCGGCGAGCCCCGCGGCCCGTACTTCCTGCGCTTTTGCCTCCCCCATCAGACCGGCACGCTGAGCCTGTGCGAACTCATCCTCGTCGTGCCAGCGCCAACTGCGGTCCGGTCGCACAGAGATGTCCAGAAAGTGATCCTCGGAATCGATCCCTCCGGCCCAACGTGCGCGCGGCTCTTCGAGGTTCACGTACCAGTTCTTGAACTGCCAGCCCGGATCCCAGAACAGCCACACCGACCACGGATCGGCCGGCCGCGCCAGCTTCAGCACGCCGGTGCCGAACCAGCGGTCCCTGCACAGGGCGCGGGGCTTGGTGTACCGGGTGGCGAGGGGCTCGTGATGGACGGGCGTCCCGTCGGCAAGCACCGGCTTCACACACTCCGTCCCCGGCGCCATCCACACGGCGAGCAGCTCGTCCGTGTCCTGTACGACGGTGACGGGCCGACAGATGTGAACCTGCTCCCCGGCGTTCTCCTTGTACCGCCACAACACGTGGGAGCCGGGTGCCCAGCGTGCGTCGTCGCTGCTCGTCGTTGGCGGCGTCATGTGCGCTGTCATGCAGAGATGTTAGTAGCCCCTGCGGTGCGTGATGTCAGTAGCCCGTCCGACCGCCCCGGCGACCGCTCCTAGGGCCGGGTCATCCGCAGCACGTCCAAGGCCTCGTCGAGCTGCTCCAGCGTGAGATCTCCCTGCTCGACGTACCCGGAGGCCAGCACGACCTCCCGGATCGTCCTCCGCTCGGCCAGTGCCTTCTTCGCCACCTTCGCCGCCTCCTCGTACCCGATGTACTTGTTCAGCGGAGTGACGACAGAGGGCGAGGACTCGGCGTACTCGAGCGCCCGCTCACGGTTCGCCGTGACCCCGTCCACCGTCCGGTCGGCGAGCAGCCGCGACGCGTTGGCGAGCAGCCGCACGGACTCCAGCACGTTCTTGGCGATGACCGGAAGCATCACGTTCAGCTCGAAGTTGCCCGCGGCCCCCGCCGCGGCGACCGTCGCGTCATTCCCGGTGACCTGCGCGGCGACCATGAGGACCGCCTCCGGAATCACCGGATTCACCTTGCCCGGCATGATCGACGAACCGGGCTGCAGATCGGGCAGGTTGATCTCCGCGAGCCCCGTCCGGGGCCCGGAAGCCATCCACCGCAGGTCGTTGGAGATCTTCGTCAGGCCGACGGCCACCACCCGCAGCTGCCCGCTCACCTCGACGACGGAGTCCCGCGCCCCCTGCGCCTCGAAGTGGTCCCGCGCCTCGGTCAGCGGAAGACCCGTGGCCCGCGCCACCTCCGCGATCACGGCCGCCGAGAACCCGGGCGGCGTGTTGATCCCGGTGCCCACCGCCGTGCCGCCCAGCGGCAGTTCGGCCAGGCGCGGCAGCGACGAACGCAGCCGCTCGACGCCGTACCGCACCTGTGCCGCGTACCCGCCGAACTCCTGCCCGAGGGTCACCGGCGTCGCGTCCATGAGATGCGTACGCCCGGACTTCACGACGTCCGCGAACTCTTCGGCCTTGCGCTCCAGGGAGGCGGCGAGGTGCTCCAGGGCGGGGATCAGATCGCCCGTCACGGCGCCCGTCGCCGCGATGTGGATGGAGGACGGGAAGACGTCGTTCGAGGACTGCGAGGCGTTCACGTGGTCGTTGGGATGTACGTCGCGGCCGAGCCGCTCCGTGGCGAGCGTGGCGAGCACCTCGTTGGTGTTCATGTTCGACGACGTGCCGGACCCCGTCTGGAAGACGTCCACCGGGAAGTGCTCGTCCCAGCGGCCTTCGGCGACCTCGCCCGCCGCGTCCGCGACGGCTTCGGCGATGTCCTTGTCGAGCACGCCGAGCTCCGCGTTGACCTTCGCCGCGGCCGCCTTGATCTGCGCGAGAGCGGCGATGTGGGCGCGTTCGATGCGCTGCCCGGAGATGGGGAAGTTCTCCACCGCCCGCTGTGTCTGGGCCCGCCACTTGGCGTGCGCGGGGACCCGCACCTCGCCCATGGAGTCGTGTTCGATCCGGTACTCACCACTGGCGTCGCTGGTCATGCCTCGAACCTACCTCTCCGTCAGAACCCGCTGAAAAGTTGAGCACTTGTCTTGTTCCAGGTATTCCCAAGCGCCCTACTGGCCAGTAAAAACCGTGGGTAACACCAAACCGGGGAGGCGCGATGAAGCGCACCAGACGCAGCCGCCAGGGCAGGCTGAGATGTACGTTCGCGGCGGCCGTCGCGATGGCGGCGGTGCTCGGCACGGCCGCGATGCCCGCCCAGGCGGCGGACGGCGGGAACGGCGGCGGCAACGGCGCGATGGCGGCGCCCGCGTCGACTCCGCTGCCGCCCGAACTCGAGAAGATCCGGGCGGACGAGGCGACCAGGCTCTACGGCGACCCGGCCGAGCGCCCGCTCGCCGACCGCAAGACCGGACTGATCTCGCTCGGCGACAGCGAGATCTCCGGAGAGGGTGTCGGGACGTACGAACCCGGCACCGACGGCCCCGACAACTGGTGCCACCGCTCCCCGGACGCCGCGATCCACCGCACCGGCATCCCTGCCGACGTGACGTACAACGTCGCCTGCTCGGGAGCCAGTACCGTCAACATCAGGATCGGCGGCCAGAAGCAGTACGCCGACGAGCTGGTGCAGAGCGACAACCTCGCCATCAAGGCCCGCAACACCAAGATCAAGTCGATCCTGCTCGTCATCGGGGCCAACGACGACCTCGAGTTCTCCCCGGTGATGACGGACTGCGTGACGCGCTTCCTGCTCAGCCGGGGCACCTGCGCGGGCAAGTGCGCGCCGGGCCGGCAGGCGCGGGTACCCCTCAGGGGCGGACAGGGCTGACCTGCGGGCGTTGGAGAAGCGCCCGCAGGCGGGCAGAATTGGGAGCCTCGACGCAAGACCCGGAGGCCCTAGTGACCCGCGCCGCGTTCAACGTGATCTTCTCCGAGCAGGCGGCGCGCATTCGCGACAGGCTCCCGGAGGATCGCCGGCAGCTCCTCGCGCGGGGGACCGCCGCGCTTGCGCAGGACCCGAGGACCAAGGTGTCATCGCCCATCTCGGGGGACGAGAACACCAGGTCCATCGCCCTCACGCACTCGCTGGCTCTGGAGTACGTGATCAGTGATGGCCTGCTGATCGTCCTGGTGGTGCACGTCATCGACACCTCGCAGGTGCTGTTCGACGAAGCCTGACCCTGCTGGAGATCGGCTCTGCAACTCGGGCTGGAACGAGGCCAGTTGTGCCGACCCGGCGAGCACGGGCAGCCCCAAGCTGTACCCGGGCGGTTGGGACGACGACCGGCAACCGCAATCAGACCTGGTGGTACGACGCCGGGCAGCGGTCACCGCACACCGGTCTGACGCAGGACCGCTGTGTCGACGTACCCGGAACGGCGAAGGAAGGCACCGCCGTCACGCTGTGGAACTGCCACGGCGGCGCCAACCAGAAGTTCGTACGCGAGTCGGGGACCCTGCGCCCCGCGTCGGACACCGGGCTCTGCCTGGGGCTTGCATCCCCGAAGGAGCCGCTGAAGCTCCAGAAGTGCAACGGGTCGGCGAACCAGAAGTTCGCGTAGGCCCCGTCGCCCCGGGTCTCCTCCGCCACCGCTTCCAGGAGGCAGACCCGGGGCGAACGTCGGAGAATGAGGAAGGGAGAAGAGGGGGGAGGTCCACCACCCCACAGGAGGCGGCACATGCTTCCCCACCTCAGGACCCTCGGCGCGCTCGGCGTCTGCCTGGCCGCGTCCGTCGCCCTCACCGCCTCGTCCCCCGCGTTCGCCGCGCCCGCCCAGGACGACGAGAAGTTCACGCTTTACGCGAAGGAGATCGCGAGCGAGGACGACGAGGGCGAGAGCGAGCAGCAGGCACCCGAAGTCGGGGACAGCTTCGCCTTCGCCGACGACCTGTATGACAGCAAAGGCGGTGGCAAGGTCGGCAGGGACGGCGTGACGTGCACCGTGGTGCGCGCCGCCGGCCCCGCCGACCTGCTGTGCGTGGGCACCTTCGTGCTCTCGGGCGGCCACATCGCCGGTCAGGCCATAACGCCGCTCGGCGAGTCGGAGGAACTGCCCACGTTCGACATCGCGATCACCGGCGGAACTGGCGACTACGAAGAGGCACGCGGCTACATCCACGCCACCGATGACGGGGACTACGAGAAGCTGGAGTTCCACGTCAGAAACTGAACGGCCCTGACGGGGTGCTGCCGCCGAGTCAGCTCAGGCCCGGGCCCCGCACCGGGATGCTGGTGAACGTCGGCGCCGGGGCCGGGTCCTGGAAGAAGTCGTTGCCCTTGTCGTCGACCACGATGAAGGCGGGGAAGTCCTCGACCTCGATCTTCCAGACCGCCTCCATGCCGAGCTCCTCGTACTCGACGACCTCGACCTTCTTGATGCAGTCCTGGGCGAGGCGCGCGGCGGGGCCGCCGATCGAGCCCAGGTAGAAGCCGCCGTGCGCGTCACAGGCGTCGGTGACCTGCTGGGAGCGGTTGCCCTTGGCGAGCATCACCTTGGAGCCGCCCGCCGCCTGGAACTGCTCTACGTAGGAGTCCATCCGGCCGGCCGTGGTCGGGCCGAAGGAGCCGGACGCGTAACCCTCGGGGGTCTTTGCGGGACCGGCGTAGTACACCGGGTGGTCCTTCAAGTACTGCGGCATCTCCTCGCCCGCGTCGAGCCGCTCCTTGATCTTGGCGTGCGCGATGTCGCGGGCCACGACCAGCGGGCCGGTGAGGGAGAGCCGGGTCTTGACCGGGTGCTTGGTGAGCTCGGCGAGGATGTCGTCCATGGGCTGGTTCAGGTCGATCTTCACGACGTCGGAGGCCTCGTCGAGATGCTCGTCCGTCGTCTCCGGCAGGAACCGCGCCGGGTCCGTCTCCAGCTGCTCCAGGAAGACGCCATCGGCGGTGATCTTCGCGGTGGCCTGGCGGTCGGCCGAGCAGGAGACGGCGATCGCGACGGGCAGCGAGGCACCGTGGCGCGGCAGGCGCACCACGCGCACGTCGTGGCAGAAGTACTTGCCGCCGAACTGCGCGCCGATGCCGATCTTCTGCGTCAGCTCGAAGACCTTCTCCTCGAGCTCCTTGTCCCGGAAGCCGTGCCCGGTCGGCGAGCCCTCGGCGGGCAGCTCGTCCAGGTAGTGCGCGGAGGCGTACTTCGCGGTCTTCAGGGCGAATTCGGCGCTGGTGCCGCCGACGACGATCGCCAGGTGGTACGGCGGGCAGGCCGCCGTGCCGAGCGAACGGATCTTCTCCTCCAGGAACTTCATCATGGAGGCCTCGTTCAGGACGGCCTTCGTCTCCTGGTACAGGAACGACTTGTTGGCCGAGCCGCCGCCCTTGGCCATGAAGAGGAACTTGTAGGCGCCGCCGTCGGTCGCGTACAGCTCGATCTGCGCCGGGAGGTTGGACCCGGTGTTCTTCTCTTCCCACATGTTCAGCGGGGCCATCTGTGAGTAGCGCAGATTGAGCTTCGTGTACGCGTCGTAGATGCCCTTGGAGAGCGCCTTCTCGTCCTCACCTTCGGTGAGGACGTTCTGGCCGCGTTTACCCATGACGATCGCCGTGCCGGTGTCCTGGCACATGGGGAGGACGCCGGCCGCCGCGATGTTCGCGTTCTTCAGCAGGTCGAGCGCCACGAACTTGTCGTTCGACGACGCCTCGGGGTCGTCGACGATGCGCCGCAGCTGCGCCAGGTGCGCGGGCCGCAGATAGTGCTGGATGTCGTGGATCGCCTCGGCGGCGAGCTTGCGCAGTGCCTCCGGATCGACCTTGAGGAACGTCCGCCCGTCGGCCTCGAAGGTGGCGACACCCTCGGAGGTCACCAGCCGGTACGGGGTGGTGTCCTCTCCCAGCGGGAGCAGATCGGAGTACTCAAACTCTGGCATTACGGCCATTCCTCACTCGGCAGACAGCAGCGCGGCCTCCGTTGGCGACGCGCCAACCAGCGTAGAACGCCACAGGACGGCCGAGTCTGTGAGGTAAGGCTCAGTAGCACGGGTCGAGGGGTAGTCGCGATCTATCGCGTTTGGGTACGCTGGCTGGTGTGGACCTAGAGAAGCGCCCTCAGCAGCCCTCACCGGAACCGCGGCCCGCAGCCCTGCGCGCCTCCGACGCGGACCGGGACCGCACGGCGGACATCCTCCGCGAAGCCCTGGCCGAGGGCCGGCTGACGGCTGAGGAGCACGGCGAGCGGATCGACGGCGTCTATCGCGCGAAGACCGTGGCGGAGCTGGAGCCGCTGGTCAGCGACCTGCCCGCGGCCGGCGGTGCGGCGTACGCGACGGCGGCCCCCGAGCCCGCCCCCTCCCGCCCCTCGGACGGCGTGGTGCCCCCGGTGGCCGACGAGAACCTGGTGGCGGTCTTCAGCAGCTCGGTGCGCAAGGGCCGCTGGCGGGTCGGCCGCCGCACCCATGCGTACGCGATCTTCGGCAGCGTCGTGATCGACCTCAGCGAGGCGATCTTCGAGCAGCAGCAGGTCGTCATCAAGGCGGTCTCCGTCTTCGGCAGCGTCGACATCCGCGTCCCGGAGAACATCTCGCTGCGGGGCAGCGGCACGGGCGTGCTCGGCAGCTTCGAGGTGGAGACCCTCGACGCGGCCGAGCGCGACGCCCCGGTCGTTTTCGTCGACGGCTTCGCGGTCCTCGGCAGCATCGAGGCGCGGCCCAAGCGCGGCAAGCTGGTGCGCGATCTGCACAAGCAGCTGCGCAAGCACCTGGGTCACTGACGGCCCCGAGGGGCGGCGGCGGGCGTTCATCGGAACTCAGTGCATAGGCGCATGCACAGCGGGTAGAGCTTGCTGCATCGTCTCTCGCTCGCGAAGCCGTCGTCAGGAGTAGACCCGTGCTGCAACCGTCGCATCAGTCCCTGCAGGTCGCCGCCGTTCCCGGCCAGCGGGTGCCAGTGCGCGATCGGAATCAGGACTCCCCATGGCACACCGAAGCGGTGTGCAGGCGAGACGAGGCGGGGCTGTTCTTCGCCCCGTCCAAGGAACCGACCGCCTCCCGCCTCTCCCGCGAGGAAGCCGCCAAGCGCGTCTGCGGCGGCTGTCCCGTGATGGTCGAGTGCCGGGAACACGCCCTGCTCCAGCCCGAGCCGTACGGCGTGTGGGGCGGCCTCACGGCCGCCGAGCGCCGCGTGGTGCTCGCCCGGCGCCGCAGGCGCGACCTGGAGCTCAAGAAGGCGGCACACACCGCAGGCCCCATCGCCGCCGCCGGATAACAGTCGGTACGCCGAAGGGGGCGTCCCCCGCACGGGGCGCCCCCTTCGACGTACGCAACTGGCGCTTCGCAGCGCCTACTTGCTGCTTGCTACTTCTTGCTACTTCGCGCGGTCGAAGTCGATGGCGCTGTACGCGCGCAGCTTCGAGAGCCGGTGGTCGGAGTCGATCTTGCGGATCGTGCCCGACTTGGAGCGCATGACCAGCGACGAGGTCGACGCGGTCTCCGCGGCGTAGCGCACGCCCTGGAGCAGCTCGCCGTCGGTGATGCCCGTCGCGACGAAGAAGACGTTGTCCCCGCGGACCAGGTCGGTCGTGGAGAGCGTGCGGTCCAGGTCGTGGCCCGCGTCGATCGCGCGCTGCCGCTCCGCGTCGTCCTTCGGCCACAGCTTGCCCTGGATCACACCGCCGAGGCACTTGATCGCGCAGGCCGAGATGATGCCTTCCGGGGTGCCGCCGATGCCCATGAGCATGTCGACGCCGGTGCCTTCGCGCACGGCCATGATCGAACCGGCGACGTCGCCGTCCGAGATGAACTTGATGCGCGCGCCGGTCTCGCGGATCTCCCTGACGATGCCCTCGTGGCGGGGGCGGTCGAGGATCATGACCGTGACGTCCTCGGGCGAACGGCCCTTGGCCTTGGCGACGCGGCGGATGTTGACGGACGCCGGGGCGTTGATGTCGACGTAGTCGGCGGCCTCCGGACCCGTGACCAGCTTGTCCATGTAGAAGACCGCGGACGGGTCGAACATGGCGCCGCGGTCGGCGGCGGCGAGCACGGCGATGGCGTTCGGCATGCCCTTCGCGCACAGGGTCGTGCCGTCGATCGGGTCGACGGCGATGTCGACCTCGGCGCCGGTGCTGTCACCGATGCGCTCTCCGTTGAAGAGCATCGGGGCCTCGTCCTTCTCGCCCTCACCGATGACGACGACGCCGTTCATCGAGACGGTGGAGACGAGGGTCCGCATGGCCCTGACGGCGGCACCGTCGGCGCCGATCTTGTCGCCGCGGCCGACCCAGCGGCCCGCGGCCATGGCGGCGGCCTCGGTGACCCGGACGAGTTCCAGGGCGAGGTTGCGGTCGGGGGCCTCGGGAGAGACTTCGAGCTCGGAAGGGAGATGATGCTCGGTCATCGGAGAGCACCTTTCTGCTGATACAAAAAAGTGGCGCGCCCGTAGGGCGTCCTTGGAAGGGCGGTGGTGGGAGACGGGAGGGCGGCCGGATGAGGGTTTGGGTTGACTCTATCCGTAGGCCGACAAAATGAGCAGAGGGCCCCACGCATGAGCGGACCGGGCGCCGGTGCGCAGGGCGGGCGCAAGGGGTCCGCGGGGACCTGCGACGATGGGCACGTGGCTGGAAGACAAGGCAAGCAGACCGTGCGGAACATGCTGTGGTCGATGGTGGTGATCTGCCTCGTCGCGGGCGTCATCTACATCTTCATCCCGCACGACGAGTCCAAGACCCCCGTCAAGCGCGTGGACTACCGCGTCGAGCTGCTGACCGCCCGCAGGGCCGCGGCGTATCCGGTGGCCGCGCCCGAGGGTCTGGCCAAGGCGTGGAAGCCGACGTCGGTCCGTTTCGACGGCGCCAAGCACGACGGCTGGCACCTGGGCTTCCTGGACCCGGACGGCGAGTACGTCGCGGTCAAGCAGTCCACGGGCAAGCCGTCCGAGTTCATCGACGAGGCCACGCAGCGCGCGGTGAGGACGAAGACCACCGAGGAGATCGGCGGCCGGACCTGGCAGCGCTACGAGGGCAAGACGTACGACGCCCTGGTGAGCGAGGACAAGGGCGCGACGACGGTGGTCGCGGGCACGGCGTCGTTCGGCCGGCTGACGGAGATGGTGCAGGCGCTGAAGACGTCCTGAGGGGCGCATTGATGGCGTCCTGGGCTCTGTCAACCTCGGTTCGTTCGTTCATGAGGGCGACCCGGACTTCGACGGACTGACTGAAGCACACCGTCTAGCGAC
>NZ_JBFBJK010000049.1:0-38264 GCF_040686095.1 Streptomyces sp. NPDC086554
CGCCGCCGTACCCATGGCCAATTAGGAGAATTCCGGATGGAGAATTACTTGGCGCTCAAACCACCCCAGATGAGGAAAAACTTGACCGTCGACACACCGCCGCCGGCGACCGCGGTGTAGGTGTCGCCGGTCAGCGGCAGATGGACGACGGTCAGTACCGGCTGGTTGTCACGGACCAGGGTGGCGGTGACGGCCCAGTCCTCCATGCCGTGGACGTGGTTGATATTGCCCTCGGCGGGGTCGACGACCCACCACTCCCCGGGCGGGAGCGCGCCGCCGGCCAGCTCGTCCTCGGCCCACTGCGACCCCGGTCGGGCCCGCAACAAGGGTTCCCGCAGCACGTCCAGCACCGCGCCGTCGTTGGCGTGGATCTCGCCGACGACCTCGTCCAGACTCACGCCCCGGGCGTGCGAGGTGTGGCGGTCGCGCAGCGTGACGCCGGCGGTCTTCACCGCAGCTGTCACGTCGGACAGGAACGTCGTACCGGCGTCGAAAGGCATGGCTGTGCTCATGGTGGGCTCCCTGGGATCGGTCGAAACGGGGCGGCTGTCTCGCCCCCGCACTTCGAAGGTAGGGCGCTCCGTCATTAACAACAAGTGCATGCTTGTTACTTGTAGAGTTACTGCCATGCAACTGGATCTGAACCTGCTCACGGCCCTGGACGCCCTGCTGGAAGAGGGCAGCGTCGCCGGCGCGGCAGCACGCCTCCATGTCACCGCACCGGCGATGAGCCGCTCCCTGGGCCGCATCCGCAAGGCCACCGGTGACCAGATCCTGGTCCGCACCGGCCGCAGCATGGTCCCCACCACCCGCGCGCTGGCCATGCGCGCCCAGGTCCACGCCCTCGTGCAGCAGGCCCACCAACTTCTGTCCGCGCAGCAGGAACTCGACCTGCCGGCCCTGGACCGGGTGTTCACCGTGCGCTGGCACGACGCCCTGACCGCCGCCTCCGGCACCGCCCTGATCACCGCCGTCCACCGCCAGGCCCCCGGCGTCCGGCTGCGCCTGTCCGCCGAACCCGGGACGGACGACGCCGAGCTGCGCCGGGGTGAGGTCGACCTCGAATCAAGCTCCAGCGCTCCGACGCTCCCCGACATCCGCCACCGCCTCGTCGGCAAGGACCAGCTGGTCGTCGCCGTCCGACCGGGCCACCCGCTCACCGCAGGCCCGCTGAGCCTTGAGCGTTACGCAGCTGCCGAACACCTCACCGTTTCGCGGCGCGGAAGCCTCCGCGATCCGATCGATGACGCCCTGACCACACGCGGCCTCGAACGACGCGTCGTCGCCGCCGGGCCCACCGCCGCCTTCGCACTGCAACTCGCCCTCGACACCGATCTGGTCGTCACCCTCCCCGACGCGGTCACCCGCACGGCCCGGGAACAACTCGGCTTGGCCACACTGCCGCCGCCACTCCAGCTGCCCGACGTACCCCTGTACCTGCTGTGGCACCAGCGCTACGACAACGACCGCGCCCACACCTGGCTGCGAGAGCTGGCCACCGAAACCGTCCAGGCACTATTCACACCACCGACCGCCTCTCAATAGCCCCACACCAACCGGACCGGGAGGGTCACACGCCCCGTAAGGCGGAGCGATGGGCCTCCCACGTGCCCGCGTGGGCCACGGCGACGAAGGAGGGCCTGGACGCATTCATGGCGGCCACCGTCAGCGTCCGGGAGGAGATCACCGCTGACGATCCGGAGCCGTGGATGACAGGGATGCTGACCGCTGCAAAGGCATGGAACGAGTACCGGCGGGCAGACGCCCACGCCGCCGCCATTGCCTGCGGAGGCGCCGTCTCGACCCAGAACATCGGCGCACAGGGCTGTATCTCTGCCGAACGGTGGAAGGACGGCCACGTCTTCATGCGGAACATCACCGCCCACGCCGTCATCACCAACTCCCGCGCCCACGCCTCCTACGTCGACTACGAAGCGTATTTCCGGATCCGCGAAGGCGGCCACTGGGTCAAGCTCGGCAACGGCCGCACGATCGTCCAGCGCAGGTCCACGATCGGTCCGTTCGAGATCGGCAACACCGACCGCGTCTGCGGCCCCGTCAACGCCACCGCCGAAATCCGGGTGCATGTGAGGCCGGCCGGCGGGGCGTGGAGCAACTGGAGCGGAGCCGTGACGAAGCAGTGCCAGACGTGAGCCAGGTACGACGACGCCCCCGCCTCCCGGAGTTGGAGGACGGGGGCTCCGCATTTTTCGACTACTGGGCACGAAGGGCCCCGCTACTCGCAGCGGGGCCCTTCGTGCCGGCGGCTCAGGTGGCCTCGGGGCCCTCGCGGCGTTCGGCGCCCAGGCGGGCGTAGTAGTCGATCAGCGCGGGGTCGTCGACGGCGCCGGGGTTTACCACCTCGGCGGCGGGGACGCCCTGGAGGAGGCGCTTGACCGGGACTTCGAGCTTCTTGCCGGTGCGGGTGTGCGGGATGGCGGGGACCTGGCGGATCTCGTCGGGGACATGGCGGGGTGAGGCGCCGGTG
The DNA here is from genome assembly GCF_040686095.1 of Streptomyces sp. NPDC086554. Lineage (NCBI taxonomy): Bacteria > Bacillati > Actinomycetota > Actinomycetes > Kitasatosporales > Streptomycetaceae > Streptomyces > Streptomyces sp. NPDC086554. The sequence goes on from NZ_JBFBJK010000049.1 coordinate 2,489, forward strand.
CGGATGGCCCGGCGGATCGTGTCGCGCAGGGCGTCGTCCAGGACGGCGCCGTCGGCGAGGACCACGAACAACGGCATCCAGTAGCCGCCGTCCGGTTCCTCCGCCCCGATGACGAGGGATTCGGCGATCTCCGGCAGGCGCTCGACCACGTCGTGGATGTCGGCGCTGCCGAGGCGGACGCCGTTGCGGTTGAGGGTGGAGTCGGAGCGGCCGTGGACGATCACCGAGCCGTGTGCGGTGCGGGTGATCCAGTCGCCGTGCCGCCAGACACCGGGGTACGTGGAGAAGTAGGCGTCGCGGTAGCGGGTGCCGTCCGGGTCGTTCCAGAAGTACAGGGGCATGGACGGCATGGGGCGGGTGATCGTCAATTCGCCGACCTGGTCGGTGACGGGGCGGCCTTCGGTGTCGTACGCGGCAAGGGCGACGCCGAGGTAGGGGGCGGAGAGTTCGCCGGCCCAGACCGGGGTGGTCGGGGCGCTGCCCGCGAAGCCGGAGACGACGTCGGTGCCGCCGCTGCCCGACGCCAACTGGATGTGCTCAGACACGTGTTCACGCACCCAGGGGTACGCGGAGGCCGGCAGGGTGGAGCCGGTGCAGCCGATGGCGCGGACCTGCGAGAGGTCGTGGGCGGCGGACGGGTCGATGCCGAACTTGGCCATGCCCAGGAGGTATTGGGGGCTGGTGCCGAAGAGCGTGACGCGATGCCTGGCCGCCAGTTCCCACAGCACGTCCGGGCGGGCCTGCGGGGCGGGGCTGCCGTCGTAGGTGCAGGCGGTCGCGCCGGTGAGGAGGGTGGAGACCACGAGGTTCCACATCATCCAGTGGGTGGTGGTGTACCAGAGGAGGCGATCGCCGGGACCGAGATCGCTGTGCAGGCCGATTGTTTTGAGGTGTTCGAGCAGGACGCCGCCGTGGCCGTGGACGATGCCCTTGGGCAGACCGGTGGTGCCGGAGGAGAAGACGACCCAGAGGGGGTGGTCGAACGGCACGGGGGTGCAGTGGAGCGGTGGGGCGGTGCGGCTGACCGCTTCCTGCCAGGTGACAGTCGGTTCGGCGAGGTCGGTCGGCCAGGGCAGGCCGGCGCGCTCCACCAGGATCGTGGCTTTGAGGGTGGGCAGGGCCCGGCTCAGATCGAGGGCGGCCTCGCGGCGGTCGTGGGTGGTGCCGTTGAAGAGGTAGCCGTCGGCAGCGACAAGGACTGTGGGTTCGAGTTGGGCGAAGCGGTCGGCTGCTGCCTGGGGCGCGTAGTCCTGGCCGCAGACCGACCAGACGGCGCCGAGGGAGGCTGTGGCCAGGAAGGCGACGATCGCGTGCGGGGTGTTGGGGAGGTAGCCGACGACGCGGTCGCCCCGGTCGACGCCGAGGTCGCGTAACGTCGCGGCGACCGAGGCCACTTGGGTACGCAGCTCCTCTCCCGTCACCTCGTGGCTCGCGCCGGTCTCGTCGAGCGCGATGATCGCGGGTGCGTCGGCGCCGAGGTGGCGCAGGGCGTGCTGCGTGTAATTGAGGGTGGCGCCGGGGAACCAGCGGGCCCCGGGCATCTTCTCCTCGGCCAGTACCTGCTCGTACGGAGTGGCCGCCTCGACGGCGAAGTGGTCCCAGACGGCCGCCCAGAATCCTTCGAGGTCGGTGACGGACCAGTGGTGCAGGGCGGTGTAGTCGGCGGGGTCCACACCGACACGGCGGGCAAACTCCGCTATGCGGCTGGTCGCCGACTCGTCCGGATCGGGGGTCCAGAAGGGTTCGGGCAGTTCGGCCGGTTCGGGCGTGGGCATAACGTGCGCTCCTCGTCGAGGCGGGCCATGAAGTCATGGAGGTCATGACGATCATGACGGGTCGTGGGGTGCGGGGCCAGCAGCGGGGCCCAGGCTTCCGTGCCGGTGAAGCGGGAGGCACCCGGCACAACAGTGTCGAGGACCACGTGGTCGGGGCGCAGCAGCACGACGTCGGCCCGGCCCGCGCGCAGCCAGCCGGCGAGGGAACCGTCGACGCGCAGGACGCGGGCGCCAAGGGCTTCGGCGACGGCCCGTACGCAGTGCACCCGGGATGATCTCCAGCCGCACTCCGGACAGACAGAACCATGCCCCCTGGCCCGAGCGGCCACGAGCACTTCGTCCTCGGTGAGCGACAACCGCTCGGCCTCAACAGCCGCACCGGGGAAGAGAAGATCAGCAACGCTCACGACCCCGTCCATACCCACGTGACGCCCAAGCCGTGGTCGCAGTCACTGCCCCCAAAACAGCGACAGAGCCAGATCTTGGGGAGCGGTCGCGGAGGGTCACGCCCTTCGATCTCAGCGAGCGTGGCTATGTGCGCGAGTTGTGTTGGGACGTCGTTTCGACATGAGATGGAGAGTCGCGCACTCGCGCGAATAAGCGGTGTTCACGAGAGCGGGGTCTGGCTCAACTTCTGTGGACCTGGACCGGCGTCGCAGTGCTTGCGCTGGACAGAGTTCCAGGTCGGCTGCGGTGCCGACGGGATTTGAACCCGCGGACAGATAGGGGCAGGCCCGCCCCGTCTCCGTCAGTCGCCGTGAGCGGGACCTCGCCCACGGCGATCGCAATGGGCCGCTCTGCCACGGCACCGCAGCCTGCGAGAATGCGCGCCATCCCGCTCCGGCTCAAGGTAGAGGATCGTCCTGTGTGCGGCGAGCCGTTATCCAGCACCGGCAACCGCTGCAGCAGGACCACAGAAGTGATGCTGTTGGTGATCTTCAGGTCGTCAACTTCCGGCAGAGTTGCTGAAGTCGACTCTTCGAACGTGGCGATTGCCCGGATGTGGTGCCTGGCGGGAAGTATTCGCTGAGGCGGATGATGTTGGTTCCGGCTGCGGTCAGCACGTGCTGGACGTGGGTCTTGGCGAGGCCGCGGTAGCGGCAGTTTCGCAGGCCGTGTGCGTGGACGGTTTCGGAGACCGTGGCCTCGCAGCCGGCGCGGATCGCGTATCGGCGCCGCCAGTGGTCGGTGTTCTGCTCGTGCCGGATCCGTGTCTGGATCTCTTGCTGGGGTTGGGGCAGCAGGAAAATATGGCGCCCTTTGCCGTCGGCGTTGCCGGTGCACTGCAGCCGGTCGGCGCACTCTCGGCAGGCTTTGCGCGGGAAGAGCACGGACAGTCGAGGGTGTCCGTCGCCGAGGGCCGGTTTCCAGGGCGGGCTGGTGACGCCGTTGGGGCAGGTGAGAGTTCGGGCTTGCCAGTCGACCTGGAAGTCCTCTTTGGAGAACCCCGGACGCTGGCCGGCCAGAGGATCGTCACGGGCCGGGCCGAAGAGCGTGATGCCCCACGTCTCGGCGGCGCGGTGGATGCTGTCCGGGGTGCTGTAGCCGCCGTCGACCACGTGCTCCACCAGCCGGAACCCTTGAACGATGAGCCCTTGGTGGATGCGCTCGAGGGCGTCGATGTCCTGTTCCGGGGCGGGGCGGGTGACGACCTGCACGATCACGTTCGGGCCGGTGTCGTCACAGGTCTCGGTCTGATGGTCGCGGTAGCCGATCCAGTCGCGTTTCCCGGCCGCGGTGATCTTGTGGCTGTAGCGGGCCTCCGGATCGTGCGGGGTGACGATCTCGATGCTCGACCACGGTACCCGTGCAGTCGCCGGGTCCGGCCTGCCATCAGCCGAGGTCCTGCCGGTGTTACGTTGCTCCATCTTTCTCCGGCTGGCCCGGTCACGGGTGGACTTCGGGCCTCGCCATCGCAATTGGCCGTCCTCGTCGCACCAGTACTGCTGCACCCACACCTGCCGCAGAACCTGCACGGCAGGAAGGTGCCGGAGCTTGGGCGGGGCCTCGGCCCGATGGACGGCGCGCAGGATGCGTATCCCGTCCGCGCCGACCTGCAGGACATAGGCGAGCAGAGCCTCCCCGCCACGCGGCAGTCGGTCGTAGCGGACCGGACGGCCGTAGCGGTCGCCCCACTGCGGTGTGATGAGCCCAGCCAGCCAGTCCTCGGCATACTCCGCGAGTTCCTCCAGGGCCAGGCGCAGGGTCTCGGCGACCAGTTCGCCGCGGTTGAGTCGGCGGACCGCAGCAAGCACGTGCGTGGAATCGGTGCGTAGCCGACCGCGCCGCTTGAGCAGACCTGCGGCCGCGAGGCGGTCGACCATCACCGCGAGCAGCCGGTCGGCGCGGTCCCCCTCGGCCATGCGGTCGCGGAACTCGCTGAGTACCGAGTAGTCGAAGCCTGGATCATCCAGTTCAAGCCCGAGGCAGTACTTCCAGTCCAGGCGGCAGCGCACCGCCTCGGCGGCCTGCCGGTCGGTGAGGTCCTCCGCGTACTGCAGCACCGAGACCATCGCGAGACGGGCCGGAGAGAGGCCCCGCCGACCGTCGGCCGGATACCAGTCGACGAAGTCCTCGACCGTGAACAGCTCGTCCAGTCGGTCGCGTACCCACATCGCCGCCGTGCCCCGCGGGTTGCTCGCCCGCGCCATCCGCACCGTCAACGGCGGAATCACCAGTCCGGAGCCCAACCCCATGGACATGGCGGTCACACCTCCGACCGCTCGAAACACCCCGCCCTGCTCAACGAAGCACGAGACCCCGCCCAACGGGAGCCTTCACGACGGGACTTCACCATGACGAATGAAGATCACCAACAGCATCCAGAAGTTGAGCCAGAACCCGAGAGCGGGAGCCAGTCGCCCTTGACCGCCGCGACGCCATTGAGGGGCCCGCGCCAGCCGGTCCCTAGGGGCACGAGGTGCTGTAGTCGCTCGTACCCCCATCACACTTTTCAAATGAAGATCCCCAGAACACCATTACCAGTGCGATTCCTACCCCAATCAGTGCAAAGGTCGTCCCCGTTGCGCCGACGAGCCAGTAGATGCGGGTGCCCGCCGACGAGAGCGTCCAGCGGGAGGGGTCTGCCGGGTCGTAGTAGACCGTGACCGGGGTGCCGGGTGGCGCGTTGCGGTGGAGCTCGCGGGCTATGTGGCCTTCGGTTTCCATGGGGCGGCCGTCGGCCGTGGTCCAGGTGATGACCGGGTAGTACACGATGGTCGAGGGGCCCGAGCGGTTGGAACTCATCCTGGTGGGGTGCAAGCGGGTCACCACCCCCTCCGCCCTCGCGCCCCTCCGGCGCAGGCTCCGGTCCCGGAGGAGGGCACGACACGCAATTACGGTCGTGACAGCGCCGATCAGCATGAAGCCCGTTGGGAGCAACCAGAGTTCGAGAGAAGGAGGCACGAGGACCATTCCGAATCAGCGGCGGCGGGACAGGGGCAGCGTAGCCACGACAAGGTGTGCAGCGGCGCGGAGGGGCAGTAGCGGTGCGACAGCGTCGATCTCTTGTTCGTCGACGAGCTGGGCTGTGCGCCACGAGGCGCTGATGGATCTCGCGGGATGAGAGGCCGCGGAGGGGCACTGGAGCAGGATCATCTTGCGGAGTAGTTCGAATGCGGCGCGTCCGTAGAGCTGCTTTTTGATCTTTTTTGATGCGGTTCACGGCGCCCTCGGTGCCGCCGGAGCTCCACTCCAGGGTGAGTCCGGCTGTCACGGCGTCGAAGTCGCGGCGCAGGTGGTGTGCGAAGCTGGCGCCGCTGTGGCGAGTGAGCCAGCCGGTCACCTGCCGCACTGTCGGTGGTGGGGGCGCTGCTGGGGACGGAGAGGCGCGAAGGGTGGCGATATGAGCGCGGTCCATGCCGTAGGTGACGGGAGCACTCTCGGCGAGCAGTTCGCGGTGCAGCCGGGTGACGCTCGTGCATCCTTCGGCGAATCGCCGCTTCAGGTAGGGCTTGAACGGGTCGAGCCGACCGGGGCGGGGCCGGCCTTCGTGGATGGTGTCCTGCCAGCGGGTGGCGCTCGCGTAGCGCAGCACGGTGTTGAGGCCCCAGCCCAGGCGCCGGGCGATCGCCCGGCGCGAGTGGCCCTGCTCAAGCAGTTCGTGGACCAGGGCATGCACGGCTTTCCTGCGCAGGGCCCGCGGCCCCGCAGGATCCGGGGCACGGTGGTGCGAGTCGTTGTGGGGCGGGGTGGTGCCCGAGCGCGCCGACTCCGGCAGCGTGTCGGCGGATGGCGGCTTGAGTTCCGGTGGTGCGGCCCGCAGGCAGTCATGGTGGGCGGCAACGCAGGTCTCCACGGCCCGGCCGATGCCTTGCAGCGCAGGGTTTCTCAAGCAGGCCGATCGTGATGACCGTCCGTGCGGCCGCCGATCGGCGCGTAAGAAGCTGAGAGCCGGGCTTGATCCTGCCGCAGCGGAAGCCTCTACCGTCCTGAGCAGGGCCGGAGATTCCGGCCCGGTGAAGCAGGTGTGAGGGAGGCGGCGATGGCCTGGCCGATCGCGGAGGCCGCCCGGATGTCGGGTGTGACGGCCCGGACACTACGGCACTACGACGATATCGACCTGCTGCCGCCGGCCTGGATCGGTGCCAACGGCCACCGTTACTACGAGGAGCGCCAACTGCTGCGGCTGCAGCAGGTTCTCGTACGGCGGGCGCTGGGCCTGGGACTGCCTGAGATCGGCCGGATCCTGGCCGCGCAGGGTCACGAGCTGGAGGCCCTGCGGGGCCATTGCCGTCGGCTGCTCGCCGAGCGCGACCGGCTGGATGCCCTGGCTGACACCGTCGCGCCCAGTGCATGAAGGTCCTGCGCGGTTTCCCGGAGCTGGTCGGGGCCGTCGAGCGGCATACCGCGGCGTTGAGCAAGGCCGAGATCGAGGCCGACGAGCGCGAGCGCACGGCGCAGATGATCCGGCTGGCGGAGCTGTTGGCCGCCGGCCTGCCCGCTGACGCCGACGCGGTGCAGGTCGAGATCGACACCCAGTACCGGACGTTGGCCCAGAGCCGGGCAGCCACCGCCGAGGAGTACCGCGCGATCGGGCGTTGCTGCGTGGAGAGCATGCAGGGAACGATGAACGAGTCGTCGCTCATCGCATGGCCCATGTCCGTTGGCCCATGTCCGTACATCCTCACCCGCAGATCGGCGATCTGCGGCTCGGTCCCGAGCTCGTCGGCATCCTTGGTCGCGGTCGAGCTCCAGGGTATCCCGTTATCCTAGACAGGCCATATATAGGCTATGTAGAGTACGAGTATGGTGACGTTGCGGATGACCCTGCAGACCCAACTGGTGCTGCGGGCTTTGCTGGAGGATCCCGCCAAGCAGCGATACGGCTTGGAGCTCTGCGAGCTGGCGGGACTGCCGTCGGGCACGATCTATCCGATCCTTGCCCGACTCGAACAGGTCGGCTGGGTGGACAGCACCTGGGAGGACCCGGCGTTGCATGAGGAGGCCGGCCGACCGCGGCGGCGCTTCTACCGGATCACTCAGGACGGCATCGAACAGGCCCGCGATGCCCTGGCGCGCGCCTACCGTTCCCGCAAGCAGCCGCTGCCGGGATGGGCCGCCGCCCGTCCGGCCGCTGACGGGGGAGTGTCATGAGGAAGAAGAGGTTATGGCCCCGGCGCATCCGGCACACGGGTGAACGCCCTTCCCTGGATGCGCTTTTGGCGAGCGTACGCCGTCAACCCGCCGCGGATACGGCGCTGGTGGAACGCGCGTACGCGGAGGCCGCAGTCTGGCACCGGGGCCACATCCGCCGCAGCGGGGACACGGTCCTGGCCCACTGCGCAACGGTCGCCGCCATCGTCGCCGAGTGCGGTATGCCCTCTGACGTGGTCTGCGCGGCCCTCCTGCATGACCTCGAAGACACCGCCTGCCCGCCCGAACGCGTCGCCGAGCTGTTCGGCTCGTATGTGGCAGACCTGGTGCGGGCCGTACCGGCTGCTCCGCTGGGACCCCTTTCCCTGGACGCCCCCGCCGCAGCCCCGGAAGTGCCTAACGGCGTAGTGCCCTTTGAGGCGGCTGTGCTGGCCATCCGGCTGGCCGACCGGCTGCACAACATGCGGACCATCGCGTTCGTGTCCCAGGCCACCCGCTACCGCAAGGCACGCGAAACCGTCGATGTCTTCGCACCCCTGGCGCAGGCGGCGGGGCTGTCCCAGGTGAGCGACGAACTGCATGACTTGGCCTCAGCCGTCCTCAAGAAACCTGCGGCCTCATACGCCCTCACCGGGCGGATGCTGGCCGCGCTCACGCTGCTGCTGCCCTCCCGCGGACGCGCACGGTGGCAGGAGGAATGGACGGCCGAACTGGCGGCGCTCCACACCCGCCGCGCCCGCGTCCGCTACACCCTGCGCGTCCTGCTCCACGCGCCGCGCCTGTCGATGACGCTGCGCCGCCCGATGGGCCAGGGGCAGTGATGGTGAGCGCGGTGCGGGCGGGAAGCCTGCTCGGGGCAGCGGCGGCCGCCTGCGGGATGGCCATGGTGGAGGGAAGCCTGCCTGCCTGGGTGACCGTGGGGCTGTGTACGGGCTTGCTGGCCCTGGCCGGGGCGGTCCTATTCTGGCCCAGCGAAACGCCGGCTCGACGCCTGGGCCAACTGATCCAGGCCTGGCGCAGCCCGACCGTGGTCGCGCCGTCCGGGCCTGCGGCTTCACCCGGGGGAGAGGACGGGGGACATGCGTGACTCTGCATCGCCGGATCGTGCTGCGGCGATCTCGCGCACGGGGCGGCCGAGTGCTGGGCCTTGGGCGATGCGGACTGCGCCGCCGACGCCGCGAAAGCCGCGGTGTCCCGGCAGGACCCGGATTCGGGGTGCTGCGCCCCGCCGGGGCTGAGCGCCGCCGGGCCGGGCTGCGTAGCCTGCGTCGTAGGAAGAGGGAAAGGAGTTCCGCATGACGCCGAAGCAGCCCAGGACCGAGCTCGACGCCCGCTACAGCTCCGCGCTCAACCCGCGCCCGGGCGCGGAGAACGTCACCGCCACCGACTGGGCCGAGGCCCAGCGCCAGCTGCGGGCCGCCGAGGTCTTCTGGATCACCACAGTCCGGCCGGACGGGCGGCTGCACGTCACGCCGTTGATCGCCGCCTGGCACGACGGGGCGCTGCACTTCAGCACAGGGCCGGGGGAGCAGAAGGCGAAGAACCTGGCCGGCAATGCCCACTGCGTACTCACCACAGGGCGCAACTCATTCTCCGAAGGCCTCGACATCGTGATCGAGGGCACGGCGGAGCGGGTGACGGATCCGGCGCGGCAGGACGAGGTCATCGCCGCGTTCGAGGCGCAGTACGGGGACCACATCACCTCGCCGGAGGGGACCTTCTACGGCTTCGGCGACAGCATCCGCAAGGGCAACGACCTGCTGTTCGCTGTGGCACCCGGCACGGCGTACGGCTTCGGGCACGACGGCCAGGTGTTCAGCCACACCCGCTACACCTTCTAGCGGGCCTGCACACGAGAAAGCGCCCGCCCGTCAGGGATTCGCGCCGGATCCGGCAGGGCCATCAGCGCGAGCTTGGCCGGGTCGATCACGACCTCCATGTCGGTGATCCGGCCGTCGACGACGGTGAACGCGAGGACCGAGAGCGGGGTGCCGTCCTCGTGCCAGGAAATGATCCCTGGGAGGCCGTTGACGAGCACCGCCCGTCCCTGTGCGGCTGCGCCGGCGGACAGTTGCGCGCCGGCTGCGACCTTGGTGGCGCCGAGGGCGACGACTACGCCGGACGGGGTGTCGACGGTCAGTTTCACCTCGGGGTCGAGTACGCGCAGCAACTCCTCGAAGTCACCGCGGCGAGCCGCCGCCAGGAAGGCCTGGACCACCTCTCGCTGCGGCGGTGGATTTGCCGAGGATCTGGCCGATCTCGTCGAACGGCACCGCGAACAGGTCGTGCAGCACGAACGCAAGCCGCTCGCTCGGCCTGAGCGACTCCAGTACGACGAGGAGCGCGAGCCTGACCGAGTCGGCGAGCACCGCGTCGTCCTCGGGCGCGGGACTGTCGTCGAGCGTCACCACGAACTCGGACAGGCCCTCGTCGTAGGACGCCTCCGGGCGGGCCTGGCGCGATCGCATGACATCGAGGCTGATCCGCCCGACCACCGTGGTCAGCCAGCCGGCGAGGTTATGGATGGGCGCCGCGTCCTGGCGGGAGAGGCGCAGCCAGGCCTCCTGGACCACGTCCTCGGCGTCGGCGTGCGATCCGAGCATGCGGTGGGCGACCGCGCGCAGCCGGTCGCGCTGGGCCTCGAACGCCTCAGTCATCGGGTCCGTCGGGCTGGTGTCGGACATGTTGTTACCTTCCTCGGTTCTGCTCCGTCGTGGGGATGACGGGCCCGAAGGGGTGCAGGTAACCGATGAAGGAGCAACACCGATGGAAGCACGCATGACACGCGCGGCGAATCCCGACGTGATCACAGCGATCCAGCACCTCTACAAGGCGATTCACGCCGGGGGCGTGGACCATCACCGATCAGGAGCGGGCGGCCCTCGCCCTGACCGAGGCCGCCACCCGCCTCCAGGACGGCGCACCGGTCGTGACCGACGAGATCTGGAACGCCGCAGCGGACCAATTCAGCGAGGAGCAGCTGGGCGCGATCACCCTGGAGACCGCGCTGACCAACTTCTTCAACCGGATCAACCGCACGATCCGAGAGCAGGCCGGCAAGACCTGGTGAGGCGGGCGGGGCGTCAATTCTTGACGGCCTCTGCGATCTGCAGGGCGGCCTGGGCGGGCGTGAGGTGCGTGGTGTCGACGACCTCGGCCTCGCCGTGCAGCCATGTGCGGGCCGCCTCGGCGTAGGGCTCGAGGTATTTGAGGCGGAACGGGGAGTTGGGGCCAATAACAGTGTCCCCTGCGATGCGCCCGCGGAGGGTGTCCTGGTCGGCGTGGAGGACGAAATGCCGTACGGGAATGGCATGTTGGGCGAGGCCCGTGCTGATCTCGCGCCAGTACTGCTCGACCAGGACCGTCATGGGCATCACCAGAGTGCCGCCGGTGTAGTCGAGTACGCGGCGGGCGGTCTCGACGACGAGCGGCCGCCACGGCGGCCAGTGCTGGAAGTTGTCCGTCCCGGGCAGCCCCGGCGTGATGTCCATGAGAGTCTCGCCGACCTTCTCGGCGTCGAACACGCGTGAATCCGGGATCAGCTGCTGCACGAGTGCACTGGTCGTCGTCTTGCCCGCGCCGTGGGTGCCGTTGAGCCATACGATCATGGGACCCAACGCTAGCGCTGTACCGGCCGCGGGAACGGGCACGGCAGAAATCCGGATCGGCTTCGGCTTTCCCGGAGCCCTTGACCGCCGGGCCAGGGCGGGCCGCTCGGCAGGCTTCACGCCCGCTCGGACCACCGCCACACCGACTGAGGAGCAATTCGCATGTGTGATGCGCGAGTGGGTTTTGATGCGATTTATGCATGACGGTGGGGTAGGGTGGCTGTCATGGCGTTGGGTCTGGAGGAGTCGTTGCGGTTGACGGTGGCGGCGTTGATGCAGGCGAAGGGGCAGTCGCAGCGGGTGGTTGCGGGGGTATTGGGGCTGACGCAGACGCAGGTTTCGCGCCGTCAGTCGGGTGTGAGTTCGTGGACTTTGCGTGATGTCGATGTCCTGGCCGGGTTCTATGGCATCGACGTGCTGGATCTTTTGGGGGGTCCGACCAGGGCGTGTGAGGCGCTCATCGCCCACGAGGATCGCCGCGCCGGCTCCGGGAAGGGGGCAGCGCGGTGAGTGACGTGGGTGATTTCGATGCGATCGATTCGCTGCTCGCGGCCGTCGGCCCGGAAGCCGGGCTCCCGGCCCCGGCGAGGCGACAGGAGCTGCGGGAGCTCGCTCGACTGTCAAAGGCACAGGTGGCCCGCGCGCTGGGGGTCAGCCCGTCCACGGTCGCCGGGTGGGAGTCCGGCCGGGATCCGGTCGGTGAGGTCCGCACCAAGTACGCGTACCTGCTGGACGGACTGAGCGCCAAACTCACCACCGAGGCCGAGCCGGGGAGCGCGCCGTCCGCTACCGAGCGGCCCCCGGCGGCAGCGGCCCCTGCCCCAGCAGCTGACGCTCCTTCGCCGGAGTGCGACGAGTACGCCGATGAGGTGGAGGCTCTCGCCGCGGGGGAGCCGTGTGTGCTGTGCGGGGCTCCGGCCAGACATCGGGTGGCAGGGTTTGTCCAGCACCTGGACCCCGCTGACTGCCGGCCCGCTACGGTGGCGGCCCCTGCAGCCCGGCCCGCCGCTGACGAGGAGCCTGTGAAGCAGGCCGCCCCCAAGCCGGCTTCGCGCACCCCACGCACCCCCGTGCCCGGCATGAAGGTCGTGTCAGCCGGTCGTCGCGTCCAGGCCGCATCCGACATGCCGGACCTGATCGGCGAGGCAGTCGCCGCGGCGCTCGCCGACCACGCCGGCGATGTGGAGGCAGCGACCGCCGCGTTGATCAAGCGGGCGATCCCGGACGCGATGGCGCTGCTGGACGAGACCCGCAAGGGTGCTCGTTACGACATCGTGGCGCATCCCTGGATCCCTGACATCCTTAAGAAGCAGACGTCCAGGGGTGCGGATCAGGTCTGGGAGGCCCGCCCCAAGTGGACCCGCGCGGAGCTGCCGCCCGGTCGGCATGAGGTGACCGTGCTCGACATCAACGGCGCCTACCTCTCTGCCCTCAAGACGCATTTGCCGCTGGGTCAGCTGGAACATTCCGCTGGTCTCGGTCACGACCGCCGCCGTGCCGGGGTCCACTTGATCACCCCGCCCGCCTGGGAGCACGAGCAGGTACTGCCCAACCCGATCGGCCAGCGTGACGAGCCGGGCCCGCTGTGGGTCACCGAACCCACCCTGCGCCTCCTGCTGCGCCTGTCGGGCCCGAAGTACGCCCTGTGTGACCCGCCCGAGATCCACGAGTCCTTCACCTCCGGTGCGACCGAGAACCTGCTGGAGAAATTCCGTATCGCTCTCAAGGACGCCCGTGACACGGCGATCGTCGAGGGCGATGAGGTGACGTTGGAGTACGTGAAGGCGATGTACTCCAAGTTCGTCTCGACGATGGGGGCCTCGAACTACAACCGTGAGCTCTACCGCCCCGACTGGATGCACCTCATCCGTTCCCAGGCGTTCTCGAACCTGTGGATGAAGGCCTTCAAGGCACATGAGGAGGGCCTGATGGTGGTGCGTGCGATGGGCACGGACGAGCTGCACGTGTCCGGTGACTGGCAGAGGGTCTTCCCCGAGGGGCGTGCGGTGACCGAGATGAAGGTCAAGGACCGCTACGTCGTCGGTGCGGCGGCGGACGAGCAGGACGGGCCGGACGAGCAGGGTGACCGGGACTGAGGCGGGACAAGAGGGCGAAGTGCCGCAGCGCACGGCAGAGTTCGGCAGGTTCGGCGAGCTGACCAGGGGTCGGCGGATTGCTACGCGCCCCTCGGCGAGATCGGCAGCCGCCTGGGACCGATTGGCCCGGTTGATGAACTCGGCAGCGTCAACCGGCGCATCGGCTACGGCCCGCCGAGCCACATAGTGGGCACACGCCAGGTATTGGCGCGGGTGCGACGGGGCGCCGCCCGGAGGTGGCGGGATCGAGGCTCAGCCGGCATGCGTGGCCCTCGCTGATCAGGTGGTGGCAGGCGCGTGTAGCGTCGCCATGTGTCCGTCGCGCGCCCACATGGGCGTTTGCCGCAGGAGGTTCGTGTGCCGCAGATCCTGGTCGACTATTCGGCCAATGTGAACTTCGACCACCTTGGCTTCGCCAAGGAGTTGCATCCGCTGATCACCGAGGTGATCGACACGACCGTGCCGGAGTGCAAGACGGTCTTCCGTCCCGCCGGGCAGTACGCGGTCGGCGACGGAACCGACGGGCGCGCGATGGTGCTGGTCGAGATCAAGATCCTCGCTGGTCGCGGCGTAGAGCTGCGCGCCGAGTTGAGCGCGCGGGTGCTGGCTCTGCTGGAACGGTACGTGGACGCGCCCGCCGCGCTCGCGGTGGAGGTCACCGAGCTGGACCGCGCGACCTACCGCTTCGTCCACCACCCCGGCCGATAGCCGCCGGACGCCACCGCTGCGCAGCGCGAGCAGTTCAGCGATCAGCACATTGTTGAGCGTGCGGGGCACCCCGTCGGGCCCCGTCCATGGTGGAGTCGGGTATGGGAACTGCCCGAATGCGCCGCGGGAATGCGAGGCCCTGATGCCGATCTCGAATTTTCCTCACTGCCGCCCGCCACCTGGAGCTGATCAGCGGTGAGTTCCCTTCCGGGTGCCCCTTTGGGGGGATGAGCTATCCGACCAGGCCATCCCGCCTTGTGCGTCGGGCACTATGCGCTGCATGTGCAGGGGGACTTCATGGTTCCAGCGGTCGCTGTGCGCCGTCGGCCTCGTGTCGGCGTGCTCCGGTGTGGCTGGCCTGGTGTGGACCGCACGCAAGGTCATACGTGACGAGCTCAAGCTCGATGTGCTGACCGGAGTGTTCAGCCTTGGCCTGAGTGCCCTGGGGTTGATCGTGGGCGTGGCCGCGCTTGCGGTCTCCTGGCTCGGCTACCGGGCCGACCGGCATGAGCATGCGGCCCAGGTCCCGAACGGCGACATAGCGGACAGCCTGGCCTTGGCCGTACGGGGTCAGTGGGAGGCCGAAGCCCAGCTGCGGCGGCTGAAGAACGACCCCTACCCGCTGCCTGTCTCCTGGCGCCCTGCCGAAAGCGACCTGATGGAGCCCTGGCCGCTGCTGGTGGAGATGGCCGACCACCACGGTCGGCAGGACGACTGGGCTACGTGCCCGGAAGACCTGGCTGGCACCGACACCGACGTCACCGATGTTTTCACGGTTCGCGCCCCCGGGCGTCGCCTGCTCGAGTTCGAGCAGCAAGTCACCCTGGACGAGTTCGACTTCACGGCCTCCTCGAAACTGCCCGCAGCACAGATCCGTGACCTCGGCGCCCGGCGATGGCTCCATGCCGGTGAGTCGGTCATCCTCTTCGGCCCGGTCGGCGTCGGCAAGACCCACGTCGCCCAGGCCCTCGGCCACCTCGCTGTCCGCCAGGGCGCCCACGTCCGCTTCGCCAAGACCAGCCGGATCCTGGCAGACCTGGCTGGCGGCCATGCGGACCGCTCCTGGGAGAAACGGATCCGCGAACTCATCCGACCCGACGTCCTCATCCTCGACGACTTCGCGATGCGCCAGATGTCCGCGGCCCAGGCGGATGACCTCTACGAGCTGGTCAGCGAACGCCAGGGCAGGTCTCTGATCATCACGAGCAACCGGGCGTCCAGCGACTGGTATCCCCTCTTCATGAACGGGCCCAGTTACCGCCCCAACAAGCGCCCCAGGAACTCGACCGACAAGGGCCACTAGGATCGGTCGTCGCGGCTTCCCTTGCCAGCGTTTGAGCGGCTTGTCAGAGGCATCCGCTACCTTGCTGACCATGGGAAACTCAGGCGGATCATTGACGACCCGGTCCACAGGGGAACTGCACCAGCTCATGCGGGAAGCCGGGTTCACGGGCATCGACGACACGGAGGCGTTGGCAGAGGGCTGGCAGGTGACGGACTTCGCCGACGCCGGACGGCGCAGCCTGTCGGCCCTCGTGCAGAGAACGGGGACGCCGGCGGTCATGGTGTCCTTCCTCGACAGCGATGTGGGGTTCATCGAGGCCCTCACGCCGGACGGCAACAGCTGGGAGGGCCTCCTCAACCGCGACATGGCGAAGAGCTACGAGATACCCCTGGAGCACTTCCCCATCGAACCCGCCGTGGCCGGCGCCCTCGCCTGGTCGGCCGCTGCCGGACTGACGCCCGATGAGGAAGCAATCCGGCAGACGCTCACCGGATCGGCACTGTTCGCGGAAGAGCTCTCCTCAGCCCTCTTGGTTGCTCTTGGGCTACCCGGCGCAACCTAGCCCTCTCAAGCCGGGACCTGGGGAATTACGTGAACTTACCCCTGGGGAATTACGCGATCGTCCACAGGCCCACCAACGAGCGTTTTCCCCGCGCCAGTTGGCAGTTCGATCGCTACGTCCGGAGCATCGGGGGAGTCACCGTGCCATGAGCGCAAGACGTCGGACTGATGGCCCCATACGGCGTCGGGCCCGCTATTCGTCAACGCCAGCGGGCGATGCGGCTGTTCCGGATCGTCCGGGACACGCTCGGCACCCGACCGCCGTTTGAAAGCCACGTCCAAATCCCACCTACAAATACAGCAATAACCGGAGTGTGAACCCGCTGACCATCGGCGGCTACCTACTCCCGAGGGCGGCTTCCTCGCTGGGGTCGATCGCCAGCTGTCAGCTCGCTTTCACCGCGACCCAGCGGGTGACGTACTCGCACCGGTCGCCCTTGGCCGGGGGCATCCACGTGGAGGGGTCATGGTCGGCCTTGCTCCGGTTGGCCTTCGCCGTGACGGCGATCGGGGCCCTGGCTTCGCGAGTCCGGCACGTCCCTGGCCACCTGCACCCAGTCCGACATCGACCGCTGGGTCACCGAAGGCCCCTGGCCGCGGCACATCGCCCGCACCTTCCTCCTCTGGGCTGTCGAACACCGGCACGCGAGCGGAGCCCGTACGACCTGATTGTCCAGGTAGGGGTACACCGGCCTCACGCCGAGGGCCGGGGTCTTCGAACAGTCCTGACCGGGGTTGAGAGAATCCCGGCATGGTGATGGCACGGCTCTGGTACTCCTCGTCGCCCGTCGTGGACGGGCATCCGCTCCTGGACGAGCCGGGCTTCTGGCCCGCGCACTTGGCGGACTTGTCCGAGGGGCACCCGCCGGAAGCCTTCGGCTGCGATGCGGGCGATGCCGCCGCCATGCTGGACCAACTCCAAGATCCGTCGGCGTGGCCGACGTTCACGGTGCCTCTGGCCGGCGGCTTCACGATCGTCGTGCACTACAACAACGGCGAGGAGTTCACGACCACGGACTACTTCCTCACGCATACCGACTGGAGCCAGGATCTTGTCCTGGCCAGCGACGATCAGGACCGCATTGGTCCCGGGCTGTGCTGGCCCGAGCTCGCCGCCCTGCTGGAGGCACCACCGGGCGCCGCGGGCGTCACCGACCCGCACGCCCGTCTCCTCCTTCTTCTGCCGGTTCTCGGCGACGGCGCGGTTCCGGAGGAGGCCGTGACCGCGGTGGTCCAGGCGCTGGTCGCTCAGGGTGCTCTTGAGCCGAGCGAGTCGTTGGCCAGGCACCTGCTCCAGGGACACCCCATGTGGGGCGCCGAGGGCTGGTGGTTCGACGAGGAGGAGCGGAGCTGGATCTGTGAAGGCGATCACAGCCCCCGCAAGGTCCCTCTGGGCGATCACCTTCCTCCGCACCAACGGGCGGCCCTCGAAGCCTCCCTCACGTGAGCTGAGCGAGAGTCAGTTGCAGTAGCGGCAGCCCGGCTGTGTGAATGGGGTTCACCCTCTGAACGGCTGTCATCTGGCCGTGTAGCGCCGTGGTGGAGGGGTCTGCCGTAGCGATGAATGAGCCAACCGGCAGCTTGGAGGTTTCGGACCTCCTCGCCCCGTGTCCCTGGCAGCGGCGGTACAGAAGGTCTTGCCCCGTTACTCCTGCAAAGTCCTACGGTGCCCATCACAGCGTCACTTCACGCTGTCGGCCGTGAGGCCGGAGGGCCGTGGCGACGTCATTGAGTTCATGCCCAAGCCTTCGGTGTTCTTGGCCTTCGGTGTTCTTGGTTCCACGTCGTCAGCGTGGTGATCGACGAGCGCGGACGGCAGCGGCACGGGCACGGCGTGGGCCATTTCGCCACTCCCACCGGCACCACGTACAACGCCTGTCCGCTTCTCGCCTGCACTCCATCCGCATCTACTGACGTACCGTCATCTCAGGGGATGGCAGGCGCCTTCGAAGCCCGTGTCCCGACACCGCTGCTGCACCGGGGGGGCGAGCACTGCACGGTGACTCGCCTGTGGTTGAGCCCCGCGTCCAGGTTGCGCTGATATCTGGATGACGTGGCTTCGGGGTGTTGTTAGAACGATGGCATGGGTATCTGGACCGACACCTTCATTGCGCCCGCCACTCCGGCCTTGCTCCCCGCGGAGGAGTTCGAGCGCTTCGTGGTGGATCTCGGCAGGGAGCGACTGGTGCGCACGCCATGGGCGGTGTTCGCCGGCAAGCTGTGCGTCAACGCCGGTCTGGGCTGGGCCAGTGTCCTGGGACGGGCCCGGTTCGAGCCGCCCGCCGTCGGAACGGAACTCGTGTCCGAGGACGGCGTTCCCGATGGCGGCCCGGGCGGCGAGCCGCCACCGTGGGGCGTCTCGGTCGAGCGGGCTGTGCTCCTGGCCCGCGGCGAGATCCTCGCCGATGTTGTGCCCGCGCTGCGCACAGCTCCGTTTGGGCAGCAGGACATTGCCGTTGCTTTCGACTGCCTCGACTTCAGCAACCCCGCGGTCCTGGACCACTATTGGTACAAGGACGAGCGCACCGTGCTGGCGTGCTTCGCCCTGGCCGCGCCGCAGCACCGGCCGCTGGAGGCGAACACTGGCGGCCGGTCGGGCGGGCCGACGCATCCCGTGCAGACCTGCGTGGTCAATACGTTCAAGCTCGGCGAGGGCACTCCCTGCCCGGCCATCGAAGCTGTCGCTGCCCGGCACTTCGGAACCGATCTGGTCACCGGTGAGACCTGGGGGTGAGGGAGGGGTGAGTGCACCGAGCCGATCGGCGGACGCTTCAGGCTCGCCTCCATCGCGACGGAGTTGTCGGTCCAGCGGCCGGCTCCAGTCACGGGCGGGCCCTGCCGGCTGTGCGCACGGCCGCGCTCGTTGGCACAGGACACGGTGTCACCAGGAGCTGTCCGGGCGATCATGTGACTGTCCCGTGCCTGGGGCGTTGTTGTGGGCATGAGGCAGGGCGATCTGACAGATGCCGAGTGGGAACGGATGCGGCACGACCGATCTTTGGACTTCCCCACCTCATGGCATGTGCGCCACCTACCCTTTGGGCTCAGCCATCTGGACACAATGGCCGCGGACCCGAGCAAGAAGGCCCCCACACCGTGGACTTGGACGAGATGTTCGGCGAAGGCTGGTGCGTAACCCTCGCCCCCCACTCACTCACCGAAACCCTCCAACTCATGGGCGTCGCCAACCCCGTCCCCTGCCCCGAGGGCCTGAACCAAGCCGCACACTTCCTCCAAGAGCACCAGGGCGAAGGCGCCTTCGTCCTCGGTCACGAAATGCCTGGCGGCTGGACCCTCACCGTCGAATTCGAAAGCTGGATCGGCTTCGATGACGATGTCCTGCGCACCCTCGCTGCCGACGGCCACACCGTCATCAGCGCCTACCGCGACCCCGACACGAAGACGGCCACCATCGCCCACGACGGCGCCGTCCTCGGCCGCCTCGAACTGTCCGGCGGCTACTTCGACGGCCCCTCCGGCAGCGTAGACACCACCCATCCCGTCGTCGGCTCCCTCACCGCGGCCGGCTTCGACGCCTCCGATGACTGTGAACCCACCGGCGAAGCCGACACCGAGGAGCCCGAAGGCTGCCTCATCCTCGCCGTACGCGTCCTGACCGGCGTCACCCTCACCGCAGCCGACTTCGATGGCCCCTGGACCGGCGGCCTCGCCCGAACTGCCTTCTAATTCCTTCCTGAACCATCTCGCCGGGTACGTCACAAAGGTCACCGAGGTGCTCACCGGAGCGGCGCGAGGACGGGTCATCGGTTGCTGCCCGTCCGGAGCGTGCTGAACCAGCGCACCACCTCCGCTGTTCCCTGCACGTTCGAGCCGAGGTGCCGTGACTTCTGGTGGTCGACGGCGCCGAGGTCGACGACCGGCACCCCAATTCCCCTCCCCTGGAAGGCTGCGGCGCAGTTGGCCGTGTTCTGGACGGTCGCCTGCTCATCGCCCTGCGCCATGTAGAGCCGAATGGGTGCCTTGGGCTTCCAGTCCTTGCACACGCTGTCGGTGCTCCGCAGCCGGGCCGCGAGGCCGCCCTTGGGTCGGGCCAGCAGATCGCGCCCGTACGGCGTCAGCAGTTCGTCCAGCGTGCGGGGCAGCGCGTTGATCATCTGCGGGCCGCTGTGCATACCGTCGAACAGCTCCTCCACGACAGGGTCGCGGAACACCTCGCCCGGGTTGTCGTACACATCGTGGACGCGGTCGAAGGCGACCAAGGTGTACGCGGCGTACACCACGCGCCACCTCGGCTCCAGCTCACTGTCGCCCGCGAGCAGCGCCGGGATCTCCGCACCCCCGAAGTCGTAGGCCCCGCTGATGGGGGCGAGGGCGCCGAGCCTGAAGTACCGGTCCTCGCCCGCCTGGAGGGCCCTGCCGAGCCCGAGCGCAGCCGACGCGCCCTGCGAGAAGCCGGTGGCCAGGACGTCACGGTCCAGGGCGCGTCCGGTGCGCGGGGCGAACTGGCGGGCGGCGCGGAGCAGATCGAGGGAGGCCGTGGCTTCGGACGGCACGTCCATCCAGGGGTGCCTGCCCGGGCCCGTGCCCATGCCGAGGTAGTCGGGCGCGACGGTGGCGAAGCCTGCGGAGGCGTACGTGATGGGGGGGGGCCGGTCAGAAACACCTTCCGCTGCATCGAGGGCGCGTCGGTGCGGTGGACGCCGGTGCCGTGGGCGAACGAGACGGTCCGCAGACGCCCTTGGGCCCCGCGCGGGACGGTGAACAGCCCGCTGGCGGTGGTGGGTTGGCCCTTCGCGTCGATGGTGCGGTAGAAGAGTCGGTACGCGTCCACGCCGTGGCGGGCGGCGCCGGGGTCGTACCCGGAGGCGGTGAGCTCGGCTGCGGAGTCCTTGGCCGACGCGAGGGTGTGGAGCAACTCGGCGGAGAGCAGGGTGCCGCGCTGGGTGGCGGCGTTGGAGGAGGGCGCGGCGGACGTCCGTGATTCGGCGCCGGCGCTGACGACGCCCGCCCCGGCAAGGATCGTGGCGGCGACGGCGGCTGTGGTGACTCGGCGGTGGCGGTGCGAGGTTCGAGCGACAGACACGGTACGTCCTCCCTCAACTCTGGCTGATCCGAAGCGAGTTCAGCCTCCATCGGGAGCGGCACCGGACGCACTGGTGCGCACCCCCTGTGCCGGGAAGGACGGAGCTGGCAGAACGCGTGGGCACCTCGGTGACCTGGAGGGCGCCACGTGGAGCGTGCGCCCGTGGGCGATCACTCCATGCGGAGAAGCGCCCGGTCCCGGCTTTGTGACGTACCCGGCGGGCACAGCAAAGTCGCAGGTGAGTCCTCGGGGCCCGGATCCTGGTGGGGTGGATGACCGTGTGGTCTCCGTGTTCCAGGTGGAATAGAACAAGGCCATGGCGCTTCTCTGATCATTATTTCGGGGCGTTAGGCAGGACAGGAAGATCACTTCCGTGCTGGTGGCCGCTCCTATTACGGCCGTGCTGCCCTTGGCTCTCCCGGGGCAGAGCACCGCCGCTCCCGAACCCCTCGCGCGAGATCCGGGTGAAGACCCGCCAGAAGCACGGGCCTCGGGGAACACCGGCACAGCCGTTGGCCCTGAGAACGATCACGGCCGGGTAGGTGGCGCGCGCCGCCTGACCGCGCTCCGGTGATCACCCGATAAAGGCGGTGCGGAAAATGTCGGGTGACCAGGGCCGGTGTCGCCACACGATGGGGGCATGGATGACACGACCTTGGTATCCCGTTTCCTCCGCGACGGCTTCGTAAAGGTGGAGGGCGCTGTCGCGCCGCGCGTGGCCGCGGACTGCGCGCGGCTGCTGTGGCGAGAGACGGGCTGCGACCCGGACGACCCGTCGACGTGGACGCAGCCCGTGCACTGGGTGGGCGGCATGGCGCAGGGGCCGTTCGCCGCCGCCCCCAACTCCCCGTCCCTGCACCGCGCGTACGACCTGCTCGTCGGCGCGGGACGCTGGGAGCCGCGCTACTCGCTGGGCACGTTCCCGCTGCGCTTCCCGCACGAGGAGGAGCCGGACGACGCGGGCTGGCACATCGAGGGGAGCTATCTGCCGGAGGGCGAGAGCTGGTACTTCACGAATCTGCGCTCCCAGGGCCGGGCGCTGCTGATGCTGTTCCTGTTCAGCGAGGTCGGTGAACAGGACGCCCCGACCCGGATCCGGGTCGGCTCGCACCTCGACGTACCGAAGGTGCTGGAGAAGTACGGGGAGGACGGGGCGAGCGGGCTGGCCCTCGCCCCCGATCTGGTGGCGGCGTCCGACCACCGGCCACTCGCCCTTGCCACCGGATCCCCTGGCGACGTCTTCCTGTGCCATCCGTTCCTGGTGCACGCGGCGCAACCACACCATGGGGTGCGACCGCGCTTTATGGCGCAGCCGCCGCTCATGCCGGCCGCACCGTACGAACTGGAGCGGGCCGACGGCGCGTACTCACCCGTGGAGATCGCGATCCGCCGAGGCCTGGGACAGAACACCCCCGGTCCGGACGGAGACGGCACCGACCGCAGCGCCGAATAGGCGTGCTTCACGACCATCGCTGTCAAGGCGGTGGTGAAAAGGGGAAGGACAAGGGAACGGGCATGCTGGAGCGGCTGAACCAGGCCATGGAGCACATCGAGCGCCAGTTGGACCGGCCATCGACGTAGCCGAGCCGGCACGCATCGCGGCGACCTCGGAGCACCACCTGCGCCGGATGTTCTCCGCGCGCGGGAATGCCGCTGCCGGAGTACATCCGGCGTCGCCGGCTTACTCTCGCGGGCGCCGAAGTACTCGCGGGGCGCGACACGCTGCTGGAGATCGCGGTGCGCTATGGCTACAGCTCCGGCGAGGCATTCGCGCGGGCGTTCCGTGCCATGCACGGCATCGGACCGGGCGAGGCCCGGCGTACCGGCGCCGCACTCAACTCCCAGTCCCGGATGGCCTTCCGCCTCACCATCGAAGGGGGCAGCAGTATGCGATACCGCGTCGTGGACAAGGCGGCCTTCACCGTCGCCGGGCTCAAGACCCGGGTACCGCTGGTGCATGCCGGGCCGAACCAGGCGATCACGGACTTTGTCCGTGGGATCGACCCACAGCCCCTGGAGCGCCTGGAGAAGCTGTCGGACCAGGAGCCGCACGGCATCGTCGCGGTCTGTGACGGCATGGACCCCAGCCGTGCCGAGGGCACCGACCTCGACTACCACCACGGCGTGATCACCTCCGCGGCCGCTCTTGAGGGCACGACCACGTTGGCCGTCCCGGCCCGGCACCTGGGCGGTCTTCACCACCTCCGGACCGGCACCGCAGGCCATCCAGGAGCTGTGGCGGTACGTGTTCACCGAGTGGTTCCCGTCGAACCCGTATCGCACCCGCACCGGCCCTGAGATCCTGCGCACCCGCCTGTCGCCGGAGAAGACCGAGGCCGACGCCGAACTGTGGCTCCCGGTGGAGCCCGGCTGAACGGAGCACCCTCGCACCGATCGGACCATGATTGTTCTCAGCGCCAACAGCTGTACCGATGTCCCCGAGGCCGAGCACCCGGCGGACCGCCATACGTTCAGATGCCAGCCCCAACACCGGAGGACACATCTGCTGCTCGTTCTCGTGAACAAAGATGCCGCGGCGAGGCATCTGGGGGAGTGGGAGGCGGTGTTGCTCGGAGCGGCGTTGGCTTGGCTTGTTCGTTAGGGCGTGTTCGTGAAGGAGCGGCGGTAGGAGCGGGGCGGTACTCCCCGGCGGCGTACGAATTGTTCGCGCAGGACGGCCGCGCTTCCGTATCCGACGCGGTGGGCGATTTCCTCGACCGGCAGGTCCGTGGTCTCCAGGAGTTCTTCGGCGCTGCTCAGACGCAGGCTCCGCAGCCAGGCGTGGGGGGTGGTGCCGGTCGCGGCGGTGAAGCGGCGGGCGAAGGAGCGTTTGCTCATCACGGCACGCCGGGCCAGTTCCGCGACAGGAAGCGGCTCATGGAGGTTCTCGCGGGCCCAGGCGAGTACCTCGGCGAGACGTTCGTCGCGGCAGTCTTCGGGGACGGGGGCGGCCAGGTACTGCGCCTGCCCGCCGTCGCGGTGGGAGGGCAGCACCATGTCCCGGGCAACAGCGTTGGCCATCGCGGCGCCGTACTCCCGCCTCAGCAGGTGCAGGCAGAGATCGAAGCCCGCGGCGGCTCCCGCGCCCGTGATGATGCGTCCTTCGTCGATGTAGAGGGCGTCGGGTTCGACGGTGACGTCGGCGTGGCGGCGGGCGAGCAGTTCGGCGAAGCGCCAGTGGGTGGTGGCCCGCCGACCGTCGAGCAGTCCGGCGGCGGCGAGCGCGAAAGCGCCGACGCAGTGGGCCGCGACCAGTGAGCCGCGCTCGTGTGCGGCCGACAGCGCATCGAGCACGGCGGGAGCGGGTGGTGTGCGGAAGCCGGCCCATGGCAGGGCGATCACCAGATCGGCGGAGGCGAGCCGGTCCAGGCCGTGCGTGATGGTGAGCGGCACCCCGAGGTCAGTGGGGACCGGCCCGGGCCGGTCGGTGCACAGGGCGAAGTCGAAGCCGGGCAGTGTCGCGCCGTGCGGGCCGAAGACCTCGGTGACGATGCCGACGGCGAGCATGCCGACTCCGGGCGGGGCGTACGCGGCGACGGTCACGAAGGGAGGCACAGGTGCAGTGTGGCACTAATCCTGCGATCAATGGCAGCTGTGCCACTCGTGGACGATCGGCCTGCCCGGAAGGATTGAGGCCATGACAGACGCACCGCTCGGCCGCAGCGCCGTATACACGATCCTGACCACCGGATATGTAGGCTCCACCGGCCCCGGAGTCGCCGCCACCGTCTCCTACGTATCCGACGCCGGCCGGCATGTGATCTTCGACCCGGGCATGGTGGCGAGTCGCGACCACATCCTCGCCCCGCTGGACGAGTTGGGGCTCGGCCCCGACGACATCACCGACGTGGTGCTCAGCCACCACCACCCGGACAACACCATGAACGTGGGCCTGTTCGGACGGGCCCGGGTGCACGACCACAAGGTGGAGTACCTGGGCGATCAGTGGAGGAACCGGGACGCGGAGGGCTACGAACTCACCCCGTCGCTACGGCTGATCCGCACCCCGGGCCACAGTGCCGAGGACATCACGCTGCTGGCGGGCACGGACTCGGGCGTGGTCGCCTTCGCCGGTGACCTGTGGTGGCACGCGGACGGCCCGGCGGACGACCCAGTAGCCCCCGACCGTGAGGTGTTGCGCGCCTCCCGGCTCCGGGTGCTGACCGCCGCGGACCTGATCGTGCCCGGCCACGGCGGCCCGTTCAGGGCCGACGACACCACGCCCCGCTAGCCGCGTTGTCCGGTGTGGGCCGCGCAATTCCGTCCGGTCAAGCTTCGGCGACACGAACTGCCCGGTCGTCAGGCTTCGCCGGCAATCGGTCAAGGTTCGTAGTCACAGGACAGAGGCTGCCTGTGCCGTCCAAGACGGACTGGATATCACCGTTGGGTTATCAGCCGCCGTGCCGCTGGAGAAGGGCAGCGTCCAGACAGATGGCCCGGGCGGCGGGCCGGTGCGTTGTTTCCACCACCCCGACGCTATTCGGTCCTCGAAATGTCGATCAAGGCCTGGACATCGTTGATCGACATTTCAAACACGCCCTGGCGCGTCCTCAGCGGCCAGGAACGGATGCAACAGCGTGAGCAGGGCGCGCGGCCGGTGCAGCGGGATGATGTGGCCGCAGTCTTCGATGACGTGTCCGGTGAGATCGTCGGTGACCGGGCGGAGTTGGCGTTCCAGCGCAGTACCGACAGGCCGGGCGCCCAGCGCCATCGTTGGCACCGTCAGGCGGGCAGTGGCGACCGCCTGCTCGATCTGTGCCGCGCTCTCGGGCAGGGCCCGGTAGTACGAGAACGCGCAGTTCAACGCCTGGTGGCCGGTGTATGCGCGGACGAAGGCGTCCCGGAGGGCGGGGCGCACCCCGTCGCCGAGCGTGCCGGCGCTCAGAAACCAGTCGACGTAGGCGGCCTCGTGGCCATCCAGCACGGTCTCGGCAAGGCCGGGCGCGGCGGAATGGAAGCCGAACCACCACGGCGGCCCGTCGGCGAGGAAGTCCTCGGCGCCGGGCAGCCTGCCCAGAAGGGACTCCATGACGACCAGGCGCCGGACGAGACCGGGGCGGCGCAGGGCGAGGAGGAAGGCCGGCGCGGTGCCCGCGTCGATGCCCACCACGGCGACCGAGGACACGCCGAGCGTGGTGAGAAGCGCCGCGGCGTCCTCGGCCAGGGTGTCCGCGTCGTACCCGGAGGCGGCCCGGCTGCTCGCGCCGAACCCGCGCAGGTCCGGCGCGATGACGCGGTAGCGGCCGGGCAGATCGGCCATGACGTCCGTCCACAGCTCCCAGGTATGCGGGAAGCCGTGCAGCAGCAGGACGGCCGGGCCTGATCCGGCGAGGGCGACGTTCAGTTCGACACCGTTGGCGGGGACGCGTCGCAGCTCGGGCATGGAGGGGCTCCAGGTGTGGTGAGTGATGGTGACTAGGTCACGTTAGGGAACTATGCTTATCCGCCCAAGACGGCACTTTCCCTTCAGGTGGTGAGCCCCGGGTGACCACATCGAAGCCCGACGGACGCGAGCAGCGGCCCGGTAAGCGCGGTGACCTGCTGGATCCGCGCTGCCCGACCCGCCAGTTGCTCGACCGCATCGGCACCAAGTGGACGTCGATGGCCGTCAAGGTGCTGGCCGAGGAGGCTCCGGGCGAGCTCCGTTTCGCGGAACTGCGGCGCCGTATCCCGGGCATCTCACAGAAGATGCTGTCCGTCACCCTGCAGAGCCTGGTCCGCGATGGCCTGGTCGCGCGCCGCGTGGAACCCACCGTGCCGCCCGCCGTCCACTACCGGCTCACCGAGCTCGGCCTGTCCCTCGAAAGACCGCTCTCCGCCCTGCGGATCTGGGCCGAGACGCACATGCCGGAGATCGACCGCAGCAACCAGCTCGCCGACGAGTCACCCCCCAACTAGGGCGTGGATCGAATGTGCTGGTCACAGCCACTCGTTGATGGCCGCGACAAGGACGGTCGCCTCGTAGAGGACCGCCAAGCGAGCCACGTTTCTTGCGGTTGCGGGCCTGGTCGGACTTGTCCGGGACGGTGCAGCGGATGCCACGCCGTCGCAGGTAGGCGCGGTTCTTGCGAGAGGCGTACGCCTTGTCCGCGCGGACCCGCCGCGGCCGAGTGCGGGCCCTGCCCGTCCCCAGCCTGGTGCGTTTGCCGTGGTGTGCGGGGCCAATTGAGCCGAAGCGCCTCTGTGGTGGACAGGACGTCTACAGGGCCCGAAGGGCTGGTTCGACGGCGGTGATGAGGAACAGGCGACGGCCTCGCCGTCGAGCAATACTCCTTCGGGGAGCGCGAGCACGGCAAGGGCCAGGTCCATCCATACGGCGGTGACCTCGCGTCCGCAGCGCGCCTGCAGGCGCACCGTGTCCACGGTGCGGTGCGCGACCAGCCGGTGCCCGTCGAACTTGGGCTCGTACCACCAGCACCGACCGGTCGGCAGGACCGGTACGGCCCGGGCGAGCGCGACGTCGAGGGAAACTCCGGCACGGTTCCAGCCTGGGCCGACGGGCGCGGCCACGCCCGTCGGCCGGTGCGTTCACCGGCGCCCCAGCAGGAGGTGCAGCGCCGTCACCACGGCGACGCCGACCAGCAGCGCGGCCCCGGCGCCGGGGTGCTGGAAGGCCACGTACGTCGCCCCGCCCCCGGCCAGCAGCAGGAGGGCAGTGCGCAGGTCGAGGGCGCCGTCCGTGTGCGGTTCCTCGTGCTGCGGCCGCGGGCCGGAGTGGTGGGGGGTCGGCTGGGTCGTCATGGTGGCGGTCCTTTGGGTCCGGGTGCGTCCGCACGCGGCGGTGCGTACGGGCGGGACGGAACGGGAGTGCGGGCCCTGCCCGTTGAGCGTCGGGCATCGGGCATCGGGCCGGACAGGGAGGCAGCATGCGGGAGCGGGTGGTTAGAGCCCATCTTTGAACCCCTGTTGATCTCGTACACGCGCCTCAGTGGAGGACTCCGTACGCACCGGGCTCTCCGTTCGCAGTGGCCCGGCAGCGGGCTTTGCGGAGAGCTTTCGGGTGCCTCGCGCGCCGCGGCGGTACGCCTTTCCGGGGTACGGCGGCGGGCGGACTCTGCCCGTACCGGGCGGGCCGGGGTTCCCCTTCACGGTCATGGGGCCGTGCTCCGGCCTGGCAGGGGGTGGGTGCCGTGCCCAGTACAGAGCAGATCGGTAGCGTCAGCATCGAGCGCTATGGGCAGATCGTGGAGAGGCTGCGCGAGGCCGTCGAGAAGTTGTCGAAGAGTTCGTTCATCATCGGCGACGGTGCGCTGGAAGTCGTCCCGATGCAGGATCACGGCGGCCGGTCGGTGCGGGACGACCTGTTCGGGGTGTCGGCATGGCTGCACCGGCTGTCGGAAGACGTCAACGTTCCCTACAACACCCTGAAGTCGTATCGGTGGGTGGCCAGCCGGTGGCCTGAGCAGCACCGATGCTCTGGAGTGGCGTTCAGTACCCACCAGACCCTGGCCGCGATCTCTGACGACGAGGAACGGTGGGCGGCGGTCAAGAACCCGCCGCTGGACGAACGGACCGGCAAACGGCGGTGGACACCGGAGACCTCCCGGCAGCGGGTCGGCTACCACGGGCCGGGCCCGGAGACGGCTCAGGAGAAGGTCGAGGCCGTGCACGACCTGGTCGCCGACGAGCAGGTTGCCGCGCAGGTGGCGACCGATCTTCTGCGGCGTCCATCGGTGGCGTTCAAGGCCATGACCGACGACACCGCCCGGCACCAGGTAAATCACGCTCAGGTCGAGCAGTCCCGCCAGCTGCGCGAGGCTCACGAGCAGCAGCTCGAAGGCGCCGAGGAGCCGTTCGAGCCGACCGTGCGCCGGATCAACCACGCCCTGGAGTTCCTCGACCTGGTCGGGGCCTGCCAGCGGTTCGTCGCGGCCACGGGCCGGATCGTCCCCTCGTTGCGTGAGCGGCCCTTCTCCGACGACGAACGCGACACGGTGCACCGCAACGTCGACCGTGTCCGCGCGACCTGCGAGTGGATCCTCACCGCCGTGGACACCGGCCAGGTCGACGTCGACGAGGAGCTCGCGAAACTCCTGCGAGGCGAGTAGGAATGCCCCGGTCACGGCACCGGGGCGACGCGGCACGCAAGCACGCGGAAGCGATCTTCAGAGCGCTTATGCAGGCCCGCCCGGCAGGTCTCCACATGCCTCAGTTGATGCGGGCCACCGAACTCACCCGCAGTCAAGTGCAGTCGGGCATGGCGATGATGCGCGACATCATCACGAAGAAGGGCTGGCCACCGGTGATTTACACCAGGGCAGACGGCTACGCGTTCAGCGCGGACCCGAACGAGCTGGAGTCCTACGAGACGGCCCGGGTGCACGTGCTGCTCACGGAGGTCCGTCGCCTGATCACCGGCACCATCGCCCCACACGCTGCCCTGGACCCAGAGGACAAGCGAGTGCGGCACATTGTCGCCCAGCTCAATTCCGTCGAGTCCACCCTCGACCTGATCGCCTGACGGAAAGGGAGGCAGGCGCGATGCGGCAGCGGCGCTACCCCTCGGACACCACGGACCTGGAATGACTGCTCATCGAGCCCTTGTTGCCGGTGCCGGCCTGCCAGACCCCGCGCGGCGGTCGGCCAGAGGCCCATCCGCGGCGCGAGATCGTTGACGCCCTGCGCTATCTCGTCGACACCGGCTGCAAATGGTCCGCCCTCCCGCAGGATTACCCGCCCTTCCAGACGGTGTTCGGGTTCTTCAGCCGCTGGTCCGCCCGGGGGGTCTTCAACCTCATCCGTGACCAGTTGCGGCGCCGGATCCGCCGGTCCACGGGCACCTCCCCGCACCCGGTGGCGGCGGTGATCGACTCGCAGTCCGTCAAGGTCGCCGCCACCGTCCCGCGCTCCACCTCCGGATACGACGCGGGCAAAAAGACGCCGGGCCGCAAGAGACACGTCATCGTGGACCTGAAGGGGCTCCCGCTGTTCGTGATGGTCACCCCGGCCGACATGCACGACAGCGTGGCAGCCCGCGAAGCCCTCTTCCGGCTGCGGCTGATGCACCCCGAAATCACCATCATCTGGGCCGACCTGGCCTACGCAGGCAAGCTCGTGGACTGGGCGAAGGCGTTCCTCCACCTGACAATCAAGACCGTGAGCAGGCCCAAGGGTGCTCAGGGGTTCGTGATTCTGCCGCGTCGGTGGGTGGTTGAGAGGTCGCTGGCGTGGTTGGTGCACGCACGCCGCAACGTCCGGGATTACGAGACGCTGCCCGAGCACTCCGAAGCGATGCTCACGCTCGCCGCGATCACGCTCATGACCCGCCGGATTACCCGTCCCACCGCCCACCCCAACGCGGCAGCACCCCGGTCAGTGGCTGCCGCCCAAGCAGCCTGAGCCGCCTGGATAGGCTGGTCGCCCCGCTCCGGACGGACTGCTCGATCGAAGTCGCAGGCCACGGACTACGTTTCGAGGAGACGAGACCATGCAAAACCGGAAGCTGCTGTGGCTGCGCGCGGCCGCCCCCGTGTCCATCCTGGCCATAGCCCTGACCGCCTGCGCAGGACCTGACGAGGACAGTGGCAGCAGGTCCAAGGGCGGCGCCAGTAAAGCCGCCGGGCGCCAGTTGAGTGCCGGTGAGAGCGTCACCGCGGCCTTCGAAGAGGACGAAGGGGAGATCACATACACCGCCGTGGCGCAGAAGGTGACCGTCGGTACGAAGGCGGACGCCGAATCCATGTCCGACCCGAAGAAGGTCACGGGCTATGTGCCTGTCGTCGCGCATGTGAAGTACACGAGCAGGGGCGGAGTTGTCTTCAATACCTATCCGAACGTCGGCGACATCGTCGAGATCTATGCGGACGGCACCCCCGGCTCCAACCTCGCCTACGCGCTTGACGACGCCCCCGGCTGCGAGAAGGACATGGACATCGTGAACTGGAAGCCGGGACGAAGTCACGTCATATGCCAGACGTGCATGGTTCCCAAGGGAGCCAAGGAGCTCGCCGTGCATTGGGCTCCCAAGGACGGCAAGCCTCCCTATGTCTGGACGTTCAAGAACCCGATCAGGCGATGACCACCACCGATACAACCGTGGCCGTCGAGGACTGCAGTGGGTCTAGCTGCTGTCTCTGTGTGCGCGACGCCATGTGCCACAACGCCCGCCCCACCCGGTAGCGGCAGCATCCTCCCGCCGGGGCCCGCGCCCGAACGGCCTGCCAACGCAACATGCGTGTGAAGCGGGCGGAATCACTCCGCAATGCCCTTGCCGAACTACCGCAAGCGGAGGAATGAGATCTACTGACGGCATCGTGTATCAGGATTTCGTCAGTAGTCGTTCACGCGGAGCGCGGGCGCAGGGGTGCTGTGCCATTTCCCGGGACCTACTGGTATCTCTCGCTGCTACGAGCCAGGACCCAGACGTAGTACCAGGGACTGTCGCGCAGGGTGCGCGGGCTGTTGTCGGCGGCGCTTTGGATGATGCCCCAAATACCGCCTGCGCCAGCGGCTCCCAGGGCAGTGGCGGCTGCCTGGAAGGCCGGTCCATACACGGCGACGAGGGAGGCTCCGATGGTGCCGACGACCGCCCCCGAAACGGCGACGGCTCGCTTGCGCCGGACAGTTGCCATCTGTGAGCGGATGCCTCTGGCTTCATCCTCGATGTGGTGCGCGATTCGGATCAGTTCACGTTCGGATTCAATGGCGTTCAGTGCCGTGTCGAGGCTGAGGAATTCTTGCCGCAGGAAGCTCTGGAAGGAGCGGTATGCGTCGAACTCCTGCATGGTGATCTTGCTGAAGTCGGCCATGCCGACCCCCTCAAGGAACGGGAGGTCCATGGTGAGCACTGGACGGACGACATCGCTCTTGAGCGGGTGCGGAGGGCACAGGTCACTCTCACTGACGACCCGTCCTGTCTGGACCAGGAAGTCGAGGGCGCTCGGAACGCTCACTGCGCGTTCCGGTTCCGTGTAGTTGTGGTGGCGGCTGCTGGAGTAGTAGGTGTACGACGAACCCCGGACCACCGTATAGCTGGGTAGGTACCAGGCCAGCCCGGCCCTCAGCAAGGGTTCGGCTTCGGTCAGCCACGCCCCCAGCGCGCTGAGATCGGGACAGTGCATGGACAAGGACTCGTGCATAAGGGTGAAGCTGGTGCTGCTGGTGCTGGCCGTGCCTACGCGATCACCGTCGCCAGTGAGGGGCATAATTGCTGTGGGGTGCTCGGTGCCCCGCCGGGACAGCTCACAGACGCGGCGGGCTGGACCGAGTCCGTTGTGGGAAAGCAAAAGAGTGTCGGAGACAAGGGTTGCGCGTTTGGCGATGTGGACGAATTCCGCGCCGTCCACGCAAATTCCGACGTGAAACGGGGACTGGGCCAGACGTTTTTCGTCGACCAGCTCACGGCGCCGACGATGGAACAGATGTTCCCCGTACGCTTGAGCAACCTGTTCCGGGGATGAGCGAGCCTCCTGGGGCAAGCGGTCGAAAAATACTCGCATATGACGGGCGATCAAGGCGTTGCCCGGCACTCGGCTGTTTCTCCAAAACACCAGCAACACCCTACGAGAACAATGCGCGGGCGCGCAGCTAAGGGCTGTCCCGTTATTTGGACGCAGGTGGGCGGTCTGTCCGTAGATGGTCCCGCCGGGCGTGAGCCTGTCCGCATTCTTCCGGCTCACAGCAGCCAGCGTAGGGACGGGCTGATGTCGGCCGTAGCCACGCAGCACGACCGCGAGGTGGTTGCGACGGTTCCGGCCTCCGGGCCCCCAACCCGCAACACCTTCTGTCAGTGAACCGTGCGCGGGGGTCCGTCAGTTGGAGACATCCGTCTCCAGGCGTGGTTCGCCGAGCTCGTCTCGCATGGCGTGGCGCAGTTCGCGCAGGACGGCACCGTAGGACTGAATGGCGTCCGCCAGCTCCGAGGAGTCGGGCATAGCCCCGGAACCGACGACGTCGCGGAACGCCTTCAGCCGGTTGAACGCCGTGTCAGCAACGGCCACAACCTGTTCACGACCCGACAGGGCAAGTCGTTCCCGCACGGCATAGACCTGGTGATTACCGAAGGCTGCGCGCGCGGCGAGATCCCGCGACAGCTCGGCGGGATGACGGCCGTAGGCCACCGCGAACAGCGACTCCTGAGCAAGGTTGAGAGCCGTGAGGAACTCGCCGTAGAGCTCACGCCTACGCTCCACCGCCTGGGACTGGACCTCGCGCCCCCATCGTGCACGATCAGCCAGCAGGGTCGATCCGACTCCGACAACGGCACCGAGCAGTGTGGAAAGCAGCGTCAGCCAGTTCATGCGATGATCTTATGGACCCGCCACTCGGACCTCGACGCGAGCTCCGTGCCGGCTCACCAGGGGCTGCCAGCCACAGGCGGGATGATCACGGTGTGGCTGGTGTGATTACGGCGTCGGAGCCGTCTTGGATAGCCCCGTTCTCTGGACTGAGCCCGCGCCGGTTCGGCAAGTTGGTGGCCGCACTGCGACGTGAGGGCGCCGACGCGGTTCGGCGGGGACGCCCGTGGAGTCTGGTCCTGGAGGACCGGGTGCTGCTGGTCGTGGCCTACTGGCGTACGAACTTGACGGTGCGCCAGCTAGACCCGCTGTTTGGGGTCTCGAAGTCGGCGGCGGACCGGATCATCGTCCAACTCGGCCCGCTGATGTCCCTGCAGCCGCGGCGCCGGTTCGCCAAGGACACCATGCTGATCGTGGACGGCACCCTGGTGCCACCCGCGACCACGAGGTAGCCGAGCAGTCGAAGAATTACCGGTACTCCACCAACCACCAGGTCGTCATCGACGCCGACACCCGCCGGGTGGTTGTGGTCGGCCGACCACTGCCGGGCAACCGCAACGACTGCAAGGCATGGGAGGAATCCGGCGCCAGGGCCGCAGTTGGCCGCACCACCACGATTGCCGACGGCGGTTATCAGGGCACCGGACTCGTCATGCCGCACCGGCGCCGCAGAGGCGAAGACCTGCCCGACTGGAAAGCAGCGCACAACAAGTCCCACAAACAGGTCCGCGCCCGCGTGGAACACGTCTTCGCCCGGATGAAGACGTGGAAGATCCTCCGCGACTGCCGCCTCAAAGGCGACGGTGTCCACCACGCCATGCTCGGCATCGCCCGCCTGCACAACCTCATCCTCGACGGATAGCCGGGAGCTTCCCAGCCACGAAGATCATTTACGGGACAAGCCTTAGGATGCCGCCCCACCAGCATGGCAGGAGGCAGAGCTACAGCAATGCCTTCCAACTGCCTTTGACACGAGGCTGTTTCCCGCAGCGCGGCATCCAGAAGTTCGTACGGCGCAGCTCCGCAACGACACACCGCACCCAAAGTCACCCCCTTGACAGCATGATCAGGGTTCAAAGATGGGTTCTTAGCGGCGCAAGTGCCGGAGGCGGAGACCGTCCTCGTCGCCGGAAACAGCCCATTCGTAGGCTGCGACCTGGGACTTTTGTCGGCATGGGGCTTGAGCGGGGTGTTTGCACGACAGAGGGTTAGCGCGGCAACCCGCCGCGTCTCTGGAGTTCTGGCGAGTCGATTGCCCGCTGCCGACGGGGTGAGGACGTCTCCGGGACGCAGAGGGCCCCCGGACCGTGCGTCCGGGGGCCTGGACAGGGAAACGGAAAAGGCACGTCCAATCTGGTCAACCCCCCTCGAAGCGCCGGTCGTTGGGGGTGCCGCGCGCGTGTGTGCCGCCCTTCGGCGGCGGAGGTCGAGCGGGGTCTCACGGCGCACGAGACCAGGATCCTCACCGGGTTCTAGTGCCGTATCAGCCAACGTTGGCCCTGTAGTGCCTCAGATCGCGGATGGCGCATGTCTCGGCGAACGTGACGTCGGAAATCCGCCAGCATGTTCGCGGTCGGTCGGGCGAGAATCCGCTCATGATCGCTGAAGCGCAGGGAATCCGCATCCGGCACCGCGGGCATGAACCGCAGGTCCATCCCACCGCCTACGTCGCTCCGACGGCCACGCTCGTCGGTGATGTCCGCGTGGGGCCGAGGGCGCGGGTGATGTACGGTGCGGTGCTCGATGCCGAGGGGTCTCGGATCGAGGTCGGGGAGGCGGCGGTGATCTGCGAGAACGCAGTGTTGCGCGGGTCTGCGGTCGCCGGCGATCAGCCGGTGCTTGTCGACGATCACGTCTTCGTGGGGCCGCATGCCACGCTGCTGGGCTGCGAGGTCGGCAGGTGCGTCTATGTGGCGACCGCGGCGACGGTACTGCAGTGCGCACGGTTGGGGGCCGGCTCGGTTGTCGCTGTCGGCGCGCTCGTCCATGCGCGCACCGTTTTGCCGGACGAGTACTTCGTGCCGCCGCACACCGTGGCACTTGACGCGCCGGTGCGGCTGCTGGCG
This sequence comes from Streptomyces sp. NPDC086554, assembly GCF_040686095.1. NCBI lineage: Bacteria > Bacillati > Actinomycetota > Actinomycetes > Kitasatosporales > Streptomycetaceae > Streptomyces > Streptomyces sp. NPDC086554. The sequence goes on from NZ_JBFBJK010000049.1 coordinate 37,463, forward strand.
CCTGGCGATCCGGGCCTGGCCGAGGCCGTCAGGCGGGTGGGCTTCGCGCAGGTGGCGTTCGGCGTCGACGCGGAGTGGACCGACCGGATCAGCCGGTACGAGCACATCGCGGAGGTGCGGGTCGCCGAGTTCGGCACGCACGCGGACGATGAGGTTCTGAATCTCGGCTAGCGCCGCATCAGCGACCCTTGTGCTGTGGTGAGGTGATGCGCCGTCCGGATTCCACTTCGGCGGCGCGCGTCCGGCAAGCTGCGCCGGGTGGCAGAGCGCGTGCGGGTCCGTGAGATCGATGACGGCGAGGGCAGGCGGCTGCTGCGGATCATCCGTAGGGGCACTGGGTCGGTGGTGACCTGGCGCCGGGCGCAGATGGTGCTGTTATCCGCGCAGGGCATGCCCGTGGCGAAGATCGCCGAGGTGACGTTCACCAGCGCGGACCGGGTCCGGGATGTGATCCACAACTTCAACGCTGACGGCTTCGACTCGCTCTGTCCGAAGTACGTGGGCGGGCGGCCGAGGGCCTTCACCCGGCCTGAGCGCCGGGAGATCAAGAAGATCGCCAAGTCCACGCCGGCCGAGCACGGCCTGCCGTTCTCGACCTGGAGCCTGACCAAGCCGGCCGACTTCCTGGTCGCCGAGGGGGTGGTCGACGACAGCAGCCACGAGGGCCTGCGGTCACCCTTCTGGCAGCCGGACTGGCGCCTGAGCATGGTGTCGACGGTCAAGTTTTTCCTCATCTGGGGTGGTTTGAGCGCCAAGTAATTCTCCATCCGGAATTCTCCTAATTGGCCATGGGTACGGCGGC
>NZ_JBFBJK010000050.1:0-36095 GCF_040686095.1 Streptomyces sp. NPDC086554
GGGGCGGCGATCGGGGACGCCCGCCGAGCTCGTCTCTGGGCAGCGGCTACACCGGACTGCTGTGCGCGATCCGCCTGGCCCGCCGCACCCGGCGGACCGGCGCCCGCGTCATGCTGGTCAACCCGTCGGCCGGTTCACCGAACGGCTGCGGATGCATCAGGTCGCCGCCGGACAGGAATTGGCGGACCATCAGATCCCCGAACTCCTGGCGGGAACGGGCGTCGAGTTCGTGCGGGGCACGGCGACGGGCATCGACATCACGGGCCGGACAGTGGCGGTGCGGACGCCGGAGGGCGCGGCCGAGCTGCCTTACGACAGCCTCGTGTACGCCATCGGCAGCTCCACCGACACCGACGCCGACGCGGTGCCGGGCGCCGCTGAGTATGCCGAGACCCTCAACAGCCCTGCCGCTGCACACCACTTCGCCACCCGGCTCGCCCGCCTGGCAGCCGACGGCGGCACCGTGGCCGTGTGCGGCGGCGGCCTCACCGGCATCGAGGCGGCCACCGAGATCGCCGAGAGCCACCCGGGCCTGCGCGTCACGCTGATCAGCCGCGGCGAACCGGGCGCCATGATGGGCCGGAAGGCGCGCGCCCACCTCCACGCAGCGTTCGGGCGCCTCGGCATCACCCTGCGCGCCGGCTCCGCGATCACCAAAGTCCCGCCCGACGGCGTCGAGTTGGCCGACGGCCGGCACATCGCGTCCGACGTGTGCTTGTGGACCACCGGCGTACGGGTCTCCGCCCTCGCGGCGGACTCCGGAATCGCCGTCGACGGGCGCGGCCTCATCCTGGTCGACGCCACCCTCCGCTCGACCTCGCACCCGGAGATCCACGCGATCGGCGACGCCGCCGCCGTCCGTCAGGCGTGGGGGCAGGTCTCCACGGCACCTGCCAGAGCGGCCTCCCCGTCGCCGCGTACACCGCCGACGCGCTGGCCCGCCGGCTGCGCGGCAAGGCCGTCAAGCCGTTCCGCTTCGGCTACTTCCACCAGCCCCTCAGCCTCGGCCGCCGCGATGCCGTCATCCAGTTCACGCGCGCCGACGACACCCCGCGCCGCCGGCTCCTGCACGGCAGGCCCGCCGTCGCCTACAAGGAGACGATCAGCGGCAGCCCGCTGAAGCTCTACCGCCTCGGCAAGCGCATGAGGCCGCTGCTGCCGCGTACGCCGCTGAGCGCAGGGCGCGGCCCGCGGATACGACGTAGGGAGCAGCCGGGGTCGTGCCCCTCGTACGACGCGGTACGCGGCACGAACCGCGATCCTCGTGATGTCGCCGCCGCACCACGACGTCACCAACACCCCATCCTCACCCAGGAGTTAGCCAGATGTCTGCTGTCACCTCCCCCGCGCGGGCCACAGTGGCCGCGCCCGCGTCCAACCGCCTCGCCCTCACCGGAGTCGGCTTCGCCGTCCTCTTCCTCGCGAGCCTCGTCTTCTCCGGCCTCGCCGGCAGTGCCACCTACCCGTCGCCGTTCGACGCGGACAAGGTGGCGGAGGCGTACTTCGCCGACAACGGCGGCGTCGTCCTCGGCATGGGCATCCTGCAACTGCTGTCCGTCGTGCCGCTGGTCGCCTTCGTCCTGGCGCTGGCCAAGAGGGCCGCGAGGGCGGGGCTCGTGAGGGCCGCCGGCCTCTGCGCCGCCGCGGGCCTTGCGGCCTGTGCGCTCATCGGTCTCGCCATCCCCGTGTTCGACGCGAGCGGCGACACCCTGCACACGCTGCACGACCTCACCTTCATGGCGGGCGGCCCGGCCCACGTCCCGTTCCTGGGGATCGTCGTCGGCGCGAGCGCACTCGCCTTCCGTACGTCGGCCCCCCGCTGGACCACGGTCCTGGGCCTGACGTCGGCCGCGCTCGCGCTCCTGTCGGTCGTCACCTTCGTGAGCGAGCCGCTGATGCCGCTCCTCCCGCTCGGCCGCTTCACGGCGATCCTCTGGATCGTGGTCACCGCGGTACGGGCGGCCCGCCTCCGCAAGTGAAGAGAGGGCGTCGCGGGACGCGTACGCCCAGGCACCCCGTCAACCCCCTGGGAGCATGCCCCGATGACCGACGCCACGCCCGCACCTGACCCGTTCCTCGAGCACCGGCGGCTGCTGCACTCCACCGCCTACCGGATGCTGGGCAGCGTCGCCGATGCCGAGGACGTCCTGCAGGACGCCTGGCCGAGCTGGAACTCGGCGGACCGCGACGCCGTCCGGCACCCCAAGGCGTACCTGGTACGCACGGTCACCAACCTGTCGCTCAACCGGCTCACTTCGGCGCGGGCCACCCGCGAGACCTACATCGGCCCGTGGCTCCCCGAACCCATGCTCACGTCACCCGACATCGCGGAGGAGAGCGAGATGGCCGACACCGTCGACGAACGTCCCGAGGCCACCGTCCGGCAGATCGCCCACCGGGCCCGCGCGCACGTCCAGGCGCGCCGCCCCCGCTTCGACACCGATGCGGACCAGCGCCGCCAGGTCACCGCACGGTTCCTGCCATGTCGCGCGCTGGTTCCTCGGCGTCCTGGCGAAGCCCGTGCTGACGGGCGTCACGCTGGAGCCCGCCACGATCAACGGCGATCTGGGCATCCTGATCAAGGTGGGTGACTACATCGGCGGCTGTCTGACCTACGACCTGGCCGACGGCGTGATCCAGAACATGCGCCTCCAGTTCAACCCGGAGAAGCTGAGCGGGCTTGGCGGGCTGAGCGGACCGGGTGCGCCGAGCGGGCCGGGTGCGACCACCCGGGCGCCGGACGATCCGGCCCCGGGCCTCGCCTAAACTCGACCCCCTGATGACCGCAACCCTCGTCGCCAAGAACCTCGCCGCCGGCCACGGCGACCGCTCGCTGTTCTCCGCCCTGGAGCTGGTCGTCGCCCCCGGCGACGTCATCGGCCTTGTCGGCGCCAACGGCGCGGGAAAGTCCACCCTGCTCCGCCTCCTCGCGGGCCTCGACACCCCGGAGACCGGCGAACTCCGGCTCTCCCCGCCCAGCGCGTCCGTGGGCCACCTGCCCCAGGAGCCCGACCGCCGCCCCGGCGAGTCCATCCGCGCCTTCCTGGCCCGCCGCACCGGCGTCGCCGAGGTCCAGCGGACGATGGACGAGGCCACCCAGGGCTTGGTCGACGGGGCGCCGGGCGCGGACGACGCGTACGCGCAGAGCCTGGAACGCTGGCTGGCCCTGGGCGGCGCCGACCTGGACGAGCGGGCCGACGAGGTCGCCGACTCGCTCGGCCTGAGCGTCAGCCTCGACCAGCCCATGACCTCCCTCTCCGGCGGTCAGGCCGCCCGCGCGGGCCTCGCGTCGCTGCTCCTTTCCCGCTACGACGTGTTCCTCCTGGACGAGCCGACCAACGACCTCGACCTCGCCGGCCTCGACCGCCTGGAGAGCTTCGTACGAGGGCTGCGGGCCGGCACGGTCGTCGTCAGCCACGACCGCGAGTTCCTCACCCGCACGGTCACCAAGGTCCTCGAACTCGACCTCGCCCAGCAGCAGATCAACCTCTACGGCGGCGGCTACGAGGCGTATCTGGAGGAGCGGGACGTCGCGCGCCGCCACGCCCGCGACGAGTTCGAGGAGTACGCCGACAAGAAGTCCGCCCTCGAAGGCCGCGCCCAGATGCAGCGGTCCTGGATGGACAAGGGCGTCAAGAACGCCCGTCGTAAGGCGGGTGACAACGACAAGATCGGCCGCAACTTCCGCAGCGACGCCAGCGAGAAGCAGGCGGCGAAGGCCCGCCAGACCCAGCGCATGATCGAACGCCTCGACGTCGTCGAGGAGCCCCGCAAGGAGTGGGAGCTGCGCATGGAGATCGCGTCGGCGCCGCGCTCCGGCAGCGTCGTCGCCACGCTCCGCGACGCGGAGGTGCACCGCGGCGACTTCACCCTCGGCCCGGTCACCCTGCAGATCGACTGGGCGGACCGCGTCGCCATCACCGGCGCGAACGGCTCGGGCAAGTCGACGCTGCTCGGCGCCCTGCTGGGCCGCGTCCCCACGGACGCCGGGCACGCGGCCCTCGGCTCAGGCGTGCTCGTCGGCGAAGTCGACCAGGCCCGCGCACTGTTCCACGGCTCGGAGTCGCTCCTGGACGCGTTCTGCGCCGCCGTGCCGGACACCGAGCCCGCCGAAGTGCGCACACTCCTTGCCAAGTTCGGCCTGAAGGCCGCACACGTCCTGCGCTCCGCGGCCACCCTCTCCCCGGGCGAACGCACCCGCGCGGCGCTCGCGCTTCTCCAGGGGCGCGGAGTCAATCTGCTCGTCCTCGACGAGCCGACGAACCACCTCGACCTGCCCGCGATCGAACAGCTGGAAGCGGCGTTGGAGGCCTACGAGGGCACGCTGCTCCTGGTCACGCACGACCGCAGGATGCTGGACGCGGTGCGGGTGACGAGGCGGCTGGAAGTGACTGACGGCAAGGTGCTGGAACTTCCGGCACCGTGACGCCTGCGGGGCACACGGGCGGGTGGGCGGGAAAGCCCGGCCGCCAGGCCGGGAACACCACCCACCCACCCGCAGGGAGGTACCTCAGCGCTGCTTCGGGTCCAGAAGCCCAGCCCGGCGCAGAGCATCAGCCATCGCATCATTAGCCGGCGACGGCCCCTGCCGCTTCTGCTGCCGCTGCCCCTGACCGCCCTGCTGGCGAGGCGGTCGCTGCCCTCGCTGCTGCGGCGGACGCCCGCCGCGCCTGGGCTGCTCCCCGCTGGAGGCGCCCCCGCCAGCCTCATCGTCCAGGCGCAGCGTCAACGAGATCCGCTTGCGCGGAATGTCGACGTCCATGACCTTCACCTTGACGATGTCGCCCGGCTTCACCACGTCCCGCGGGTCCTTGACGAACGTCTTGGACATCGCCGAGACATGCACGAGCCCGTCCTGGTGGACGCCGATGTCCACGAAGGCACCGAACGCCGCCACGTTCGTGACGACACCCTCCAGGACCATCCCGGACGCCAGGTCGGAGATCTTCTCGACGCCGTCCTTGAAGGTCGCCGTCTTGAACGCGGGACGCGGGTCGCGCCCCGGCTTCTCCAGCTCCTTCAGGATGTCGCTCACGGTCGGCAGACCGAAGGACTCGTCCACGAACTCGTCGGCCCTGAGCGAGCGCAGCGTCGCCGTGTCGCCGATCAGCGAGGCGACCTCGCCGCCCGTCTTCTTCGCCATCTTGCGCACCACCGGGTACGCCTCGGGGTGCACGCTGGACGCGTCCAGCGGGTCGTCGCCGCCCCGGATGCGCAGGAAGCCCGCGCACTGCTCGTACGCCTTGGGGCCGAGCCGCGGCACGTCCTTGAGGCCCTTGCGGGACGAGAAGGGGCCGTTCGCGTCGCGGTGGGCCACGATGTTCTCGGCGAGACCCGAGCCGATCCCGGAGACCCGGGCGAGCAGCGGGGCGGACGCGGTGTTCACGTCCACGCCGACGCCGTTCACACAGTCCTCGACGACCGCGTCGAGCGAGCGCGACAGCTTCACCTCGGAGAGGTCGTGCTGGTACTGGCCGACGCCGATGGACTTCGGGTCGATCTTCACCAGCTCGGCGAGCGGGTCCTGAAGGCGCCGGGCGATGGACACGGCGCCGCGCAGCGACACGTCCATGTCGGGCAGCTCCTGCGAGGCGAACGCGGAGGCCGAGTACACGGAGGCGCCCGCCTCGGAGACCATCACCTTGGTGAGGTTCAACTCCGGGTGTTTGGCGATGAGTTCACCGGCGAGCTTGTCCGTCTCGCGGGACGCCGTGCCGTTCCCGATCGCGATCAGGTCGACCGAGTGCTCCTTGGCGAGCTTCGCCAGGGTGGCCAGGGACTGGTCCCACTTGTTGGCCGGTACGTGCGGGTTGATGACGTCCGTCGCGACGACCTTGCCGGTCGCGTCGACGACGGCCACCTTCACACCCGTACGGAAACCGGGGTCGAGGCCCAGCGTCGCGCGCGTGCCCGCCGGTGCGGCGAGCAGCAGGTCGCGCAGGTTGGACGCGAAGACCCGCACCGCCTCGTCCTCGGCGGCCGTGCGCAGGCGAAGACGCAGGTCGATGCCGAGGTGCACGAGGATGCGGGTGCGCCAGGACCAGCGGACCGTGTCCTGCAGCCACTTGTCCGCGGGGCGGCCGCGGTCGGCGACGCCGAAGCGGTGGGCGACGATCCCTTCGTAAGAAGACGGGCCCTCCGCGGCCTCCTCGGGCTCCAGGACGAGGTCGAGGACCTCCTCCTTCTCGCCGCGCAGCATCGCGAGGACGCGGTGCGACGGCAGTTCCTTGAAGGGCTCGGCGAAGTCGAAGTAGTCGGCGAACTTGGCGCCCGCCTCCTCCTTGCCCGCACGGACCTTCGCGGCGAGGCGGCCGCGCACCCACATGCGCTCGCGCAGCTCGCCGATCAGGTCGGCGTCCTCGGAGAACCGCTCGGCGAGGATCGCGCGGGCGCCGTCCAGGGCGGCCTGCGGGTCGGCGACACCCTTGTCGGCGTCGACGAACGCGGCGGCGGCCGCGTGCGGGTCCACGGACGGGTCGCCGAGCAGGCCGTCGGCCAGTGGCTCCAGGCCCGCCTCGCGCGCGATCTGCGCCTTCGTGCGCCGCTTCGGCTTGAACGGCAGGTAGATGTCCTCGAGCCGCGCCTTGGTGTCCGCCGCACGGATCCGGGCTTCGAGCTCGTCGGTGAGCTTGCCCTGCTCACGGACCGATTCGATGATCGCCGCGCGCCGGTCCTCGAGCTCCCGCAGATAACGCAGCCGCTCCTCGAGCGTGCGCAGCTGCGCGTCGTCGAGCATCTCGGTCGCTTCCTTGCGGTAGCGCGCGATGAAGGGCACCGTCGAACCGCCGTCGAGCAGGTCGACGGCGGCCTTCACCTGCCGCTCCCGTACACCGAGTTCCTCGGCGATCCTGCTTTCGATGGATGCTGGAGTGGACGTCTGCAGAGGTGCCACGTTCCGGTACCGCCTTCTCACTGGGGTTGCCGGGCAATTGTGGCAGGTGGCACCGACAGCGGGGGGATCAGACCCGGCGTGCCCGGCCCGGCCGTCGTGTCGGCCGTCGGCCCGTCCGCCGTCCGGAGCGTGAGGCGCCGCCGAACAGCCGGGCGAGGGCGCGGAACGGCAGTGCGACCACCGCGGCGAGGGTGGCACCGATCTGGCGCAGGATGTCCGCGATCGCACGGAGCATGGGCGTTTCCCTTCCGTCTCGCGGGCCGGTGCGGAATGCGTCGGCCCTCGCGACGTCCGGGTACCTCAGCCGGGACGGGCCATGCTCAGGCCTTGCCGAGCAGATCGGCGGGGAACGCGCCAGCCGTCAGCGCGGCTCCGATGAACGCCGACCCCAGCTCGGTGAGGCGCTCGACGCCCGCGGCGCCAAGGTGCTCGTACGGCGCACGGTCGAGGCGGTCCGTGGCCTCCTCGATGTCCCGGCGCAGCGCGACGCCCGCCTCCGTCAACTCGCCCGCGCCGTCGAGCAGTCCGCGGGCCCGCAGCCGCTCCACGGCGGCGTCCCAGTCCTCCTGGGTCCAGCCGCGTGTGGTGAAGATCCACTTCGGTGTCATGCCCTTACCCGTCGCGGTGTGGCTCACCAGGGCCTCCACCGCGTCGAGTTCGGCGTCCAGGAGGACCGCCAGATGCCCGTCGCCCCGGTGCTCGCGGAGCAGCGTCGCGGCGTGGAAGTACGCGAGATGCGGCTGCTCGGGGACGGGCAGGTCCGCGTGGGCGGCGTACAGCGGGCGCCCGGAGCGGGAGCAGGCCTCGGCGGCGCGCAGGGCGAGCTCCGCCGCCTCCGCCATCTCCGGCGATGCGAGGGCCTCTTCGCCCAGGAGACGCCGCAGGGTCGCGTCGACGGCACGCGCGCGTGCCGCAAGGACGTCCTCGGGGGACGCGACGCGCCAGATCGCGGGCACGTGCTCCGCGACGAGGTCGTACTTGTAGTTGTAGAACGCGGCCGTGACCGCCCCGGCGCCGACCGGGCCCATCGCCGCCGTGCGCACGGCGAAGTTGACCGCCCGGGGGTTCGTGATCCCGATCCCGGCGAGCTCGCGGCCCACGTCGGGCGAGAAGTAGTGCGTCGAGTGCAGCGAGTTGAGCATGTTGTGACATCGACGTCCCGCGCGCGGGTGCAGCGCGGCGGCCGGGGACGAGGGCGTGAGAGAAGTCATGGACGCACGTTACCGACTGGTTGGTATGAGGTGAAGCCCCAAGCACCGGCACGGCCGTGATGGCAGTAAAGGTGGGGGACTCGTCATTGCGGACAACTCACGCCTGGCGAAGAATCAAGGGCATGGAGCAGCGAACGGTCCTGGTCGTCCTCTACAACGGCGTCCAGAGCCTCGACGTCACCGGACCCGTCGAGGTCTTCACCGGGGCATCCGCCTACATAGGCGCCCCCGAGCCCGCGTACCGGATCCGCACCGCCTCCCTGGACGGCGCTCCCGTCCGCACATCGAGCGGGCTCACCCTCGTCCCGGACTCGTCCCTGGCCGAAGCCCCCGTGCCGCACACGCTCCTGGCGCCGGGCGGCAACGGCAGCCGCAGCCCCGACCCGCGCCTGATCGACTGGCTCCGCATCAACGCCCCGCGCGCACAGCGCCTCGTCTCGGTCTGCACCGGCGCGGCCCTGCTCGCCGCGGCGGGCCTCCTGGACGGCCGCCGGGTGACGACCCACTGGGCGTACAGCGACCAGCTGGCCCGCGACCACCCGGCCGTCGACGTCGACCCGGACCCGATCTTCGTGCGCGACGGCCATGTCGCGACCTCGGCGGGTGTCACCGCCGGCATCGATCTGACCCTGGCCCTCGTCGAGGAGGACCTGGGCAGGGAGGCGGCGCTCACGGTGGCGCGGCATCTCGTCGTCTTCCTGCGGCGCCCGGGCAACCAGTCGCAGTTCAGCGCCCAGCTCGCCGCGCAGACGGCCCGGCGCGAACCTCTGCGCGAGGTCCAGCAGTGGATCACCGAGCACCCGGACGGCGATCTGTGCGTCGAGTCGCTCGCCGCCCGCGCCCGGCTCTCTCCACGGCACTTCGCCCGCGCCTTCCAGACGGAGACCGGCATGGCGCCGGGCAAGTACGTCGAGCGCATCCGCGTCGAGCACGCGCGCCGCCTCCTGGAGGACACCTCCGACGGCATCGCCGAGGTCTCCCGCGCCTGCGGTTACGGCACCCCCGAGGCGATGCGCCGGGCCTTCATCAAGACCCTCGGCGCGGCGCCCGCCGAGTACCGGAGGCGCTTCCACGCCCCACCCACCGACCCGGCGGCACCCGCCCTCCACGGATAGGCCCCCATGCAGATCGCCATCGCCCTGTTCGAACGCTTCACCGCCCTCGACGCGGTCGGCCCGTACGAGACCCTGAGCCGCATCCCCGGCGCCGAGACCGTCCTCGTGGCGGAGCGGCCGGGCCCGGTGCGGGGCGAGCGCGGCTCCCTCGCACTCGTGGCGGACCGGGCCTTCGCCGACGTACCGAGCCCCGACGTCGTGGTGGTCCCCGGCGGCCCCGGCCAGAGCGACCACATGGCGCACGAGCCGCTCCTGAGCTGGCTCCGCTCCGTCGACGCCACCAGCACCTGGACGGCGTCGGTGTGCACCGGTTCCCTCCTGCTCGCCGCGGCGGGGCTGCTCAAGGGCCGTCGCGCCACGTCGCACTGGCTCGCGCTCGCGGATCTTGAGAGGTTCGGCGTGGAGCCGACGGCGGAGCGGGTGGTGTTCGACGGCAAGTACGTCACGTCCGCCGGGGTCTCCTCCGGCATCGACATGGGGCTCACCCTCGTCGGCCGGATCGCGGGCGACGAGCAGGCCCGCACCGTGCAGCTCCTGGCGGAGTACGACCCTCAGCCGCCGTACGACGCGGGGTCCCCGGAGAAGGCGCCCGCGCACCTGGTCGAGAAGTTCCGCGCCAAGAGCCGCTTCAGCCGGCCGTCCACGTGAAGCGCGGCGCACGGCGCTCCAGGAAGGCGGCGACCCCTTCGGCGGTGTCGCCGCCGTCGCGTGCCTGCCCGGTCCAGTACGCGTCCCGGTCGGTGCGCCCGGCCGCGAACTCCTTCGCCGCCGCCTGCGTCAGCTGGGAGCGCGCCGCCAGGACCTTGGTGAACTCCGCGACCCGCTTGTCCAGTTCACCGGCGGGCAGCACCTCGTCCACAAGGCCGGTGCGCAGCGCACGCTGCGCGTCGATCAACTCACCCGAGAACAACAGGTACTTGGCGGTCGCGGGCCCCACCAGGGACACCAGGCGCCGGGTGGACGACGAGGGGTAGACGATCCCCAGCTTCGCCGGAGTGATCCCGAACAGGGCGCCCTCGTCCGCGAACCGCAGATCGCAGGCCGCCGCAAGCTGACTGCCGCCGCCCACGCAGTGGCCGCGCACCGCGGCCAGCGTCGGCTTGGGGAAGGCGGCGAGCGCGTCCTCGGCCCGCACCGCGAGCTCCTGCGCCTCGCCCGGCGACTGACGCAGCGAGGAGATGTCGGCGCCCGCGCAGAACGTCGACCCGTCACCGGTCAGCACTACCGCGCGCACTGCGGGATCGGCGGCGAGTCCCGCGAGCAGCGGGGGCAGCCGCCGCCACATGTCCGTGGTCATGGCGTTGCGCTTGGCCGGATGATCGATGACGACGGTGGCGACGCCGTGCGTGACGGCCTGCCTCAGCTGCGGCTCCATGCGCCGGATGCTATCCGCACCCCTCGAACGTACGATCAAGAAGGGGCGCGGAACGGAGACGCTGATGGCCGCATCCAAAAGCGCCAGGACCCACGCATCCCTGACCCGGGACGCGCGGAAGCTCAGCCGCAGCCTCGGGCTGCTTGCCCTCCTCGGCGTGATCCTGGCGGTGGCCGGGCTCGTCGGCCTCGTCTACACCGGTGTCGCCACGCTCACCTCGATGTTCCTGTTCGGCTGGCTGCTCCTGGTCGGCGGCTGCGTCGGCCTGCTGCACGCGGTGCAGTCGAGCGGCACGAACTTCTTCTGGGTCGGTGTCGTCGTGGCGGCGCTGAACATCGCGGCCGGCGTCGTGATCATCGCCAGGCCCGATGTGGCGGCCGAGGCGCTGACCATGTTCGCTGCGCTGCTCTTCCTGACCGGCGGTGTGTTCCGTCTCGTCGGCAGCCTGGTGGCGCGCGGCCCGCAGTTCGGCTGGACCCTGGTGCAGGGCGCCTTCGGTCTGCTGCTCGGCATCCTGGTGCTCGCCGAGTGGCCGAGCAGCAGTCAGTACGTGATCGGCTGCTTCTTCTCGCTCGCCCTGCTCTTCGACGGCCTCGGCCTGCTCGCCGCGGGTGTCGCAGGGCGCCGGATCGTCGACATGGTCGCCGAACGGCCGGCTCCCGAACGATCGGAGCAGCCAGAACAACCCGTACAAACCGAAGAAAACTTGAAAGAGGAACCAAGGGGGCAGGAACAGTCAGACAACTGACGCGGTCATGCGTCACTGATCAAATGCCGTCGATACTCGCTGACTTATGGTCAGTAGTGCGGTCCGGACCAGAGCATTCCCAACACTCGATGTGTGGTGACAATCGAGCGCAAGGGCGGCGACCGGACGATGGACGACGACGGGAGGGGGCGCAGCCCACTCCCTCGGGGGAGCGGAAGGGTGCCGTACGAAGGCGTGTGGCGGTTCACCGCCGCGGCCGTCGACGCCTCCGTGCCCCAGGCACGGCACGCGGTACGTGATCTGCTCGCCCGGCAGGGTGTGCCCGCATCGGACGATCTGGTGCAGGGCCTGCTGCTCATCGTCTCCGAGCTGGTCACCAACGCGGTGCGGCATGCCGCCCTCCTCTCGCCGATGCTCGCGGTAGAGGTCGCGGTGGGCGCGGATTGGGTGCGGGTCTCCGTCGAGGACGACCACCCCTACCGCCCGACCGCCCTGGTGGCCGACCACGGACAGACGGGCGGGCGCGGTCTCCTCCTTGTCCGGGAGATCACCCAGGAGGCGGGCGGCGCCTGCGACGTGGAGCACACGGCGAGCGGGGGCAAGGTCATCTGGGCGGCCCTGCCCCTGAAGCCCAACGGCACCGTCTGACGCTACGGATTCACCAGCCCGCCGAGGGTCCGGTCAGCTCGCGGATCGCGGGCCTGGCCGCGTCGAGGACGGTCATGAACCAGGCGGAGAACGGACCCTGCGCGTGCCGGACCGCCAGTTCATCGGCCGTCACGAACGCGGTCCCGCCGACCTCGGACGTGTCGGGCCGCAGCGGCGACTGCACCATCCCCACGAACAGGTGGTTGAACTCCTGCTCCACCAGGCCCGAGTCGGGGTCCGGGTGGTTGTAGCGCACGGTGCCCGCCTCGGCGAGCAGCGAGGGCGAGACGCCCAGCTCCTCGTACGTGCGGCGGGCGGCCGCAGCGAACGGCGCCTCGCCCGGGTAGGGGTGCCCGCAGCAGGTGTTCGACCAGACGCCGGGGGAGTGGTACTTGCCCAGGGCGCGCTGCTGGAGGAGCAGACGGCCCTGCTCGTCGAAGAGGAAAACGGAGAACGCCCGGTGCAGCTGCCCGGGCGCCTGATGCGCGGAGAGTTTCTCCGCTGTGCCGATCGTCCTGCCGTCCTCGTCGACGAGTTCCAGCAAGATCGCTTCTCCGGTGCCGTTCGACGAGCTGTTCGCCGCGGTGGCAGGTGTGATCGGCATACCCATCCTTCGCTTCGGTCTACGAACCTCAAGTCTGCCGTACCGGAGGGCCTGACACCCTCAGTGGCACAGCTTCGCCTCGTGCTCCGCGTGCCCGACCGGCTCCAGTTGGAACGTGCAGTGCTCGACGTCGAAGTGGTCGCCCAGGCAGCCCTGCAGCTCGTGCAGCATCTTCTCGTGGCCGATCGCGTTCAGCGTCTCGGAGCTGACGACCACGTGCGCGGAGAGAACAGGCATCCCCGAAGTGATGGTCCACGCGTGCAGATCGTGGACGTCCTCGACGCCCGGCAGACCCAGTATGTGCGAGCGGACCTCGGCCATGTCGACGCCCTTGGGCGCCGACTCCAGGAGCACGTTCAGCGTCTCCCGCAGCAGCTTCACCGTACGCGGGACGATCATGAGGCCGATCACCAGCGAGGCGATCGGGTCCGCGGCCTGCCAGCCGGTGGTCAGGATAAGCACCGCCGCGACGAGCACCGCCACGGAACCGAGCGCGTCCGCCATCACCTCGAGGAAGGCGCCGCGCACATTCAGGCTGTCCTTCTGACCGCGCATCAGGAGCGAGAGCGAGATCATGTTGGCGACGAGGCCGATGACACCGAAGACGATGGTCAGTCCGCCCTCGGTCTCGGCGGGCGTGATGAACCGCTGGATCGCCTCGTACAGCACATAGCCGCCGACGCCGAGCAGCAGCAGACAGTTGGCGAGCGCGGCAAGGATCTCGGCGCGTGCGTAGCCGAACGTGCGGGACTCGGTCGGCGGCCGGTTGGCGAAGTGGATCGCGAGCAGGGCCATGCCGAGCCCGAGCGCGTCCGTCGCCATGTGCGTCGCGTCCGCGATGAGCGCGAGCGAATCCGCCATGATCCCGCCGACGATCTCGACCACCATGACGGTGATCGTGATCGAGAGCGCGACGCGCAGCCGCCCCCGGTACGCGCTGGTGGCCGTCCCCCCGTGCGTGTGTCCGTGATCGTGCCCAGCCCCCATGGAAGCCGCCTCCGTGTGCTCGGTATCGGTCTTCTGTTCCCCGGTCGTGCGCTTGACGCGATCACAGTGAACTACGGGTGGGGGGTATCTCGCAACGCGGCACTGAACACCGTTGTCATATGCTCTGACCTGCGGAAATGACCGCAGGTCAGAGCGTTGAGGGGGTCAGGGGCGGCGCGCCTCGGGGTGGTGGAGGCACCAGCCGGCCCAAGCGGATTCGACCATCTCGCGTACACCGCGCCGGGCCGTCCACCCCAGCTCCTTGGCGGCAAGGCCCGCGTCCGCGACGGCCCGCGGCGCGTCACCCGCGCGGCCGGGCTCCACGAGGGCGGGGCGGGTGTCACCGGAGACCTCGCCGATGAGCGTGACGAGTTCGCGTACGGAAACGCCCTCGCCGCGGCCGATGTTCACCGTCAGATCGCCCTCGGGTCGCTCCGTCACCCGGCGGGCCGCAGCGAGGTGCGCGTCGGCGAGATCGGCGACATGGATGTAGTCACGGACGCAGGTGCCGTCCGGCGTCGGGTGGTCGTCCCCGAAGATCCGCGGCGCCTCGCCGCGGGTGATCCGGTCGAAGACCATCGGTACGACGTTGAAAACGCCGGTGTCCGCCAGCTCGGGAGCCGCCGCCCCCGCCACGTTGAAATAGCGCAGGCACACGGTCGCGATGCCGTGCGCCCGGCCCGCGGCCCGCACCAGCCACTCCCCGGTGAGCTTCGTCTCGCCGTACGGATTGATCGGTGCGCACGGAGTGTCCTCGCTCACGAGGTCCACGGCGGGCGGATTGCCGTACACCGCGGCCGACGACGAGAAGACGAACCGCTTGATCCCGGCATCGGCCACCGCTTCGAGCAGTGTCACCAGGCCGCCCACGTTCTCCCGGTAATAGCGAAGCGGCTGCTCCACGGACTCGCCGACCTGCTTGCGGGCCGCGAGATGCACCACACCCGTCACGCCGTGCTCGGCGAAGACTCGACGCAGCAGCGCACCGTCGAGCGATGAGCCCCGAATGAGAGGGATGTCCGACGGCAGCCGCTCCGGAACCCCGGCCGATACGTCGTCGAGGACGACGACCCGCTCCCCGGCACCGGCCATCGCCCGCACCACGTGTGCCCCGATATATCCCGCTCCACCTGTGATCATCCACGTCATGGGCGTCCACTTTATGCCGGTCGATGAAGTGCGGTTTGTGGGGCCGGGCCCCCATCCACCATGATGATCGCGTCGGCGGCGGCCCTGCAGGCCGTGCTTATCGGGCCGTAAACGGGCGGTGAACGCCCGCTTCTATTCATCCGATAGCCTCAGCCGACGTGCCGCCCGGCCGCACCGGCCTGGGGCGCCCCTCATCACGCACGTGCGCGGCGCGAGCCGCGCCGTGAATCAAGGAGTGAGTTCGTCTGTCGACCGCCATCCTGACCGGTCAGCCGGTCCCCGGGTCGCCGCTCGAAGGCGATCTGCGGTCCCTGGGCTTTGACGTGCGGATCGCCTCCGACGCGGCGGAAACCGAGACGCTGCTCGCCGCCGTACCGGCAGGTCAGCGCGTCGCGGTCGTCGACGCGCGCTTCGTGGGCCACGTCCACGCGCTCCGCATCGGCCTCACGGACCCGCGCTTCGCCGCCTCCGCGGTGCCCGGCGCCGTCTCCGCGAAGCCCGAGGCACGGGCGGGCCTGACCCGGGCCCTGCACACGACGACGAGCGGCAACGGCGGCGGCTCCGCCACGGCGGTCGAGGCGCTCGCCGACCACATCGCCGAGGCGATCGAGGCCGAAGGACAGGACGTCCACCGCCCCGACCTCGGCACCCTGGTCGCCACCGTGCCCGGCGATCCGCAGGCCCGGAACGAGGCACGGCAGGCCGTCGCCGCCGTGGACGAAGAGGCCGTACGCCTGCGCACCGCGGTCAAGTCGCGCGACGGCTTCTTCACGACGTACTGCATCTCCCCCTACTCGCGCTACATCGCCCGCTGGTGCGCGCGCCGGGGCCTGACCCCGAACCAGGTCACCACCGCGTCCCTGCTCACCGCGCTCATCGCGGCGGGCTGCGCGGCGACCGGAACGCGCGGCGGCTTCATCGCCGCGGGACTCCTCCTGCTCTTCTCCTTCGTCCTGGACTGCACGGACGGGCAGCTCGCCCGCTACTCCCTGCAGTACTCGACGCTCGGCGCCTGGCTCGACGCGACCTTCGACCGCGCCAAGGAGTACGCCTACTACGCGGGCCTCGCGCTCGGCGCGGCCCGCGGCGGCGACGACGTATGGGCGCTCGCGCTCGGCGCGATGGTCCTGCAGACCTGTCGGCACGTCGTGGACTTCTCCTTCAACGAGGCGAACCACGACGCGACCGCCAACACCAGCCCCACCGCGGCCCTTTCGGACAAGCTCGACAGCGTCGGGTGGACGGTCTGGGTGCGCCGGATGATCGTCTTGCCGATCGGTGAACGCTGGGCGATGATCGCGGTGCTCACCGCGGTCACCACCCCGCGCATCACCCTCGTCGTCCTGATCATCGGCTGTGCGCTCGCCGCCTGCTACACCACGGCGGGCCGCGTCCTGCGCTCGCTGACCCGCAAGGCAACGCGGACCGACCGGGCCGCCCAGGCCCTCAGTGATCTCGCCGACAATGGCCCGCTGGCCTCGGCCTTCGCCGCGCTCGGTGCCCGGCCCTGGCTGCGGCCCGCGCCCGTCATCGCCTTCGCCGGTGGCGCCGCGCTTGTCGGTACGGCGCTGGCCAACTCCTACGGCAGCCCCGTGGTCGTGGTGGGCGCGGTGGCGTACGTCGTTCTGTCGGGCCTCGCCCTGGCCCAACCCCTCAAGGCCCCCCTCGACTGGCTCGTTCCGCCGTTCTTCCGCGCGGCCGAATACGGCACCGTCCTGGTACTGGCGGCCAAAGCCGATGTGAACGGAGCGCTGCCCGCGGCTTTCGGCCTGGTGGCCGCGGTCGCCTACCATCACTACGACACGGTGTACCGCATCAAGGGCGGTACCGGCGCGCCCCCGCACTGGCTGGTGCGGGCGATCGGCGGCCAAGAAGGCAGGGTCCTGGTGGTCGCACTGGCCGCCGCCCTGCTGCACGACACAGATTTCACCGTCGCGCTCACGGTATTCGCCGTGGCCGTGGCACTTGTGGTGCTCGTCGAGAGCATCCGCTTCTGGGTGACCGCTCACAAGCGCGGAGCACCCGCCGTACACGATGAAGGAGAACCCGCATGATCGGCCTCGTGCTGGCGGCCGGCGCCGGACGGCGTCTTCGCCCTTACACGGACACCCTGCCCAAGGCCCTGGTGCCCGTCGATGGTGACACCACCATCCTGGACCTGACGCTCGGCAACTTCGCCGAGATCGGTCTGACCGAGGTCGCGATCATCGTCGGCTACAAGAAGGAAGCCGTCTACGACCGCAAGGCGGCGCTCGAGGAGAAGTACGGCCTCAAGCTCACGCTGATCGACAACGACAAGGCCGAGGAGTGGAACAACGCCTACTCCCTCTGGTGCGGTCGTGACGCGATCAAGCACACGGTGATCCTCGCCAACGGCGACACCGTGCACCCGGTCTCCGTCGAGAAGACGCTGCTCGCCGCCCGCGGCAACGGCAAGAAGATCATCCTCGCCCTCGACACGGTGAAGAACCTCGCCGACGAGGAGATGAAGGTCATCGTGGACCCCGAGAAGGGCGTCCAGAAGATCACCAAGCTGATGGACCCGGCGTCCGCCACCGGTGAGTACATCGGTGTCACGCTCATCGAGGGCGACGCCGCCGACGATCTTGCCGACGCCCTGAAGACCACCTTCGAGCGCGACCCCGACCTCTACTACGAGGACGGCTACCAGGAGCTCGTCAACCGCGGCTTCAAGGTCGACGTGGAGCCGATCGGCGACGTCAAGTGGGTCGAGATCGACAACCACGACGACCTCGCCAAGGGCAGGGAGATCGCGTGCCTGTACTGACGAGGCTCATCCCCTCGCCGGTCGTCGTCGACATCCGGCCGGGGGCGCTCAACGACCTGGCCGGTGTCCTCGCCGACCAGCGGATCTGCTCGTCTACCGGCAAGCTCGCCATCGCGATCAGCGGTGGCTCCGGCGCGGTCCTCCGCGAGCGCCTGGAGCCCTCGCTGCCCAGCGCCGAGTGGTTCGAGGTGGGCGGCGGCACGCTCGATGACGCCATCAAGCTCGCCGACGCCATCAAGAAGGGCCGCTACGACGCCGTCGTCGGCCTGGGCGGCGGCAAGATCATCGACTGCGCCAAGTTCGCCGCGGCGCGCGTCGGCCTGCCGCTGGTCGCCGTCGCGACGAACCTGTCGCACGACGGTCTCTGCTCGCCGGTCGCCACGCTGGACAACGACGCGGGCCGCGGCTCGTACGGTGTGCCGAACCCCATAGCGGTCGTCATCGACCTCGATGTGATCCGCGAGGCCCCCGTACGGTTCGTGCGCTCCGGCATCGGCGACGCCCTGTCCAACATCTCCGCGATCGCGGACTGGGAGCTGGCCGCGCGTGAGCGCGGCGAGGACATCGACGGTCTCGCGGCCGCGATGGCGCGCCAGGCCGGCGAGGCGGTCCTGCGCCACCCCGGTGGCGTCGGCGACGACGGCTTCCTGCAGGTCCTGGCCGAGGGTCTGGTCCTGACCGGCATCGCGATGTCCGTCTCGGGCGACTCCCGTCCGGCGTCCGGCGCCTGCCACGAGATCAACCACGCCTTCGACCTCCTCTTCCCCAAGCGCGCGGCGAGCCACGGCGAGCAGTGCGGCCTGGGCGCGGCCTTCGCGATGTTCCTGCGCGGGGCGCGCGAGGAGTCGCTGTACATGGTCGAGGTGCTGCGCAGGCACGGCCTCCCCGTGACGCCGGAGGAGATCGGCTTCACCGTGGACGAGTTCGTCCAGGTCGTGGAGTACGCCCCGCAGACGCGCCCCGGGCGCTACACGATCCTCGAGCACCTCAATCTGAATTCCGACCAGATCAAGGACGCATACGCCGACTATGCCAAGGCCATCGGTAGCTGAACTCCGCCCCGTCGTTCACCCCGCAGGGGTGAAGGACCGGCGCAGCGGTGAGCACTGGGCGGGACGCCTGTACATGCGAGAGATCTCGCTGCGCTGCGACCGCTACCTGGTGAACACCAGGATCACGCCCAACCAGCTCACGTATCTGATGACCGTGGCCGGCGCCCTCGCCGCCCCGGCGCTTCTGGTGCCGGGGATCACGGGCGCCGTGCTCGGCGTGGTGATGGTCCAGCTGTATCTCCTGCTCGACTGTGTCGACGGCGAGATCGCACGCTGGCGCAAGCAGTACTCGATGGCCGGGGTCTACCTGGACCGTGTCGCCGCCTACCTGTGCGACGCCGCGGTCCTGGTCGGCTTCGGCCTGCGGGCCGCCGACCTGTGGGGCTCGGGCCGGATCGACTGGCTGTGGGCCTTCCTCGGCACGCTCGCCGCGCTCGGCGCCATCCTGATCAAGGCGGAGACCGACCTCGTCGGTGTCGCCCGTCATCAGCAGGGCCTCGCGCCGGTCAAGGAGTCGGCCTCCGAGCCGCGCTCCTCCGGCATGGCCCTGGCCCGCAAGGCCGCGGCGGCGCTCAAATTCCACCGCCTCGTGCTCGGCATCGAGGCGTCGCTGCTCATCCTGGTCCTCGCGATCGTGGACTCGGTCCGCGGCGACCTGCTCTTCTCGCGGATCGGTGTCGCCGTACTCGCCGGCATCGCACTCCTGCAGACCCTGCTGCACCTCGTGTCCATCCTCGCTTCGAGCAGGCTGAAGTGAGTGCCGCGGGGAGCCGGCCCCTGAAGGTCGGCGCGGTCATCATCACCATGGGCAACCGGCCGCAGGAGCTGCGCGCCCTGCTCGACTCGGTCGCCAAGCAGGACGGCGACCCGGTCGAGGTGGTCGTGGTCGGCAACGGCGCCCCCGTGCCGGACGTCCCCGAAGGCGTACGCACCGTCGAGCTGCCCGAGAACCTCGGCATCCCCGGCGGCCGCAACGTCGGCATCGAGGCCTTCGGCCCCGGCGGCACCGATGTCGACGTACTCCTCTTCCTGGACGACGACGGCCTCCTGGCCAACATGGACACGGCCCAGCTGTGCCGCGAGGCCTTCGCCGCTGACCCGAAGCTCGGCATCATCAGCTTCCGTATCGCGGACCCGGACACGGGGGAGACCCAGCGGCGCCACGTGCCCCGCCTGCGCGCGGCCGACCCGATGCGCTCCTCGCGCGTGACGACCTTCCTCGGCGGCGCCAACGCCGTCCGTACGAAGGTCATCGCCGAGGTCGGCGGTCTGCCCGACGAGTTCTTCTACGCCCACGAGGAGACCGACCTCGCCTGGCGCGCGCTGAACGCGGGCTGGATGATCGACTACCGCGCCGACATGGTGCTCTTCCACCCGACGACCGCCCCGTCCCGGCACGCGGTCTACCACCGGATGGTCGCCCGCAACCGGGTCTGGCTCGCACGCCGGAATCTGCCCCTCCTCCTGGTCCCGGTCTACCTCGGGGTCTGGATGCTCCTGACCCTGGCCAGGCGCCCTTCGGGCCCCGCGCTCAAGGCCTGGTTCGGCGGTTTCAAGGAGGGCTGGACGACGCCCTGCGGGCCTCGCAAGCCGATGAAGTGGCGTACGGTGTGGCGCCTGACCCGACTGGGCCGACCTCCTGTCATCTGACAAGCTCGGGTCTGAGAACATCTGGGCCATACCCCGGTCCCTGGCCCACGCCTACGCCCGACCGGCTGCGCATCTGAAGACGAAAGTTTCCACTCGTGAGTGAGACAACGCATGACGGCGGGGTCGCGGTGACAGCATCCCCGTCGACTCCGTCGCCCGATGACGGGCTCTCCCGGGCCGATCTCGCCGCCAAGTACGGTCTGACCGTCAGCGGCGCACGGCCCGGACTTTTCGAGTACGTCCACCAGCTCTGGGGACGGCGCCACTTCATCCTCGCCTTCTCGCAGGCGAAGCTGACCGCCCAGTACAGCCAGGCCAAGCTCGGCCAGCTGTGGCAGGTGGCGACGCCGCTCCTCAACGCGCTCGTCTACTTCCTGATCTTCGGCCTGATCCTGGAGGCGGACCGGGGCTTCGAGCGCGAGGTCTACATCCCGTTCCTGGTCACGGGTGTCTTCGTCTTCACCTTCACGCAGAGCTCGGTGATGGCGGGCGTCCGGTCGATCTCGGGCAACCTGGGCCTGGTGCGTGCGCTGCACTTCCCGCGCGCATCGCTGCCGATCTCGTTCTCGCTGCAGCAGCTCCAGCAGCTGCTCTTCTCGATGATCGTGCTGTTCCTCATCACGATTGGCTTCGGCAGCTACCCCAAGCTGTCCTGGCTCCTGATCGTCCCCGTCCTCGCCCTGCAGTTCCTGTTCAACACGGGCCTCGCGATGATCATGGCAAGGCTCGGCAGCAAGACCCCCGACCTCGCGCAGCTGATGCCGTTCGTGATGCGTACGTGGATGTACGCGTCGGGCGTGATGTTCTCCATCCCGGTCATGCTGGAGGGCAAGCCCGCGTGGATCGCGGACGTCCTGCAGTGGAACCCCGCGGCCATCTACATGGACCTGATGCGCTTCGCGCTGATCGACGGCTACGGCAACGAGTACCTCCCGACGCACGTCTGGGCGGTCGCGGCCGGCTGGTCCGTGCTCCTTGCCGTCGGCGGTTTCGTGTACTTCTGGAAGGCTGAGGAGCGGTACGGCCGTGGCTGACGACAAGATCGACCAGAATGCCGGCAAGGGGCACATCCCCACCGTCATCGCCGACGAGCTGCACATCGTCTACCGCGTCAACGGCGCGAAGACGGGCAAGGGCAGCGCCACCTCCGCGCTGAGCCGGATCATCAAGCGCGGCGAGGAGCGCGGCGTACGCAAGGTGCATGCCGTGCGCGGCGTCAGCTTCACCGCCTACCGCGGCGAGGCCATCGGCCTGATCGGCTCGAACGGCTCCGGAAAGTCCACGCTGCTTCGCGCCATCGCGGGCCTGCTCCCCGCCGAGAAGGGCAAGGTCTACACCGACGGCCAGCCCTCGCTGCTCGGCGTGAACGCGGCCCTGATGAACGACCTGACGGGCGAGCGCAACGTCATACTCGGCGGGCTCGCGATGGGCATGACGCGCGAGCAGATCAAGGAGCGCTACCAGGAGATCGTCGACTTCTCGGGCATCAACGAGAAGGGCGACTTCATCACCCTGCCGATGCGCACCTACTCCTCCGGCATGGCCGCCCGCCTGCGGTTCTCCATCGCGGCGGCCAAGGACCACGACGTACTGATGATCGACGAGGCGCTCGCCACCGGCGACCGCAAGTTCCAGAAGCGCTCCGAGGCCCGCATCCGCGAGCTGCGCAAGGAGGCGGGAACGGTCTTCCTCGTCAGCCACAACAACAAGTCGATCCGCGACACCTGTGACCGCGTGCTGTGGCTGGAACGCGGCGAGCTGCGCATGGACGGACCGACCGACGAGGTCATCAAGGAGTACGAGAAGTTCACGGGCAAGTAGCCCGTCACCTGACCCGTATGCAGCAGGGCCCCGCCGGACTCAACCCGGTGGGGCCCTGCTGCGTCATGAGTCTTCGACCGCACCGGTGGACAACTCAAGTCACTGGCGCCCAGGGAAGATTGGGGCCAATCGGTGTGTTGTTGTGATGCGCAGAACACCCCGACGATGCACGCCGCGTTGTACAACGTAAGCTGTACCGGTGCTGATTCGCGGCAAGTGGGGCGATATCGCGCGGCGCCCCGGCTCAGTGCACGGCCTGCCTCACGGAGGGCCGGGCGGCGTGTCCGAAATAGGATGTATTGGGTCGGCAGTGTAGAACGGGAGATGTGACGGCAATGGCTACGGATGATCTCCAGCTACGCGACGCATCCGCCGTCCTCGAGAAGGCCGCGGACGAGAACTTCCCGGTGGCGCCCTTCTTCCTGCCCCGCGCCTGGCGCGACGACCTGATGGCCGTGTACGGCTACGCCCGCCTCGTCGACGACATCGGCGACGGCGACCTGGCACCCGGCGGCGCCGACGCACGCTACCTGGGCGTGGACCCCGAGGCCGCCGAGGACAGGCTGCTCCTCCTGGACGCCTTCGAGGCCGACCTGCACCGCGTCTTCGATTCCACTCCGAGTCACCCCCTGCTGCGGGCGCTGCAGCCCACCGTGCGCCGCTGCGGTCTCACCCCGGAGCCCTTTCTCGGCCTGATCGCGGCCAACCGCCAGGACCAGCTCGTCGGGCGCTACGAGACGTACGACGATCTTCTGGCCTACTGCGAACTGTCCGCGAACCCCGTGGGCCGCCTCGTCCTCGGCATCACCGGCACCGAGACGCCCGAGCGCGTCCGCCGCTCGGACGCCGTATGCACCGCGCTCCAGATCGTCGAGCACCTCCAGGACGTGGCCGAGGACCTGGGCCAGGGCCGCATCTACCTGCCCGCCGAGGACATGAAGCGTTTTCATGTCCAGAAGCGAGATCTGGCCGCACCGACAGCAGGCGCGTCGGTGCGCGCACTGGTTGCATATGAAGCAGAACGCGCCCGCTGCCTCCTGAATGAAGGCACCCCCCTGGTGGGTAGCGTCCACGGGCGGCTGAAGGTGCTGCTCGCTGGGTTCGTGGCAGGGGGGAGGGCGGCGGTCTCGGCGATCGCCGTCGCCGGATACGACGTACTTCCTGGTCCGCCGAAGCCCACCAAGCTCCGTTTGCTGCGTGAGGTGGGAGCGGTTCTGCGAGGAGAGGGGTGAGCCGGACCGTGGAGTCAGGCCCGAACGTGTCCGCGCCGGTACTCGCCGCGTATTCCTACTGCGAGGCCGTCACCGGGCAGCAAGCACGCAATTTCGCTTACGGCATCAGGCTGCTGCCGTTGCCCAAGCGCCGCGCGATGTCGGCGCTCTACGCGCTGTCGCGGCGGGTTGACGACATCGGCGACGGCGCGCTCGCGCCGGACGTCAAGGCCGAGCGGCTCGACGAGACGCGGGCCCTGCTCGCCCGCATCCAGGCCGGTGACGTGGACGAGGACGACACCGACCCGGTCGCCGTCGCGCTCGCGCACGCGGCGACGCACTTCCCGATCCCGCTCGGCGGTCTAGACGAGCTGATCGACGGCGTCCTGATGGATGTGCGCGGTGAGACGTACGAGACGTGGGAGGACCTTAAGGTCTACTGCCGCTGTGTGGCGGGGGCCATCGGGCGGCTCTCCCTCGGCGTGTTCGGTACGGAGCGGGGGGCGCTCCACGCCGAGCGCGCGCCGGAGTATGCCGACACGCTCGGCCTCGCGCTCCAACTCACCAACATCCTCAGGGACGTTCGCGAGGACGCGGAGGGCGGCCGCAGCTATCTGCCCGCCGACGACCTCGCCAAGTTCGGCTGCTCCGCCGGGTTCTCGGGCTCCGAGCCGCCCGCCGGTTCCGACTTCGCCGGGCTCGTGCACTTCGAGGTGCGCAGGGCGCGGGCGCTCTTCGCCGAGGGGTACCGGCTGCTTCCCATGCTCGACCGGCGCAGCGGTGCCTGCGTCGCTGCCATGGCGGGCATCTACCGGCGGCTTCTCGACCGCATCGAGCGGGAGCCGGAGGCGGTCCTGCGTGGCCGTGTCTCGCTGCCGGGCCGTGAGAAGGCGTACGTCGCCGTGCGCGGTCTCTCCGGTCTCGACGCACGCACCATCTCCCGACAGACCGTCAGGAGGCGTACGTGATGCTCCGCAACCGGCGGGCAACCCTCCGCACCGGCCCGGCGTCCCAGACTTCAACGGTCAAGGGGGAAAGCGCATGAACGACGACGAGAGCCGGGGCGCCGCCGTGGTGATCGGCGGCGGTCTGGCCGGCATCACCGCGGCGCTGTCCCTCGCCGACGCGGGGCTGAGCGTGACACTGCTCGAAGGGCGGCCGCGGCTCGGCGGGCTCGCCTTCTCCTTCAAGCGCGGCGACCTGACCGTCGACAACGGCCAGCACGTCTATCTGCGCTGCTGCACCGCCTACCGCTGGTTCCTCGACCGCGTCGAAGCCACGGCCCTCGCGCCCCTGCAGGAACGTCTCGACGTGCCGGTGCTCGACGCGGACCGGAACCGGCTCGGACGGCTTCGGCGCACCGCGCTGCCCGTGCCGCTGCACCTCGCGGCGAGCCTGGCCACGTATCCGCATCTGTCGCTCGCCGAGCGCGCCAAGGTGGGGCGCGCGGCGCTCGCCCTCAAGGGACTCGACCCGGCCGACCCCCAGCTGGACGGCCAGGACTTCGGCAGCTGGCTCGCCAGGCACGGTCAGTCGGCGCGCGCGATCGAGGCCCTGTGGGACCTCGTCGGTGTGGCCACGCTCAACGCCGTCGCGGGGGACTCCTCGCTGGGCCTTGCCGCGATGGTGTTCAAGACCGGGCTGCTCTCCGAACCCGGCGCCGCCGACATCGGCTGGGCACGCGTGCCCCTCGGTGATCTCCATGACACGCTCGCCCGCAAGGCGCTCGACTCCGCGGGCGTACGAACCGAACTGAGGACACGCGTCACCTCCATCTCCCGTACGGAGAACGGGGGTTGGCGGGTCGAAGTTCCCGGCGAGACGCTCGACGCCGACACCGTCGTGCTCGCCGTGCCGCAGGCCGAGACCCACGATCTGCTGCCGGACGGCGTGCTCGACGAACCCGACCGGCTGCTCGACATCGACGCGGCGCCGATCCTCAACATCCATGTCGTGTACGACCGGAAGGTGCTCAAGCGGCCCTTCTTCGCGGCCATCGGCTCGCCCGTGCAGTGGGTTTTCGACCGGACCGACGCCTCGGGACTGCGGGACGGCCAGTATCTGGCGCTCTCCCAGTCCGCGGCCCAGGACGAGATCGACGCGCCGGTCGCCGCGCTGCGCGAGCGCTATCTGCCGGAGCTCGAGCGGCTGCTTCCCGCCGCGCACGGCGCCGACGTACGGGACTTCTTCGTGACTCGGGAGCGCACGGCGACCTTCGCGCCGACTCCCGGCGTGGGCCGGCTGCGGCCCGGTGCTCGCACCAAGGCTCCCGGCCTGTACCTGGCCGGGGCGTGGACCGCCACAGGGTGGCCCGCGACCATGGAGAGCGCCGTCCGCAGTGGCATCAGTGCCGCCCGGGCCGCTCTCTCCACACTCGACCGCCCACGGGACCACCTCTTCGACGTAGAGGAGGCCGCGTGAAGCTAGACCTTCTGGGGTCAGGTCCCCGGGAATCAAGCACCGGAACAAGAGGAGAGACTGTGCCGACTGTGCCCTCGGCCGAATCGGCTGCCGACACGGTGGACGTGACCTCACTGCTCGAGCGCGGAAGGACGCTGGCCACCCCGGTGCTGCGGTCTGCCGTGGACCGCCTTGCGCCGCCCATGGACACCGTCGCCGCCTACCACTTCGGCTGGATCGACGCCGAGGGCAACCCGGCCGACGGCGACGGCGGAAAGGCCGTGCGCCCCGCGCTCGCCCTGCTCTCCGCCGAGGCCGCGGGCGCCGCGCCCGAGGTCGGCATCCCCGGAGCGGTCGCCGTCGAGCTCGTACACAACTTCTCGTTGCTGCACGACGACCTGATGGACGGCGACGAGCAGCGCCGCCACCGCGACACGGTGTGGAAGGTGCACGGCCCGGCCCAGGCGATCCTCGTCGGCGACGCCCTCTTCGCGCTCGCCAACGAGATCCTCCTGGAGCTCGGCACCGTCGAGGCGGGCCGCGCCACGCGCCGCCTGACCACCGCAACCCGCGCGCTGATCGACGGCCAGGCGCAGGACATCTCCTACGAGCACCGCGAGCGGGTCACCGTCGAGGAGTGCCTGGAGATGGAGGGCAACAAGACCGGCGCCCTGCTCGCCTGCGCGGTCTCCATCGGCGCGGTCCTCGGCGGCGCCGACGACCACACCGCCGACACCCTGGAGAAGTACGGCTACCACCTCGGCCTCGCCTTCCAGGCCGTGGACGATCTGCTCGGCATCTGGGGCGACCCGGAGGCCACCGGGAAGCAGACCTGGAGCGACCTTCGCCAGCGCAAGAAGTCACTGCCGGTCGTCGCCGCGCTCGCCGCGGGCGGAGCCGCGTCCGAGCAGCTCGCCGAGCTGCTCGCCGCCGACGCCAAGAGCAATGACTTCGAGAGCTTCTCCGAGGCGGAGTTCGCCGCGCGCGCCGCCCTGATCGAGCAGGCGGGCGGCCGCGAGTGGACCGCCGAGGAGGCCAGGCGCCAGCACGCCATCGCCATCGAGGCGCTGGACACCATCCAGATGCCGGACCGTGTACGGGCGCAGCTCGTCGCGCTCGCCGACTTCGTCGTCGTACGAAAGAGATGATCACTATCGCGCGGATATACGGGCCTTCTGGGGGGTGACCCCCAGACCCCCAGGCAGTCGCCGGCCGGCGCTTCGCGTCGGCCGACGGCGGACCCACAGCAGACGTATTCACCGCACTGCACGAAGGGGAAGCCATGACAGCGACGACCGACGGAAGCACCGGAGCGGTGACGCCCCGCGCAGCCTCGGCCAGCCATCCCACCGACACTACTGACACGACCGCCGCGACGGCAGGAGCGCTCGACGCCGCCACGCGCGCCATACAACGCTCCACCGATTTCCTGCTCTCCCAGCAGGACACCCAGGGCTGGTGGAAGGGCGACCTCGAAACGAACGTGACGATGGACGCCGAGGACCTGCTGCTCCGGCAGTTCCTGGGGATCCGGGACGAGCGGACCACGCGCGCGGCCGCGCTCTTCATCCGCGGCGAGCAGCGCGACGACGGGGCCTGGGCCACCTTCCACGGCGGACCCGGTGAACTCTCCACCACCGTCGAGGCGTACGTCGCGCTGCGGCTCGCCGGGGACGACCCGGACGATCCGCACATGGCGAAGGCCTCCGCGTGGATCCGGGACCAGGGCGGCATCGCCGCGAGCCGGGTCTTCACCCGCATCTGGCTCGCCCTGTTCGGCTGGTGGAAGTGGGACGACCTGCCCGAACTCCCGCCGGAACTCATCTACTTCCCCAAGTGGTTCCCGCTCAACATCTACGACTTCGGGTGCTGGGCCCGGCAGACGATAGTGCCGCTCACGATCGTCTCCGCCAAGCGCCCCGTCCGGCCCGCGCCGTTCCCGCTGGACGAACTGCACAGCGACGCGCGCCGGCCGAACCCGGGCAAGCCCCTTGCGCCCATGGCGAGTTGGGACGGTGTCTTCCAGCGCCTGGACAAGGCGCTGCACCTGTACCACAAGGTCGCCCCGCGCCCGGTGCGCAAGGCCGCGATGAACAGTGCCGCTCGCTGGATCATCGAACGGCAGGAGAACGACGGCTGCTGGGGCGGCATCCAGCCGCCTGCGGTCTACTCGGTCATCGCGCTGCACCTGCTCGGCTACGACCTGGAGCACCCGGTCCTGAAGGCGGGGCTCGCCTCGCTCGACCGGTTCGCCGTCTGGCGCGAGGACGGCGCCCGGATGATCGAGGCGTGCCAGTCGCCGGTCTGGGACACCTGCCTCGCGACCATCGCACTCGCCGACGCGGGCGTGCCCGCCGACCATCCGCAGCTGGTCAAGGCCGCCGACTGGATGCTCGGCGAGGAGATCGTGCGCCCCGGCGACTGGGCCGTGCGCAGGCCCCGACTGGCCCCCGGCGGCTGGGCGTTCGAGTTCCACAACGACAACTACCCGGACATCGACGACACCGCCGAGGTCATCCTGGCCCTGCGCCGGGTCGAGCACCCCGACCGCGCACGCCTGGAGAACGCGATCGGCCGGGGCATGCGCTGGAACCTCGGCATGCAGTCCAGGAACGGCGCCTGGGCCGCCTTCGACGCCGACAACACCAGCCCGTTCCCCAACCGGCTTCCGTTCTGCGACTTCGGCGAGGTCATCGACCCGCCGTCCGCCGACGTCACCGGACACGTCGTCGAGATGCTCGCCGTCGAGGGCAAGGCCCACGATCCGCGTACCCGCCGGGGCATTGAGTGGCTGCTCGCCGAACAGGAGGCGGACGGCTCCTGGTTCGGCCGCTGGGGCGTCAACTACGTATACGGGACCGGGTCTGTGGTGCCCGCGCTCACCGCCGCAGGACTGCCGGGCTCGCACCCGGCGATCCGCCGCGCCGTCGGCTGGCTGGAGTCGGTGCAGAACGACGACGGCGGCTGGGGCGAGGACCTGCGCTCCTACCGCTACGAGGAGTGGCGGGGTCACGGCGCCTCCACCGCGTCGCAGACCGCCTGGGCGCTGCTCGCGCTGCTCGCGGCCGGTGAGCGCGACGGCAAGGCCGCGGAGCGGGGCATCGCCTTTCTCGCCGAGACCCAGCTGCCCGACGGCTCCTGGGACGAGCCGTACTTCACCGGCACCGGATTCCCCTGGGACTTCTCGATCAACTACCACCTGTACCGGCAGGTCTTCCCGCTCACCGCGCTCGGCAGGTACGTCAACGGGGACCCGTTCGCGGGGTTGTCC
This sequence comes from Streptomyces sp. NPDC086554, assembly GCF_040686095.1. NCBI lineage: Bacteria > Bacillati > Actinomycetota > Actinomycetes > Kitasatosporales > Streptomycetaceae > Streptomyces > Streptomyces sp. NPDC086554. The sequence goes on from NZ_JBFBJK010000050.1 coordinate 28,884, forward strand.
GGCGAGTTGTCCGGCAAGGGGAGCTGATGGCCAAAGCCCCGGCCCGTCCGGACCCCGCACCGCTGCTGATCGCCTGCGCGCTCGGCATCGAGCATCTCGCCCTGCGCACGGGCGAACGCGGCGGCTCCCATGGACGGGTCACCGTGCTCCGTACGGGCATGGGCCCCAAGAACGCCGAGCGGGCCGTCACCGGTGCGCTCGGCAAGGAGTCGCTGTGCGACGCGGCGGTGGTGGCCACCGGCTTCTGCGCCGGGCTCGCCCCGGGCATGCACCCCGGTGACCTGGTCGTCGCCGAGGAGACCCGGTCCGCGCACGGCCGCACCCCTTGCGTCGGAACCGATCTCCTGGTCAAGGAGCTCGTGCGGGCCGTGCCGGGACGCACCGTGCACACCGGCCCGCTCATCGGCTCCGATCACGTGGTCCGCGGGCACGAACGCGCCGACCTGCTGGCCACGGGCGCGATCGCGGTGGACATGGAGTCCGCCGCGACGCTGTTCAGCGCGGTGCGGGCCGGAGAGAGGCCCGTTGCCGCCGTCCGGGTGGTCGTTGACGCCCCACAGTACGAACTGGTCCGCATCGGCACGGTGCGCGGTGGAATATCAGCTTTCCGCGTTCTTCGCGCCGTGCTTCCCGCTTTCTTCGAATGGCACCGTTCTTCTTTGCTCCCCCGGAGGTGAGCCAGATGGCCATGCCGCTGCGCCAGACCGTCAAGGTCGCGACATATCTCTTTGAACAGAAGCTGCGCAAGCGGGAGAAGTTCCCGCTGATCGTCGAGTTGGAGCCGCTTTTCGCGTGCAATCTCGCGTGCGAGGGATGCGGAAAGATCCAGCACCCGGCCGGAGTGCTCAAGCAGCGTATGCCGGTGGCCCAGGCCGTGGGCGCGGTGCTCGAATCCGGTGCGCCGATGGTGTCCATCGCCGGTGGTGAACCGCTGATGCACCCTCACATCGACGAGATCGTGCGGCAGTTGGTGGCGAAGAAGAAGTACGTCTTCCTCTGCACCAACGCCATGCTGCTGCGCAAGAAGCTGAAGAAGTTCACGCCTTCCCCGTACTTCGCGTTCGCCGTGCACATCGACGGAATGCGGGAGCGGCACGACGAATCCGTCGCGAAGGAGGGCGTGTTCGACGAGGCGGTGGAGGCCATCAAGGAAGCCAAGAAACAAGGTTTCCGGGTGACCACGAACTCCACCTTCTTCAGCAACGACACGCCGCAGAACATCATCGAGGTCCTCAACTTCCTCAATGACGAGCTGCAGGTCGACGAGATGATGCTGTCGCCCGCCTACGCCTACGAGAAGGCGCCGGACCAGGAGCACTTCCTGGGCGTCGAGCAGACCCGCGAACTCTTCAAGAAGGCTTTCGCCGGCGGCAACCGGCGGCGCTGGCGGCTCAACCACTCGCCGCTCTTCCTGGACTTCCTTGAGGGCAAGGCGGACTTCTCCTGCACCGCGTGGGCGATCCCGAACTACTCGCTCTTCGGCTGGCAGCGTCCCTGCTATCTGATGAGCGACGGGTACGTCCCCACGTACAAGGAGCTCATCGAGGAGACCGACTGGAGCAAGTACGGCCGCGGCAAGGACCCGCGCTGCGCCAACTGCATGGCGCACTGCGGCTACGAACCGACCGCCGTCCTCGCCACCATGGGCTCCCTCAAGGAGTCCCTCCGCGCCGCCCGTGAGACGGTCTCCGGAAACCGCGGGTGACGTCATGACCCCTGGAACGCCCGTCTCGCTGGGCCTTCCCGAGCTGCCGGTCCGGCCGATCTCGGAGCGCCGCGTCGCGCGGCGCATCGAGGTCGGGCCGGTGGCCGTGGGGGGCGGCGCACCGGTGTCGGTGCAGTCGATGACGACGACGCGTACGTCCGACATCGGGGCGACGTTGCAGCAGATCGCCGAGCTGACGGCGTCCGGCTGCCAGATCGTGCGGGTCGCCTGCCCGACGCAGGACGATGCGGACGCGCTGGCGACGATCGCGCGGAAGTCGCAGATCCCGGTGATCGCCGACATCCACTTCCAGCCGAAGTACGTGTTCGCGGCGATCGACGCCGGGTGTGCGGCGGTGCGTGTGAACCCCGGCAACATCAAGCAGTTCGACGACAAGGTCGCGGAGATCGCGCGGGCCGCGAAGGAGACGGGCACGCCGATCCGCATCGGTGTCAATGCGGGCTCCCTGGATGCGCGCCTTCTTAAGAAGTACGGCAAGGCGACCCCCGAGGCGCTCGTCGAGTCGGCCCTCTGGGAGGCGTCCCTCTTCGAGGAGCACGACTTCCGGGACATCAAGATCTCGGTCAAGCACAACGACCCGGTCGTGATGGTCAACGCCTACCGGCAGCTGGCCGCCGCCTGCGACTATCCGCTGCACCTCGGTGTGACGGAGGCCGGTCCGGCCTTCCAGGGCACGATCAAGTCGGCGGTCGCCTTCGGGGCATTGCTGAGCGAGGGCATCGGCGACACCATCCGGGTCTCGCTGTCCGCGCCGCCCGCCGAGGAGGTCAAGGTCGGCATCCAGATCCTGGAGTCGCTGAACCTGCGCCAACGGCGCCTGGAGATCGTCTCCTGCCCGTCCTGCGGGCGGGCGCAGGTGGACGTGTACAAGCTGGCCGACGAGGTCACTGCGGGCCTCGACGGCATGGAGGTGCCGCTGCGCGTCGCCGTCATGGGGTGTGTCGTGAACGGTCCTGGGGAGGCCCGTGAGGCGGATCTCGGTGTCGCGTCCGGCAATGGCAAGGGGCAGATCTTCGTCAAGGGCGAGGTCATCAAGACCGTGCCCGAGTCGAAGATCGTGGAGACCCTCATCGAAGAGGCGATGAAGATCGCCGAACAGATGGAGGACGACGGCATCGCCTCAGGGGTGCCCGCCGTCACCGTGAGCTGAACAACCAGAGAGGGGGCCCGAGCATGACCATTCTGGACACCATTCGGGGGCCGCGCGATCTGAAGGCGCTGACCGAGGCCGAGCTCGACGAACTGGCCGAAGAGATCCGGGAGTTCCTGGTGCACGCGGTCGCCAGAACCGGCGGCCATCTCGGGCCCAACCTAGGGGTGGTGGAACTCTCCATCGCCCTCCACCGGGTCTTCGAGTCGCCGGTCGACCGCATCGTCTGGGACACCGGCCACCAGAGCTACGTACACAAACTGCTCACCGGCCGACAGGACTTCTCCAAGCTGCGCGGCAAGGGCGGCCTCTCCGGCTACCCCTCGCGCGCCGAGTCCGAGCACGACATCGTCGAGAACAGCCACGCGTCCACCGCGCTCGGCTGGGCCGACGGCCTGGCCAAGGCGCGCCAGGTGCTCGGCGAGCGCGGGCATGTGGTCGCCGTCATCGGGGACGGCGCGCTCACCGGCGGCATGGCGTGGGAGGCGCTCAACAACATCGCGGCCGCGAAGGACCGGCCGCTGATCATCGTCGTGAACGACAACGAGCGCTCGTACGCCCCGACGATCGGTGGCCTCGCGAACCACCTCGCCACGCTGCGTACGACCGACAGCTATGAGCGGGTGCTCGCCTGGGGCAAGGACATACTCCAGCGCACTCCCGTCATCGGGCACACCGTGTACGAGTCGTTGCACGGCGCCAAGAAGGGCTTCAAGGACGCCTTCGCGCCGCAGGGGATGTTCGAGGACCTGGGGCTCAAGTACGTCGGGCCGATCGACGGGCACGACGTCGGCGCCGTCGAGTCGGCGCTGCGACGTGCGAAACGCTTCCACGGCCCCGTACTGATCCACTGCCTCACCGAGAAGGGGCGCGGCTACGAACCGGCGCTCGCCGACGAGGCGGACCGCTTCCACACCGTCGGCGTGATGGACCCGCTGACCTGCGAGCCGCTCGCACCCTCCAACGGGCCTTCCTGGACCTCGGTGTTCGGCGACGAGATCGTCCGCATCGGGGCCGAGCGCCAGGACGTCGTGGCGATCACGGCGGCGATGCTCGGACCGGTCGGCCTTTCGAAGTTCGCCGAGGCGTACCCCGACCGGGTGTGGGACGTCGGGATCGCCGAGCAGCACGCCACGGTGTCGGCGGCCGGGCTCGCGACCGGGGGCCTTCACCCCGTCGTCGCGGTCTACGCCACCTTCCTCAACCGGGCTTTCGACCAGCTCCTGATGGACGTGGCGCTGCACGAGTGCGGGGTCACCTTCGTCCTGGACCGGGCCGGGGTCACGGGCGTCGACGGTGCGTCCCACAACGGCATGTGGGACATGTCGATCCTGCAAGTTGTGCCGGGGCTGCGGATCGCGGCGCCGCGCGACGCCGACCAACTGCGGGCGCAGCTGCGGGAGGCGGTCAGTGTCGACGACGCGCCCACGCTCCTGCGCTTCCCCAAGGAGTCCGTGGGGCCCGCGATACCCGCCGTCGACCGGATCGGCGGCATGGACGTGCTGGCCAAGGACCCGGACGCGGAAGTCCTTTTGGTGTCGGTCGGCGTGATGGCGCCCGTCTGCCTGCAGGCCGCCGAGCTGCTGCGGGAGCGGGGTCTCGGCTGCACCGTGGTCGACCCGCGCTGGGTCAAGCCGGTCGACGCCGAGCTGCCGGGGCTCGCCGCGCGGCACCGGGTCGTGGGGGTCGTCGAGGACAACAGCCGGGCGGCGGGCGTCGGCGCCGCGGTGGCGCTGGCGCTCGGCGAGGCCGAAGTCGACGTACCCGTACGGCGGTTCGGCATCCCCGAGCAGTTCCTGGCGCACGCCAAGCGGGGCGAGGTGCTCGCGGACCTCGGGCTCACGCCGGTGGAGATCGCGGGGCGGATCAGCGCCACGCTGGCAGCCAAGGAGAAGGACGGATGACCAAGGAGTTCGACCTCGGCAGACTCCTCGCCGAGCGGGGCGCCGAGCGCTACGACCTGCATGCGCGGCACCTGAACCACCAGCTGCCGCGGATGCTGCACACCATCGGCTTCGACAAGGTCTACGAACGGGCCGAGGGCGCGTACTTCTGGGACGCGGACGGTGACGACTACCTCGACATGCTCGCGGGCTTCGGCGTGATGGGGCTCGGCCGGCACCACCCCGTGGTCCGCAAGGCGCTGCACGACGTCCTTGACGCCTCGCTCGCCGATCTGACGCGCTTCGACTGCCAGCCGCTGCCCGGCCTGCTCGCCGAGCAACTCCTCACGTACAGCCCGCACTTGGATCGGGTGTTCTTCGGCAACAGCGGTACGGAGGCCGTCGAGACGGCGCTGAAGTTCGCGCGGTACGCGACCGGGAAGCCGCGGGTGCTCTACTGCACGCACGCCTTCCACGGCCTGACCACAGGATCGCTATCGGTCAACGGCGAGAGCGGCTTCCGGGACGGCTTCGCGCCGCTGCTGCCCGACACGGCGATTCCGCTCGGCGATCTGGACGCCCTGGCGAAGGAGCTGAAGCGGGGCGACGTGGCCGGGCTCATCCTGGAGCCCATCCAGGGCAAGGGCGTGCACGAGACGCCGCCCGGATATCTGCGCGCAGCACAGGAGTTGCTGCACCGGCACAAGGCGCTGCTCATCGCCGACGAGGTGCAGACCGGCCTCGGCAGGACCGGCGACTTCTACGCGTACCAGCACGAGGAGGGGGTCGAGCCGGACCTGGTGTGCGTCGCGAAGGCGCTCTCGGGCGGCTATGTGCCGGTCGGCGCGACGCTCGGCAAGGACTGGATCTTCAAGAAGGTCTTCTCGTCCATGGACCGGGTGCTCGTGCACTCGGCGAGCTTCGGCTCCAACGCACAGGCGATGGCCGCCGGGCTCGCGGTGCTTTCCGTCATGGACCAGGAGAAGGTCGTCGAGAACGCCCGGGTGACGGGGGAGCTGCTCAAGAGCCGGCTCGCCGCGCTCGTCGACCGCTATGAGCTCCTGAGCGAGGTGCGCGGCCGCGGCCTCATGATCGGCATCGAGTTCGGGCGGCCCAAGTCCCTGAAGCTGCGCGGGCGTTGGACGATGTTGCAGGCGGCGCGCAAGGGTCTGTTCGCGCAGATGGTGGTCGTGCCGCTGCTGCAGAAGCACCGCATCCTCACGCAGGTCTCCGGCGACCATCTGGAGGTCATCAAGCTGATCCCGCCGCTGATCATCGGGGAGCGCGAGGTGGACCGGTTCGTCGACGCCTTCACCGCGGTGATGGACGAGGCGCACAGTGGCGGCGGGCTGATGTGGGACTTCGGTCGGACGCTGGTGAAGCAGTCTCTGCAAACGCGCTGATCACGCCGCCTTCCGCCGCTGGCTCTCGGGCCGGATGCGAGGCTTTTGCCTCTGGGGCAAGAAAGTTGCCTCAGAGGTAAGGGCCTGGCTCAATCAACGTATGAGCCCTGCCGAGCCGGAGCCGGTCGACCCCGAGGCCGCCGAACCGCTGCCCGCCGTCGCGCCGCAACTGCGTGACCTGCGACGACGTGCCGCCCTCACGCTGGAGGCCGCGGCCCGCACCGCCGGGCTCTCGCCCGCCCATCTCTCCCGCCTGGAGACCGGGCAGCGCCAGCCGTCGCTGCCGATGCTGCTCGCGCTAGCCCGCACCTACGGTACGACGGTCTCGGAGCTCCTCGGCGAGACCCCCGCGGACCGGGATGCCATCGTCCGCGCCGCCGACATGGAGCCGACCCGTGCGGGCGGCTGGACCTACTGGCAGGCCGGCGCACCGGCGCGCGGCATGCAGGCGCTGCGGGTGCATGTGCCGCACGGCGCGCAGGGCGACATCGTGCGCGTCCATCCCGGCGAGGAGTGGCTGTACGTCCTGAAGGGGCGCCTTCGGCTGCGGCTCGGCGACGCCACGTACACCCTCGAGCCCGGGGACAGCGCGCACTTCGACTCGCTGACCCCGCACCGGATCGCCGCCGCGGACCACCACGGTGCCGATCTTCTCTTCGTCCACACCCTGCTGCAGAGTCCCGCCACCGCACTGTGCCTCGGCGGGACCGCGCACAGCCCCACCCCGGGAGACCCGCGATGACGGAACCTGAAGCGCAGCAGCCGGACCAGGAGCAGGATCAGCCGGGCCAGGAGCAGCCGGCCCGCAAGGCCATGTCCATGGAGGAGAAGTTCCCGCGGGGACTCTGGGTGCGGCTGATCGTCTACGTCGCGGTCGGCCACCTCTTCGCGGCCTTCATCTACCTGCTCTTCTCGCTGGGCGCGCAGAACCAGTAGGGGAGGAAACCCGTTAGGGCTAGGGCCTGTCCGATGGGTCGGGCCGGTCTTCGCGCCGGGTGCCGGTTCAGCAGGGCCGAGCGGGCCCTGGTGCGTGCAGCTGCAAGGCGGAGG
>NZ_JBFBJK010000051.1:0-27044 GCF_040686095.1 Streptomyces sp. NPDC086554
CTGGGGGCCGGGTCACTTCCCTCTGTTTATTAAACCCCCAAAAAATTTTGGTTGCGGCGCCCCGCCACCGGCGGGGGGGGCCCCGCCTCGCGTCGTGCCCTCGCTTACAGCGCCGGGTAGTCCGTGTAGCCCTTCTCCGTGCCGCCGTAGAACGTGGCCGTGTCAGGGGTGTTGTACGGGCCCTCGGCCTTGAGGCGGGCCGGCAGGTCGGGGTTGGCGAGGAACAGCGCGCCGAAGGAGACGACGTCCGCGGTGCCGTCCTCGATCAGGGCCAGCGCGTCGGGTCCCGTGGGGCCCTCGGTGGAGGGGTTCAGGACGAAGGTGCCGCCGAAGCCGCCGCGCAGGGCGGAGACCAGGTCGCGGACCGGGCCCACCTCCATGACGTGCAGATACGCGAGGTTCAGCGCGTCGAGCTCCTTCACGAGGGCGGTGTACGTCGCCTCAAGATCGTCCTGAGGCTCGGAGATGTCGTTGAAGGGGTTGCCCGGCGAGAGGCGGATGCCGGTGCGCGCGGCGCCGATCTCCGCGGCGACCACCTTGGCCGTCTCGACCGCGAAACGGATGCGGTTCTCCGGCGTTCCGCCCCACTCGTCGGTGCGCTGGTTGGAGCCCGGCGCCAGGAACTGGTGGATCAAGTAGCCGTTGGCGCCGTGCAGTTCGACCCCGTCGAAGCCCGCGTCGATCGCGTTGCGGGCCGCGGCCGCGAAGTCGGCGATGGTGGCGCGGACCTCTTCACCGGTCAGCTCGCGCGGCGTGACGAAGTCCTTGGGGCCGTCGGCCGTGTAGACCTGGCCCTTGGCGGGGATCGCCGAGGGGGCCACGTTCACCAGGCCGTCGGGGAGCAGTACGGGGTGGCCGATGCGGCCCGTGTGCATGATCTGGGCGAAGATCTTGCCGCCCTTGGCGTGTACGGCTTCCGTGACCTTGCGCCAGGAGGCGATCTGCTCGGCGGAGTGCAGGCCCGGGGTGTCCGGGTAGCCCTGGCCGACCACGGACGGCTGGATGCCCTCGGTGATGATCAGGCCGGCCGAGGCGCGCTGCGCGTAGTACTCGGCGGTGAGCTCCGTCGCGGTGGCGCCGTCGCCCGCGCGGCTTCGGGTCATCGGGGCCATGGCGATGCGGTTGCTGAGCGGGGTGCCGGACAGGTCGATGGAGTCGAACGCGGTGGTCATCAGGTGCCCCCAGGCATTGGGATACGTTTATGTTGGTCGGCCAAGTAATCCAACCGGGAGCCACCATAACGTATTCCTTGGCCGACCAAGTTAATATGTGAGGGAGACTGTTCCGACCATCGAGCGACCTGGAGTTGCGATGACCGCCGAGGTCGAGCCCCCCTGTACCGACGCCGAGCGCCTGCCCACCGCCGCGCGCCGTGGGCCCGTGAGTCACACCGTGAGCCGAGTCGCCCGGCTGCACCGGATCGCCGCGGGCAAGGTGCTGAAGGGGGTCGGGCTCTATCCCGGCCAGGAGTTCGTGATGATGTACCTGTGGGATGCGGGGGCCGTGCGGCAGTCCGCGCTCATCAAGGCACTCGACCTGGACCCGTCGACCGTCACCAAGATGCTGCAGCGCCTCGAGCAGGCGGGGCATGTCCTGCGGCGGCCGGACCCCGACGACCGGCGTGCGGTACTGGTCGAGGCCACGGACGCGAGCTGCGGACTGCTGCGGGAGGTGGAACTCGCCTGGGGCGACCTGGAGGAGCACACGCTCGCGGGGCTCGACGAGAAGGACCGCGCAGAGCTGACCCGCCTCTTGGGCCGAGTGGAAGCAAACCTCTGCACAGAAACGGCGGACTGCCCGGTGGAGGCCCGCAGGGCTGCGGCGGCGGCGACGGGCGGGGTGTAGCGGCACCCATCCGGCCGTCTTTGCTGTGGGCAGGCGTTCCGCAGGGCGGAACAGGTGGGCACAGCCCCGATGCCGGGTCCCGATGCAGCAGGGCGGCGGGGCAAGCCCCAGCCCCAGGGCTCACAGCCAGGACAGGGCGGAGGCTCGGTTCAGGAGGCGGCCGGCGGCCGCCTCGTCGCCCGCGACCCCGCGAGGAACCTGCGCGGGGTCACTGCGGCCCCCGACAAGCAGGCAGAAGTCCACCGGGTCGAGGACCAGCTCCGCCGCCACGGGATCGGCCTGACTGCCCAGGACCCACTCCACCTCGCGCCCGTCCCCCGACACCGTCAGGGCGACCGGCTCCGCACTCGCCCCCACGGCCCGGTCGAGGATGCGTACGGCAAGCCGCACCAACTGCCAGAGGTGGTCGGCGAGCGGCGGCGGGACAGGGATGTCCAGGGCCCGGCCGATGTCGTCCGTGTGCACCCACGTCTCGAAGGCCCGCACCCGGAAGTGATCCGCAAGCGGAAGGCGGACGCCCATCAGCGTGGTGGCCCGCCCGGCCAGCTCCGGATCGTGCGCCGCCGGGGACGCGAGCAGCGCGGCGGACTGCGCCCGCCAGTCCGCGACCGTCTCGGCGGGCGCCCGCCGCCGCTCGCGGGAGAGGGCATCGGCCGTGCGCGCGGCCCACACCGCACGCCAGGGCGTCCCGTCCACGGACACGGGCGGCGACGCGGGCGCGCCCGTCTCCAGGCCGAGACGCCGGGCGAGTGACTCGTCGGCGGCGATCAGGTGGGCGACGGTGTCGTGCACATCCCAGTCGTGTACGACCGGAGTCCCCCAGGGTCCGTGCTCGTCCAACTCCCCCAGGAGCGCCTGGAGTCCGGCCACGGCGGCAGCGTACGGCGCGGCGTGTGCCGCGGTCCGCGGAGCCGCCGTACGGGCGCCGAGCGCGCCGGCGAGGGCGCGCCCGGCGGGTGCGGGCCCGGCGGGGAGCGGCGGCCCGTCCAGGTCGCGCACGGCCGCCCGCAGCCGCGCCGCCTCCGCGGCGCACAGCTCGCAGTCGGCCAGGTGCGGGGCGATCACCCGCTCGTCGCCCGGCATGAGCGCGCCGAAGGACCAGGCGCCGAGGAGTTCACGTATGGCTTCGTGATCCGTGGTCATCACGCGCCTCTTTCGCCTGGAGCGTCGGCAAGTGCCGGGTCGGGTGGGTCCGTGAGGGCTTCGGCCAGGGTGCGCAGGGCCGTGCGTAATCGGGTCTTCGCGGTGCCCTCGGGGATGCCGAGCTCCACCGCCGCCTGGCGGTAGGTGCGGCCCGCGAAGTAGGCGAGGTGCACCACCTGCCGCTGCGGGAGCGGAAGCCGGGCCAGCGCGGAGTGCAGCAGCAGGGAGCGTTCTCGTGCCATGACCACGTCCTCCGGGGGCGGGTCCTGCGTCGGGATCGTGTGCAGCGTCGCGTCGTCGGCGTGCGCCGCCTTGCGGTGGCGCTCCTCGCCGCGTACCCAGTCCACCGCACGCCGGTGGGCCAGCATGGAGAGCCAGGTGCGCAGACTGCCGCGCCGGGCGTCGAACGCGTAGGGCCGCGACCACAGGTGGGCGAAGACCTCCTGGGCCACGTCCTCCGCCCCGGCGGGGCTGCGCGTGACGCGGCCCGCGATCCGGTGGACGAGGCCGCCGTACGCGTCGTACGCCTCGGCCAGCGCCGTCTCGTCGCCGTACACCAGCCGTTGGTGCAGCTCGGTGTCCTTGAAAGGCTGTTCCGCCACTGTCCACCACCGCCTCGTGCGGCCGCCCCGTCCTGCCTTCCTAGCGTGCCGCCGCCCCGCGCGCCAGTGTTCAGCCGGACAGCACGTCCAGGAACCGGTCCACGTCCGCCTCCGTGTTGTACAGGTGGAACGAGGCGCGCAGCAGCCCCGCCCGGGCGGAGGCGATGATCCCGGCGCTGCTCAACTCGGGCTCCCTGTCGGCGAGTCCGGGCACCGACACGATGGGCGACGTGCCCGGCACCGGTTCGTGGCCCAGTGCCACGAGTCCGGCGCGGTAGCGGGCCGCGAGCGCCGTGTCGTGCGCGTACACCGCGTCGATGCCGATCTCTTCCAGGTACGCGAGGGACTCGGCCGCGCCGTGGTAGGCGAGGAAGGCGGGCGGCTCGTCGAAGCGGCGTGCGTCGGGGGCCAGTTCGGTGAGCGGGCCGTACGTCGAGTTCCAGGTGTCGGCCGAGGCGAGCCAGCCGCCGTGCAGCGGGACGAGGGACTCCTGGGCCTCCTCGCTCACCGTCAGGAACGACGTGCCGCGCGGGCACAGCAGCCACTTGAAGGCTCCGGTGACGGTGTAGTCGTACAGACCCGCGTCGAAGGGCAGCCAGCCGGCCGCCTGTGTGGCGTCGTTGAAGGTGCGCGCGCCGTGGGCGGCGGCCGCCGCGCGCACCGCCGCGTCATCGGCGATCCGGCCGTCGGCCGACTGCACGGCGGACCACACGACGAGGTCCGTCGCGGGGCCGATCGCGTCGGCGAGGTCCTCCAGGGGCACGTACCGCACCTTGAGGTCGCCGCGCACCACGAAGGGGTTGATGATCGAGCTGAAGTCGCCCTCGGGGAACAGGACTTCGGCCCCCGGCCGCAGCGAGGCGGCGATCAGACCGGTGTGCACGGCGACCGAGCCGCCGCAGGCCGCGCGCCCGTGGTCCACTCCGACGAGCCGCGCGAAGGACCTGCGTGCGGCGTCCACGATCTCGAAGTCGCCCGATCCGCCGCGTCGGCCCGCGCCGTTCTCGGCCGCGAGGGCATGGATGGCCGCCACCGCACGGCCGGGCAGCAGCCCGCAGCTCGCGGTGTTCAGATACGTCGACGTGGGCGCGAAGTCGGCACCGTTGATGATCCCCATGGGATCAACTCTCGTGCCTGCCCGCGCCCACGTCCATCGCCGATGCGTACGGGGAACCTGTCAGCGGTGCTTAAACGTCACCGGTCAGACATCCGCTCCGGGCTGCGGAACCGCACAGCCGTCGGGGCCGCAGGCATCGCCGTCCGCGAGGGTGGTCAGCGGCGAGCGGCTGCCCCACGCCTGCTCAAGGGCCTGCGCGAAGACGTCGGCGGGCTGGGCTCCGGAGACGCCGTACTTGCGGTCGAGGACGAAGAAGGGCACGCCGTTCGCGCCCAGTTCCGCGGCCTCGCGCTCGTCGGCGCGCACGTCCTCGGCGTACCGGGCGGAGTCGGCGAGAACGGCGCGGGCGGCGTCCGCGTCGAGACCGGCGGCGACGGCGATCTCCACGAGCCGCTCGTCGTCGTCGAAGACGGACCGCTCATCGGCGAAGTTGGCCCGGTACAGGAGCCCGATCAGCTCGTCCTGCCTGCCCTGCTCCTTGGCGAAGTGCAGCAGGCGGTGCATGTCGAAGGTGTTGCCGTGGTCGCGGCCCTCGGTGAGGTAGTCGAGGCCCTCGGAAGCGGCGTTCACGCCGAGGTTCCGCTCGGCGTCCCTGGCCTGCTCCTCGCTCATGCCGTACTTCTTGGCGAGCATCGGGATCACCGGGCCGCTGTCGCCCTTGGGGCGCGTGGGGTCGAGCTCGAAGGAGCGGTGCACCACCTCGACGTCGTCACGGTGCGGGAAGGCGGCGAGCGCCTTCTCGAAGCGGGCCTTGCCCACGTAGCACCAGGGGCAGGCGATGTCGCTCCAGATCTCGACGCGCATGTGTGCAGCTCTTTCCAGGTCGTACGGGTGGTGCGGAGGGTCCCTCCGGTCAGTTGAACAACGTACGACCGTCGTGTCTCATTCCCCGGCTTCCCCGGCAGCGTCCGACACGGCCAGGCGCATCCGCAGATGGGTGCCGCCGCCGTCCGCGCGCTCGGCGGGCCGCCAGCCGTGGCGGGCGTAGAAGGACTGCGCCCGGCGGTTCTCGCGGTGAACGTCCAAGCAGGCCTCGCGGATGCCGTCGGCCCGCCACTGCTCCACGCACGCGGCGTGCAGCGCGGCGCCGACGCCCGCGCGCCAGTGGGCGGGCTCGACGTGGAACTGGAAGAGCCGCACCGTGTCCGCCGCGTCGCCATCGGGCGTACGGAAGGACGCGAGGCCCACGACGCGCCCCTCCCGGACCGCGCACAGCACATGCCCGTCGCGGCGCTCGACAGCGCCCCGCCACATCGCGGGCCCGTCGACACCGGCGCTCTCGTCCGGCAGCCCTTCGGGGTAGTACGTGGCGCGGGCCCGGGCGTGCAGGGCGGCGAGCACGGGGGCGTCGGCGGGCAGTGCGGTACGTATGACGGTCGGCATCGCTGCCTGCTTCGGTGTGGGGAGTGTCGGGAGCGCAGAGTGGATCACGCTGCGATAGACGTACGCCGCGCTTTCTGAGTTCCGGGGCGCGTGGCGGGGCGCGTCCCGAGGCGGCTGAACTGGGCGCGGTAGGCGCTCGGCGTGAGCCCCGTGCGGCGCACCAGATGGCCGCGGAGCGAGTCGGCCGTGCCGAGGCCGCACGCCTGGGCCACCCGGTCCATGGGGAACGACGTGGTCTCCAGGAGCTCCTTGGCCCGCTCGATGCGCTGGTGAAGGAGCCACTGCAGTGGGCTGACCCCGCTCTCGGCGTGGAAGCGCCGGGTCAGGGTGCGGACGCTGACGCCCGCGTGCCGGGCCAGGTCGGTGAGGGTGAGCGGCTCGTCGAGGCGCCGCATGGCCCAGCCACGGGTGTCGGCGCAGGCGTTGCCGCGCTCGGGCGGCAGCGGGGTCTGGGTGAACTGGGTCTGGCCGCCGGGGCGCACCGGGGCGACGAGCGCGGCCCTTGCCACCTCGTTGGCCACCGCCGCCCCGTAGTCGCTGCGGATGATGTGCAGGCACAGGTCGATCCCTGCGGCGTACCCGGAGGACGTCATCACCTGGCCGTCCTCCACGTAGAGGACGTCTCCCTTGAGGTCGAGCGCCGGGTAGCGGCTGCGCAGCTCCTCCGCCAGCTGCCAGTACGTGGTGGCGCTGCGCCCGTCGAGCAGGCCCGCCTCGGCGAGGACGAAGGCGCCGCTGCAGATGGAGGCGATGCGGGTGCCCGCGTCGGCGGCCTCGCGGACGGCGGCGACGGTCAGCGGGTCGGGTTCGTAGCGGTGTCCGGTGCCCGCGACGAGGAGCGTGTCGGCGTCATGTACGGCGTCGAGCCCGTGCTCCACGTGGAGGCTGAGGCCGCCGGTGGTCGCGATGGCGCCGGGGCGCGGGGTGCAGACGACCACCTCGTAGCCGGGGCCGCCCGGCACCTCGACCTTGCCGAGGAGCATCTCCGGGATCGCGAGATTGAACATCGACACAGGTGAGGGGGCGATGACGACGACGCGATGGGCGCGGTGGGCACGGTGGTCACCCTGGGAGCGGGGCATGGCCAGAACCTCCGGACGTATGGCATTCAGGCCACTACTGTAGCCGCGCCGCCGCCCGCAGACTCATGGACATGGCAACGAACTCCCTCACCGAAACCCCCGGCCACACGGGCAACTTGACGGAACCGCACCCCCGACCGCACCCCCGGTCCGCACCACCCGGCAAGGGCCGGACGTCACCCGTCCTCACCCTGGTCGCCGCCATGCTGGGCTTCGCCCTGATCACACTCGACGCCTCCGTCGTGAACGTGGCACTGCCCGCGATCGGCGACACGCTCGGCGGCGGCATGTCGGGGCTCCAGTGGGTCGTGGACGCGTACACCCTCGCCTTCGCCGCGCTGATGCTGTCCACCGGTGCCCTCTCGGACCGGATCGGCGCGACCCGGGCGTACGCGATCGGCATCACGGTCTTCACGGCTGCCTCCGTCGCGTGCGGCCTCGCGCCTTCGCTGCCCGCGCTGATCGGCGCGCGGGTGGTGCAGGGGATGGCGGCCGCTGTGGTCCTGCCCGCCTCGCTCTCGCTGGTCCGTCAGGCGTACTCGGACGCGGCGGGGCGGACGCGTGCGGTGGCGATGTGGGCCGCGGGCGGTTCGGTGGCGGTGGCGCTCGGCCCTGTCGCGGGCGGCGCGCTGACCACGGCGTGGGACTGGAGCGGCATCTTCTTCATCAACGTCCCCCTGGGCGCGGTGGCACTGGTGCTGCTGCTGCGGGCACCGCGCTCGGAGCGACGGCCCGCGCCGCTGGACCTGCCGGGGCAGGCGCTGGCGGTGGTGACCCTGACGGCGCTGACCTTCGCGGTGATCGAGGGCGGTACGACGGGGCTGATCGCCCTGGTCGTGGCGGTGGCCGGGGGTGCCCTCTTCCTCCGGACGGAGACACGACAGCCCCATCCGGTGGTGCCGCTGGCCCTGTTCCGCAACCGGACGGTAGCGATCACCGTCGCGGCGGGGGCGGCGTGCAGTGTCGCCTTCTACGGTCTCGTCTTTGTCTTCAGCCTCTTCTTCCAGCAGGTACAGGGGCGTTCGGCGCTGTGGGCCGGGCTGATGTTCCTGCCGATGACGGGGCTCATCGCGGTGACAAATGTGGTGGCGGGGAAGCTGGCGGCGCGGGTGGGGCCGCGGGTCCCGATGCTGGCGGGGCAGTCCCTGGCCGTACTTGGGCTTCTGGTACTTCTCTTCGCCGACGCGTCGACGCCCGCGGTCGGCCTGGCGTTCCTCATGGTGCCGTTGGCGCTGGGCTGCGCGCTGACGGTTCCGCCGCTGACGTCCGCGATGATGGAGGCAGTGCCTTCGGAGCGGGCGGGGCTTGCGGCGGGGGTCCTGAACTCGGCCCGGCAGGTGGCAGGGGGCTTGGGGATCGCGGCTTTCGGGGGCCTGGTGGCCGGGGACTTCGTCTCCGGGATGCGGGTCAGTCTGCTGATTTCGGCGGGTCTCCTTGCGGTGACAGGGCTGGCGACGCTGGGGTTGCGCCCCGAAGGGGCGCGGGGAACTGCGCGACCAGCCACGACGGCGCCGCAGCATCGCACAGCCGGGGGACCGGGGTCCGGGGCGGAGCCCCGCGGCGGCCACCCCACCCGCGGGGTGACTAAGAACCGTCCCTGAGGCCCACCGGCCAGTTCGGGCGGAACTCGAGGGACTCGAACGACACCACGCACCCCTCCCCGACAGGGGACTGCGCCATGAACCCCACCAGCGCGGCCCCCGCCGCCTCCTCATCGCCCAGCGAGAAGATCCGGACGAACGTCCACCGCTCCCCGTCCGGTGAGGCGTGGAACGCGAACGCGGAGCCCGTGCGGCTGACCCGGAGCCACACGCTGCTGCCGTCCACCACGAACGCGTTGGCGTCGTCGGAGCGGCCACGGGTGACGACCGTGCACACCGTCGCCTCGTCCGGCGAGCGCTCAAGGCAGAGCTTGGCCCACTCCCGGTCGCCGACATGCACGTACAGCGCACCCGCGTCGAACGCCGCCGCGAACCCCACCGTGACCTTGGCGATCAGCTGGAAGTCGCGCTCGGGGGCGCCGAGCAGGCGAGGCGCGTCCGACGCGGGGTCGAGCGCCTCGCCCGTCGGCGGCACGAAACGGTCCTGCCGGGCTCCGGCCCAGCCGGTGAGGACCCCGTCCTCGTACGACCAGTGCCCGTCAGGGCCGTACGTGCGCAGGGAGAAGGGCAGTTGCGGGATGTCGACGTCCATGGGCGTCAGTGTTCCAGGCGCCCGTCGTAGCGGCGCGGCAGCCCCAGCGGGTTGTCGTCCCGCAGCTCGGGGGGCAGCAGCGCCTCCGGAGTGTTCTGGTACGCGACCGGACGCAGCCAGCGCTCGATGGCCGTACCGCCCACGGACGTCGAGGTGGACGTCGTCGCCGGGTACGGTCCGCCGTGGTGCTGCGCGGGCGCCACGGCGACCCCGGTCGGCCAGCCGTCGACCAGCACGCGCCCGGCCAGCGGCGTCAGTTCGGCGATCAGCGCCGCCCCGCGCCCCTCACCGGCCGCCTCCCGCGCGGAGAGCTGCACGGTCGCCGTGAGGTTGCCCGGCAGGCGGGACAGGACCGCGGTGATCTCCGCGTCGTCCTCGTAGCGGGCGACGACTGTCACCGGCCCGAAGCACTCCTCCAGAAGCAGATCGTGCTCTCCCTCGGAAGCCAGCCGCGCCGCCGGAACCGTCAGGAACCCCGCGCTCACCATGTGCTCGCTGCCCGCGCCCGGCGTCACCGGCGCGTCCACGTCCGGCAGTCCGCCGCGCTCCCGCACCCCCGCCACGAAGTTGTCCCGCATCCGGTGGTCGAGAAGCACCCCGGCCTCGGTGTCGCTGACCGCCTCGGTCAGGGACTTGATGAACCGGTCGCCGCCCGCGCCCGACGGGGCGAAGACCAGGCCCGGCTTGACGCAGAACTGGCCGACGCCGAGCGTCATCGAGCCCGCGAGCCCGGCGCCGATCTCCTCGGCGCGCTCGGCGGCCGCCGCCTCGGTCACCACGACCGGGTTGAGGGAGCCGAGTTCGCCGTGGAAGGGGATCGGCACGGGACGGGCCGCCGCCGCGTCGAAGAGGGCGCGGCCGCCACGGATCGAGCCGGTGAACCCGGCGCCCGATACGAGCGGATGCCGGACCAGTTCCACGCCCGCCTCGAAGCCGTGCACGAGGCCGAGGACGCCCTCCGGGATGTCGTGCCGGTTCGCGGCAGTCCGAAGGAGCGCCGCGACCAGTTCGGACGTGGCCGGATGGTCCGGGTGCGCCTTGACGACCACGGGGCAGCCCGCGGCGAGCGCGCTCGCGGTGTCGCCGCCGGGGACGGAGAAGGCGAAGGGGAAGTTGGACGCGGAGTAGACGGCCACGACACCGAGCGGGATCTTGTAGCGCCGCAGGTCCGGGATCGGCGGGGTGGCACTGCTGTCGGGGTGGTCGATGACGACGCCCAGGAAGGCGCCCTCGTCGACGACGTCCGCGAAGGCCCGCAACTGGAAGCAGGTGCGGGCGAGTTCGCCGGTCAGTCGGACCGGGCCGAGCGCGGTCTCCGCGTCCGCGGCCTCCACGAGCTGATCCTTGGCCCCGTCGAGCAACTCGGCCGCGGTACGCAGGAACGCCGCGCGTACGGTGCGGTCGGCGAGCGCGTCCTTGGTGGCAAGGGCGGCACGTACCGTCTGGTCCACCTCCTGGGCTGTGGCTTCCACCGCAACCTGCTCGCGCTGCTTCCCGGTTCGGGGGTCGACACTCCAGACTGGTGCTGCTGCCACCGCGGGCTCCTCAAGATGTGTTGCCGATGTGTTGCCACAGATGCACTCAGATGTACTGCCACTCACCTGCGCTGTTCGATATGCTGAACAGTGTCTCCCATGATGAATAGCGGAGACTTCGGAGACTATTTCTCGTCGAACTAAGGGGTCAAGGGCGATGTCGGCTGGCGAGACTGGCGGGGCGCAGGTCAAGTCCGCGGTGCGGACGGTGGAGTTGCTCGAATATTTCGCCGGCCGCCCCGGAATGCACTCCCTGGCCGCCGTCCAGGAAGCCGTCGGGTACCCCAAGTCCAGCCTCTACATGCTCCTTCGTACGCTGGTCGAGCTCGGCTGGGTGGAGACGGACGCGACGGGCACGCGGTACGGCATCGGGGTGCGGGCCCTGCTCGTGGGCACGTCGTACATCGACGGCGACGAGGTGGTGGCGGCGGCGCGTCCGACCCTCGACCGCCTCTCGGACGACACCACGGAGACGATCCACCTGGCGCGCCTCGACGGCACGAACGTGGTCTACCTGGCCACGCGCCAGTCGCAGCACTATCTGCGGCCCTTCACGCGGGTCGGACGCCGCCTCCCGGCGCACTCGACGTCCCTGGGCAAGGCGCTGCTCGCCACGCACACCGACGAGCAGGTCCGCAAGATGCTCCCGGAGACGCTGCCCGCGCTGACCGAGCACACGATCACCGACCGCGAGAAGCTGATCGAGGAGCTGCGGACGGTGCGCGAGCAGGGCTTCGCGGTGGACCGCGAGGAGAACACGCTGGGGCTTCGCTGCTTCGGCGTCGCGATTCCGTACCGCACGCCCGCGCGGGACGCGATCAGCTGCTCCGTGCCGGTGGCGCGGCTCACGCCCGCGCACGAACAGATGGTGAAGGACGCGTTGTTCGACGCGCGGGACCGGCTGACACTGGCGACTCGTAGGCTCTGAGCATGGTGAACACAGATGTCAGTCTGCGCCCGGTGCACGACAGCGATCTCCCGGTCTTCTTCCGCCAGATGAACGATCCCGAGGCGAACCGCGTGGCCGCGTTCACCTCGCCCAAGGCTGCGGAATGGGACCTCTTCGCGGCGCACTGGAACGGGCTGCGGGAGTCGCCCGACGTCGTCGTGCGGACGGTCCTCGCGGACGGGGACGTCGTGGGGAACGCGGCGGTGTACGGGGAGCCGGGCGAGCGGGAGGTCACGTACTGGATTGACCGCGCGTACTGGGGGCGGGGCCTTGCGACGGCCGCGCTGCGGGAGCTGCTGGTGGAGGTCCCGGAGCGCCCGCTCTACGCGCGGGCCGCCGCCGACAACGCGGGCTCCCTGCGCGTCCTTGAGAAGTGCGGCTTCCGGGTGACGGCCGCCGCGCGGGGCTTTGCGCACGCGCGGGGCGAGGAGATCGACGAGGCGGTGCTGATGCTGGGGTAGGGGCGCTTTTCCTGAGGAACCCCTCCCCCGCACGGCGGACCCGGATCATCGCCGCGCAGGACGTGCCCGGCGCGCCCCTCCGGGAGCGTAGGACGCATGACGCTCACACTCGGCCCCGCCACAGCCCGCACGGCAGTTCCCCGCACCCTGCGAGCCATCGCGATCCTCGCCTGCCTCCCCTACCTCACCCTCAAGATCGCCTGGATCGCCGGCAGCCACATCGGCATCCCCGAAGGCAGCAGCCTCCTCCAGCACCGCACCACCATGATCTTCGCCAACAGCCTCACCGTGCTGATGGACGCCTGCGTCATCCTCCTCGCCCTGCTCCTGACCCGCCCCTGGGGCCTGCGCACCCCCGCCTGGCTGCTCGCGATCCCGATGTGGGCGGCCACCGGACTGCTGACGCCGATCATGGCCGGTTTCCCGCTCCAGCTCCTGGTCAAGGCCCTCGGCGGCAGCGTCAACGAGCCTTCGGCCGACGACGGCAGCAGCGCCTTCCTCGACGCGTGGGTCTTCGGCGTCGTCTACACCGGGTTCATCCTCCAAGGCCTCACCCTCGGCGCCCTCTTCGTCCGCTACGCCCGCGACCGCTGGGGCCACCTGTGGCGGGGCCGTGTCCAGGACCTCTCACGGACCACTCCCACGAGCACCCGTCGTATCGCCGTCGCCGCCGCGCTCCTCGCCATCGGCCCCGCGACCCTGCACCTCCTGTGGGCCACCGGCGCCACCCTCGGTCTCGACGAGGCGAGCGCCGAGCAACGTACGACCGACTTCTACCTCCTCGAAGCGCTGGACATCGGCTACCTCGGCGCCGCCGTGGCCGGCGGACTCCTCATCGCCTTCCGGCGCATGCCCGCACTGCCCGTGAAGGTGCCGCTCGCGCTCGGCTGGCTCGGCTCCGGAGCTCTCGCCTGCTGGGGCGGCTGGCTGCTGTTCGCCCTGTTCATCGGCGGCGACGACATCGCCGAGCGGCCGACGACGCCGATGCTCCTGACCTACGCTGTGCAGATGATCGTCGGGCTGCTTGTGGTCACCCTCGGGGTGCGCTTCTTCAGGGACCCCGCCTTCAAGGACCCCGCGTGACGGCATTCGCCACGACTCTCGCCACGGCCCTGTTCGGGCGGCGGGCCCGCCGCCGGTGGATCCATCTGATCCTCGGCGGCGCGCTCGCCATGCCGTACGTCTTCGTGGGCTCCGTCATCGTGGGGCCGCTGCTCGGCGAGAACGTCGTCTTCGGCTCGCTCACCGCCCAACTGGCCTCGTTCGCCGTGGGGTTGCCGCTCGCCGCGATCACCGCGCTCTTCCCGCTCACCCGGCCCATGTCGGTGGCTGCCGTACGCGCCCTGTGCGACGTACCGGGCGAGAGCCTCGCCGACGGGCCCGCGCGGTCCCGCACGGCGCGCGGTCGCACCGTCGCATGGTTCACGCTGCACCTCGGGTTCGGCGGGATCATCAGCGGGATGTCCCTCGCGCTGCCGCCGTTCGCGGGGGTGCTGATCGCGCTGCCGTTCGCCGCCGTGCTGCGCGACAGCCGGGTCGGGATGCCCGAAGTCTTCGGCGAGGGCTGGCTCCTTGCGCTCTCCCCGGTCATCGGGATCCTCTCCCTCGTCGCGCTCGCGGGGTGCGCGGCGGGCGCCGGGACCCTGCTCGCGCGCTGGGCGCCCGAGCTCCTCGGGCCCACGCCCGCCGACCGGCTCGCGGCGGCCGAGCAGCGCGCGGCGGACCTCGCCGTGCGCAACCGGCTCGCGCGGGAGCTGCACGACTCGGTGGGGCACGCCCTGAGCGCCGTCACGCTCCAGGCGAGCGCGGCCCGCCGGGTCCTCGACAAGGACCCCGAGTTCGTCCGTGAGGCGCTGACCGCGATCGAGGAGACGACCCGGCGCACGGTGGGTGAACTCGACGCGGTCCTGGGGGTGTTGAGGGACGGCGACCAGACGGCACCGACCGCCCCGGCCCCCACCCTCGCCGCCGATCTGGACGGGCTGCTCAAGCGGACCCGCGCGGGCGGCCTGCGCGTGCGGTCCACCGTGGACCTCGGCCCGCAGGGCCCGGACGCCCTGCCCCCGATGGTCTCCCGCGAGGCGTACCGCATCGTCCAGGAGGGCCTGAGCAACGCGCTGCGGCACGCGGGCCCCGACGCCGCGGTGACCCTGCGGATCGCCCTGGACGGCACCGACCTGGAGATCCTCGCGCAGAACCCGCTGCCCGTCGCGGGCGCCGCGTCCCGCCCGGGCGGCGGCCACGGCCTGCGCGGCATCACCGACCGCGCCCGGCTCCTGGGCGGCACGGCCGACGCAGGACCGGTCGACGGCACCTGGCGCCTGTGCGTACGACTCCCCCTGTAGGGCCCGCACGGCCCCGAACCTGTAGGCCCGCACGCCCCCGAACCGAAGAAACCGAAGAAGCCGAAGGAATCCGCATGACCGAGACCGCCGCAGGCCCCATCCGCATCGTCCTCGCCGACGACGAACGCATGGTGCGCACCGCCCTGCGCGTGATCCTCTCCGCCGAGGACGGCCTTGAGGTGGTCGGCGAGGCGGCGACCGGCGCGGAGGCAGTGTCCGTCGTGCGCGAGCTGACGCCCGACGTGGTGCTCATGGACGTCCGCATGCCGGAGATCGACGGCATCCGGGCCACCGAGCAGATCCTGCGGACGCAGCCGGATCCGCCCCGCATCGTGGTCGTGACGACCTTCGAGAACGACGCCTATGTGTACGAGGCGCTGCGCGCGGGAGCCTCCGGGTTCCTGCTCAAGCGGGCCGACGCGGACTCGCTCGTACAGGCGGTGCGGCTCGTCGCGCGCAGCGACTCGCTGCTCTTCCCCGCGGCGGTGCGCGCCCTGGCCGCCGAGTACGCGCGCGCCGAGCCCGCGGCCCCGGCCTGGGTGGCCAGGCTCACCGGGCGGGAGAGCGAGGTGCTGCGGCTGATGGCGGCGGGGCTCACCAACGCGGAGATCGCCGGACGGATGGGTGTGGGCCCGGCGACGGTGAAGACCCATGTGGCGTCGGTCCTCGCCAAGACGGGGGCGCGGGACCGCACACAGGCGGTGATCGCGGCGTACGAGGCGGGCTTCATGAAGGACGCCTGACACACGCCTGACACCCCTGGTCCGACTATGAGGAATCTCTAAGAAACCCGGCAGAACGGAACGAAAGCATCCGTGCCGCTCGTCCTTTCACGGGATGAACAAGACGATCAGGCATGCCTCGGTCTTCACGCTGCTGCTCGTGCTCGCGCTCCTGGTGCGGGCGACGTGGGTGCAGTTCTACGACTCGAAGGCTCTCGCGGACGACAAGCTGAACCGGCGCAACGCGATCGAGCAGTACGCGAACCCGCTGGGCGACATCATCGTGGGCGGTGACGCCATCACCGGCTCCGCGCGGACGAAGGGCGGCGACCTCGCGTACAAGCGCACGTACAACGACGGCGATCTCTATTCGGCCGTCACGGGCTACAGCTCGCAGGTGTACGGGGCGACGCAGATCGAGGGCATCTACAAGGACATCCTCGACGGCACCGACAACCGGCTGAAGAACCCGCTGGACACGGTCACCAACAAGCGCGCCGACCCGGGTGACGTGGTCACGACGATCGACCCGGCGGTGCAGAAGGCCGCGTACAAGGCACTGGGCGACAAGAAGGGCGCGGCGGTCGCGATCGACCCGAAGACCGGCAAGATCCTCGGCATGGTCTCGACGCCGTCGTACGACCCCTCGGAGATCAGCGGTTCCACGGACTCCAAGGAGTGGAAGGCGCTGACCGGCGACGAGGACAAGCCGATGGTCAACCGCGCGCTGCGGCAGCCGCTGCCGCCGGGTTCCACGTTCAAGCTGGTCGTCGCGGCGGCGGCTCTCGAGGACGGCCGCTACGCCTCCGCCGACACCAAGACCGACAGCCCGAACCCGTACACGCTGCCCGGCACGACCACGGTCCTGAAGAACGAGAACGCGAGCGCGCCCTGCGAGGACGCGACGATCCGTACGGCGCTGCAGTACTCCTGCAACAACGTCTTCGCGAAGATGGCCGTCGACCTGGGCCAGGACAAGGTCAAGTCGATGGCCGAGAAGATGGGCTTCAACGCCGACAAGCTGGACGTGCCGGTGCGCGCGTCCAAGAGCGTCTACCCCTCCGACATGGACAAGGCGCAGACGGCCCTGACCGGCATCGGCCAGTTCGACGTGACGGCGACGCCGCTGCAGATCTCGATGGTCTCTGCCGCGATCGCCAACGGCGGCGAGCTGGTCGCGCCGCACATGGTGTCCCAGATCACCGACTCGGACGGCAATGTCCTCGAGTCGTACGACGACGCGGACTCCGAGCGGGTGATGAGCGAGGACACGGCGAGCGAGCTGCAGTCCGCGATGGAGGCGGTCGTCGAGGACGGCACGGGCACGAACGCGCGGATCAGCGGCGCGGACGTGGGCGGCAAGACGGGCACGGCCCAGCACGGCGAGAACAACAGCAAGACGCCGTACGCCTGGTTCACGTCGTACGCCAAGGGCAGCGACGGCAAGGAGGTCGCGGTGGCGGTGATCATCGAGTCCTCGGACGCGGCAAGGTCAGAGGTGAGCGGCAATGGCCTGGCGGCGCCGATCGCAAAGGCGATGATGTCAGCGGCTCTCAAGTCCTAGCCGCTGCTGGCAGCACCTGCCGGTGCTGCCGCCGAAAGCGACGGCACCCCGCGGAGGTCAACGGCGCGACTTCCGCACCTGCCAGCCCCAAAGGCAGGCAAGCGGAACCAACGCCCCCACCAAAAGCCCCCCGGCGAAGCCGAACCCACTCGCGGCGTCGCCGTCATCGACGGCAACAGCAACACCCGCCAGGACGACAGCCGCGGCCACAACACCCACCAGCGCATAGAACCGCCGGCTGAAGAAGCTCCCCCGCCCAGGAACCCCCGGCGGCGCCGAAATCTCCGCATCAGGCCCGACGCTCGCAGCCCGCGGCCGCTTGAACCACGCGTACACGATCCAGTTCCCGCACGCCTCCCACCCCTCAGGCGCAAGCCGCTCGTCAAGCCCCTCCCGCCCCCGAGTGATCAGCTCACGCCGGTACTCCCACCGCTGCGGCCGCTCAAGATCCCGATGGCTGACGAACCGCCCGAGCGCGTCGACCCGCTCGACCTCCCACCCCTCACCGCCGAAGCGGTTGAGCAGCTCCTCGTCGACGTATGTGTCGGCGGTCCACCGCCACGTCTCGACGTGCCCCTCAGGGACCTCGTGCCCCGCCCCCTCGGCGGGAGCCAGAGCGTGCGCGAACTCCTCCACGGGCCCGAACTCGGCCTCCGGCTCCGCCCCGCCCGACTCCTCCAGGTGCGCCCGCAGATCCGCGACGGTCGCCTCGACCCGCTCGGCGGGCAGCCCGTGCTCCCGCAACCGACCGGCCAGGTCCTCGAAGTAGCTCAAGCTCATCGCACACCCGCCTTTCCCAGCACCTCACGTACGGATGCGTCAAAGGCGAGCCACAGTCCGCCCTGCTCGCCGAGCGTCTCGCGCCCCGCGTCCGTGAGGGAGTAGTAGCGCCGCCCCGGCCCCTTCTCCGTGGCCCGGAACTCGGCGGCGACGAGTCCTGCCTCCTCCAGGCGGTTGAGTACGGGATAGAGCGTGCCGCCCTTGATCTGCCCGAACCCGGCGGCGCCGAGCAGCTTGGCGATCTCGTAGCCGTAGCTCTCGCCGTCGGTGAGGCCGGCGAGCACGAGCAGATCGAGTACGCCCTTGAACCAGCTGGCCCTGCGGTCGGTCTTGGCACCCGATGACGAGGGTGTCGCGGGTGGGGTCACGCTCAGCTTCCCTTCGGGGCCGGCGCGTACGCGGGCACGGAACCGATCGGCTCCGGTTCGGGGAGGGTCAAGTCCCGTACGGAGAGGGCGACATGGACGGCGACGGGCAGCAGCAGACTCCCGCTCGTCGCATAGAGTCCGGCGAACAGCGCCCCGAAGCAGCCGAAGGCGAGGACGCCGCTGCGGCCCTGGTAGAAGCCTGCGACGGCGTACACGAGCACCGAAAGGGCCGCCGCCACATAGAGGTTGAGGCCGAGCACGCCGACGCCGAAGGCGATCAGGAGCCCGCGGTAGACGAGTTCGGCGCAGAGGCCGTCGGTGACGGCGACGGCGATCGCGAGGCGGCGCTCCTGTGCCGTACGCGGCAGCATCGCCTGGATGGAGGCGAGCCCCGGCACGTTCCTGCCGCCTTCGGCGAGGGAGCGCATGTGCCGCCCTGACATCACGGTTACCGCTGCCACCGCGACGATGACGACGGCCGTGGTCGCGGGCGAATCGGGCGCCGCGATGCCGAGGTCGGCGGCGGCCATGCCCGGCGAGAGCAGCAGCACGGCCACGGCGAGCGCGGCGAAGACCCACCAGAAGGCGAGCACGAAGGTGAAGTAGCGGACGAGCGCACGCGGTTCGGTGTCGCGACGGCGCGCGAGCGAGCCGTAGACGCGGCGGCCGAGCCAGGGCTCACCGAGCAGCAGATAGGCGCCGAGCACGGCGGTGACGGCGGTGGACGCTGCCGAGAAGTCCGGCGAGACGGTCATGGGATCCCCCTTCCCGAAGGGGCCGCGCGGCGCGTGCCGCACGACCCCATGAGCATGTGAGCTACCTAGACCGTAAAGCGACCTAGTCAGGAATGCAACCTATCTCGCGATGCCGACCATGGCATCGAGCAGCGGCCTACTCCACGTAATACGTCGGGTTCGGCAGCTTGTACGTCTTGTCCGCGTACCCGCCCGTGAGGTCGGAGACCTGGTCGCCGAAGCTGCCGACGATGTCGTAGCCCTTCGACTCGATGTGCCCCCGGGTGCCCTCCTTGAACTGCACGGTGGTGCACTCCCACTTGGCGGGCGTGGCGCAGTCGCTCAGGTAGGCGGGCGGGTTGGTCTTGTCCTTGGTGAACACGTGCTGCCGGTCCAGCTGTGTGTCGTATCCGGCCTTGGCTAGGTTGGTGACGGCGCCGTCGCGCTGCGACTCGCTCAAGCCGGTCAGGAAGAAGACCTCGACGCCCTTGCCCTTGGCGTACTGGACGAGCTCGGGCATGCCGAAGACGGCGGGGCGCTTGGCCGCCTTGACGTAGGCGTCCCAAGTGGCGCTGTTGTAGGTGTAGTTGGTGGTCTTCTCGTAGTCGAAGCTGAGCAGCGACGTGTCGTCGACGTCGAGGACGATCGCGGGCTTCTTGCCGTGGCCCGCGCCCTTCGCGCCGTGCGCCGCGGCCTTCCTGATGTCCTTCTTCGCCTTCGCCTGGATGCGCGCCAGGTCCTTGGCGTACGGACTGTCGGGCGAGGAGCGCCAGACGCCGTCGGCGTCCTGGTACGCGCCGTAGTAGTCGTCGATCTCACCGACGAGCAGGCCGATGTTCTGCGGTTCGGCGGTGTGCCGCGCCGAGGCGTTGTCGGCGGTGGCGGCGCCGGTGCCGTACAGCGCGGCACCGGCGACGGCACATGCGGTGGCGATACCCGCCACCCGTAGGGACTTGCGCATAGGGCGGTCTCTCCGGATCAGTGTCTGCGTAGGGGCAACAAGGTGAGCAGGTCAAAGCCTGTCTACGCGCCTTGTCTACGCGCATCACACGGACCCTCGCGAGACCCCGGGGAGACCCTTTACTCGATCGATACCTGATCCATGAGAAACAGCCTGCGGCTACGCGCCCGGCGTCCAGCCCGGATCCCGGCCGCTGAGGCCGATCACCCGGTCGAGGAGCGGGGCGTCGTCCGGCACCGCCACGACAGCCCCGAACAGGCCGCCCCTGGACGACTCGTCGCCCTCCTCGGGTGTCAGCACCGCCTGGGCCGCCGCGAGGCTTGCCTCGTCAGGGGCGTACGCCTGGCCCGTCGCGCGCGCCAGGTCCCAGCCGTGCACGACGAGTTCATCGAGGGCGACGATGCCCGCGACGGCTCCGGGCAGGTCGACGCCGCCCGCCCGCGTCATGCCCTCCCACGCCGCCGGGTCCCGCCATGCCTCCACCAACTCGTCGAGCAGTTTGGGCAGTTCGGCACGCCAGCCGGGCCCGACGTCCGGCACATGGTCCCCCGGGTCCTGGTCGAGCACCGGACTCATGTCCTTGCGCCCGGCGTCGCGGAACGCGCCGGTCAGCCCGATCAGATGACCCAGCAGATGGCGCACCTCGTACTCCGGACAGGGCGTGGGTCCCGAGAGCTGCTCGTCGGTGACGCCCTCCGCGACGGCCGCGACAAGCCGGGCCTGCGGAGCGAAGTCGATCATCTCTGTCATGGGTCCTCCCGAAGCTCGGCGACCCTGCCCCCGGGCCGCTCTCCTGACCCTGTAGACCGGCCCGGCGCCCAAAACTCATCGCCACTCGTCGCGGGCTACTTCACGTCGGCCCAGCGCTTGACGTGGGCGACGGCCTCCGCAAGGTCGGCGGGGGGCAGTTTCTCGATCGCGTTGTTGTGGTGGGCGCCGGGCGCCACGTAGCGGTACGAGTCGTGCTTACTGGGCGTGAACTTCTCGGCGCTCCACGGGTCGTTCTCCGCGTAGATGAAAAGCATCCGCTCGCCCTTGGCCTTCACCCAGCGGTCGACATCGACGACCGTCCTGCCGTCGTAGGTGCCGCCACGCATGGCGGCGGGGAGCGACGAGTCGGGATGCCGCAGGCCCGGGTAACGACGGAGACCGTCGAGATGGTCGAACTTCAGGTCGGCCCAGCCGAGTTGCGTGGCGGCCTGCCGGTCGTAGGGGCCGCCGCTGTGGGTGCCGAGGATCTCGTCCTGGAACATTCCCATGCCGTTCCTTCTCGACCAGGAGTACAGCTCGTCGTCCGTCGCCTTCTTCGCATCGGGCACGGTCGGGCACTTGTCAATCCCACCGCTCTGCCAGAAGCCCCACACCAGCTCGAGCACGCCCCGCTCGTAGGCGCGGTCCGCGGTGCCGAGTATCTCCTCGAAAGTGGCGCCTTCCCGCTGCGCCTCCGCCTCGAACTTGGGGAGCAGTGCCGCACGGCGTACGAGCATCTCGCGCTGCACGGCGTTCAGGGCATCCCGGCACTCGCGCGTCCCGACCGTCTTGAAGAAGCGCTCATAGGCGCTGTCGTCCTTGTTGTCGACGTCGTTCGGCGCGACGACCGCGACGACTCCGTCCAGGTCGTCGGGGTAGTAGCGCTCGTGGTACGTCACCGTCATGCCGCCCTTGCTGGCGCCGACGCCGATCCATTTGCCCTTCTCGATGCCGCGCAGGGCCTGGGTGAGGCGGTGCTCGTCGGCGGCCTCCTGCTGCACGGTGAGCTTGGACCAGTCGTCGCCCGCGGGCCCCGAGGGACGGGACCCCTCGAAGTACCGGTGCTCCAGGCTCACTTGGTTGGCATCGAGGATGTCGGTGAGAGGGGTGACGTCGGTGGAGAGGTCGTAGCCCGGGGTGAAGAGGACCGTCGGCTTGTCCGTCGCCTTGTGCCAGAGCGTGAGGCGCTGGGTGAACGTGCCCGCGCCCGGGTCGTGGTGGTCGACGGGCTGGACGTACGTGAGCGAGTAGCGGGGGTGGCCCCGCACGTCGTCCACGCCTGTGACGGTCATGCCCGGGATGCTCTCCAGGCGTTCACGGAAGCCATCGGCCCAGGCCCCCGTCGCGCCGGCGGGGGTCCGCGCCGCCGCGGGCGCGGAGCCGGCCAGCACGGCCGAGCCCGCCAGCACCCCGGCGCATATCAGCGCGGACACCCCTTTGGCGCCCTTGGCCCCCTTGGTTCTCCCGGTCCCCTTGTCGCGCACCGTGTCTCCGATCGTGATCGGTCGTGGTGATCAGCTTGATGATCATCGGTGTACGGATCGTAACCTTGATCACTACTGTCGCGACAGCGTCAATCTCCCCAAGTGCCCCTAAACGTGCATTACTTCACATTGGCCCAGCGCTTGATGGTCGCGGTGACCTCGGCCTGCTCGGCGGCGGGCAGTTTGGCGATGGAGGCGCCGTGGTTGGAGCCGGGCACCTCGTAGCGGTAGGAGTCGCGGTGGCTCGGGGTGAACTTCTCCGCGCTCCACGGGTCGTTCTCGCCGTAGATGAACATCATCCGCTGGCCGCGGGTCTTCACCCAGCGGTCGACGTCGGCGATGGTCCTGTTGTTGTACGAGCCGCGCATGCCCTCGGGCAGGACCGAGTTGGGCTGGTAGATGTCCGGGTAGTGGCGGACGTCCTTGAGGTGCTTGAACTTCAGGTCGGCCCAGCCGAGTTGGGTGGCGGCCTGCCGGTAGTAGGGTCCTGTGCCGTTCGTGCCGAGGGTCTCGTCCTGGTAGACGCTGAAGCCGTGCTTCTTGGACCAGTCGTACAGCTCGTCGTCGGTGGCCTTCTCGGCGTCGGGCACGGTCGGGCAGTTGTCGATGGTGCCGCTCTGCCAGAAGTTCCACACCTGGTCGAGCACGGCGAACTCGTAGGCGCGGTCGGTGGTGCCGAGAGTCTCCTCGAACGTGTCGCCGTTGGCCTCGGCATCCGCCTCGAACTTGGGGATCAGGGCGTCGCGGCGTACGAGCATCTCGCGCTGCACCGCGTCGAGCGCGGTACGGCACTCGGCCGTGCCGACCGTCCTGAAGAAGTGCTCGTAGCCGCTGTCGTCCTTGTTGTTGGCGTCGTTCGGCGCTACGAACGCGACGACGGCGTCCAGGTCGTCGGGGTAGAAGCGCTCGTGGTACGTCGCCGTCATGCCGCCCTTGCTGGCGCCCGTGCCCAGCCACTTGCCCTTCTCGATGCCGCGCAGCGCCTGCGTGAGGCGGTGCTCGTCGGCCGCCTCCTGCTGCACGGTGAGCTTGGACCAGTCGGAACCGGCCGCGCCCGACGGGCGGGACTGCTCGAAGTAGCGGTGCTCGACGCTGACTTGGTTGGCATCGATCAGCTTGGTGAGGGCGGTGGTGTTGGAGGCGAGGGTGTAGCCGCCGGTGTAGAGGACGGTCGGCTTGTCCGTGGACTTGTGCCAGAGCGTGGCGCGCTGGGTGAACGTGCCGGCGCCGGGGTTGTCGTGGTCGACGGGCTGGGCGTAGGTGAGCGTGTAGAGGGGGTAGCCCTCACGGTCCGCCACGGAGACGACCTTCATGCCCGGGATCTTCTCCAGTTGCTCCCGGATGTCGGGTGCGGCGGCCTGTCTCCCGTCCGTCTGCGCGGCCGCGGGCGCTGCCCCGCCGAGCACGGCCGCGCCCGCCATGAATCCGGCACAGACCAGCGCGGATATCCCCTTGTTGCGCACCTTGTCTCCTCGTACTGGAGCGAATGGTTGCGCGGATGGTAACCGTCTTCACTTCACGGGCGACAGGGGCTATTTGAGGCGCGAAAGGGCGTTGCGCACCCGCGCGAGATCCGTGTCGGACGCCAACCCGGCGTGGTAGAGCCGCAGTTCGTCGGCGCCCAGCGCGGCCGCGTGTTCGGCGTCCGCGGCGAGGGTGGCGGGGCCTGCGCCCATGCCGGATACGACGGTGAGGTTCGCGGCGAGCGTGGTGCGGTCGGTGCGGTGCGGCGTGAACGCGGTCAGGGCGTCCGCGCCGCCCGTGCAGGGCACGACCACGCCGTCCGCCACGGACAGGATGTGCTCGGGGTCGACTCCGGCGTTCGCGCCGCAGTGGTACGTCACCGGGTCGGCGTGCAGCAGCACTTGGAAGCCGTCCGGTGCGGCCGCGCGCACCGCGGCGATCGCCGCCTCCTGGAGGGTGCGCGCGGTCTCCTCGCGCCACGCGCGCGTGGCGGCGGCCCTGTCGGCGCCGAGGAGCTCCTCCACGGCCGCCCAGCCGCCGGCGGGTTCCTCGCCGCGCCACACGGGCTCCAGGGCACGGCGGACCGCGGGGGCCAACTCATCGGGGTCGAGGCCCTGACCGGCGTACCCCTGACGGCAGTCCGCGCAGAAGCACAGCGACATCAGGTACTGCCCGGCCTCACCGAGCGGCACCCCCGCGATCTTGTCGTGGGCGTGCAGATGCGCGAGGCCGTACCAGCCGAGGGACTCCAGTTCGGTGCCGCGCGCGCCGGGGCGTACGGCGGCTTCCGCCGCGAGGTCGACCAGGTACGCGCGCGTGGCGGGCTGTGCGATGCAGGGCGCCCAGGGGTAGCGGTCTCCGTAGGCGTTGACGACGGAGGTGTGCGGATGATCGGCGCCCATACGGGAGTTGTGGGCCAGGACGACCCAGGTGTGCACGTCGAGCCCGGCGCCCGCCAGCGCGTCGGCGGCCTCTCCGTAAGCGTCGCCCCGGGCCCAGCCTCCGGGCGCGTACGGACGCAGCTCACGCCCCTCCCAGCGGGCGTCCGGCTCGTACAGCACGGCCGCGTGCTCGGCGGTGACGATGCGGTGGCGGGGATGGCGCGGGGTCAGCGCGCGCGTGGAGTGGTAGGCGGCGGCGAGGGTGACCTGCTGGACGCCGAGGCCCGCGACGCGGCCGGGCGCCTCGGGGTCGCCGACGACGTCCCAGGGGTAGAGGAAGGCGGAGGTCCTCACGCGTCCGCCCCCGTCCGCAGCAACTCCCGGCCGCGCTCGGTCAGTTCGGCGAGGCGTTTGACGTGGTCGTCGGTGGGGTCGTGCAGCGGCGTCCGCACCCCGCCCACGTCGAGCCCGGCCAGGCGGACGCCCGCCTTGACGAGCGAGACGGCGTAGCCACGGCCTTCGCCGCGCAGCTCCACGAAGGGCCGGTAGAAGCCGTCGATGAGCCGGTTCACGGTGGCGTCGCCCGCCGCGCTCTTGGGGTCTCCCGCGTTGAAGGCGCGGTGGAAGGCGAGCGCGATGTCGGGTGCGAAGCAGAAGACGGCCGAGGAGTAGAGGGTCACGCCGATGCCGCGATAGCCGAGCCCGGTCAGCTCGGCGGTGGGCAGACCATTGAAGTACAGGAAGTCCTCAGGCACTTCACAGCGTACGGCGCTGACGATGCGCTGCATCAGGTCCATGTCGCCGAGGCCGTCCTTGAAGCCGATGACGCCCTCGGTGCGGGCGAGTTCGACGACGGCCCCGGGGGTGAAAACGGCGTTGTCGCGCTGGTAGACGATCACGTCGAGGGAGGTGGCCGCGGCCAGTTCGGCGTAATGCCGCAGCAGGCCGTCCTGTCCGGCGACGACGAGGTAGGGCGGCATCGCGAGCAGCCCGTCGGCGCCGGCGCCCTCGGCAAGCTTCGCGTACCGCACGGCGAGCGCGGTGCCGTACCCGGCGCCCGCGACCACCGGTACCCGGCCCGCCGACACCTCGACGGCGGCGGCGACGCACGCCTCGTACTCCTCGGGGGTCAGGGCGTGGAACTCGCCGGTGCCGCAGCAGGCGAAGACGGCCGCCGCGCCCGCCTCGATCCCCGCGCGCACATGCGTACGGAAGACGTCGAGGTCCACGGAGCCGTCGGGACCGTAGGCGGTGACCGGGAAGAACAGCGGCCCGCTGGGGATGCGGAGTCGAGCGGCGAGGGGTGCTGGCGTCACGGGCTCTCCCTTAGCGTGCACGTTTCTGATCCACGTCCATATTTCTGAACGCGTCCACGCTAAGGCGCGCCCTAACCCCTGGTCAAGCGCGCAGGCGCGCAAGAGAACCGCAATTTCAGGAGCGGATTCAGAGCGGATTCACCGCCTCCGTACGACACTTGACGCGGCGGTGATCTGATCCCTAGCGTGTCCACACATGTGAATGCCGTACGCGCACACGAATGCGTCGGCTGATCCGAGGAGACTCCCTCATGCCCGCTCCCCGCATCGTCCTGCTCACCGGCGCCGCAGGCGGCCTCGGCACCCTGATGCGGGGGCTTCTGCCCGCCTACGGATATGAGCTGCGGCTGCTCGACATGCGGCCGATCGAGGGCGAGCCGGCGGCGGTCACGGCGGACCTCTCGGACAAGGCAGCGCTGCGCGAGGCCGTACGAGGGGTCGACGCGATCGTCCATCTGGCGGGCATCTCCCTGGAGTCCACCTTCGACAAGATCCTTCGGGCCAACGTCGAGGGGACGTACAACCTCTACGAGGCGGCCCGCGCGGAGGGCGTACGCCGCATCGTCTTCGCTTCCTCGAACCACACGGTGGGATTCACGCCGCGCCCGACCGGCGACGACCCGCTGATCCCGGTCGACACACCGCGCCGCCCCGACACCCTCTACGGCCTTTCCAAGTCCTTCGGCGAGGATCTCGCCCAGTTCTACTGGGACAAGCACGGGATCGAGACGGTCTCGGTGCGCATCGGCTCCTGCTTCATGGAGCCGACGAGCGTGCGGATGCTGTCGGTGTGGATGTCGCCGGGGGACGGCGCCCGCCTCTTCCACGCGGCGCTGACCGCTCCCGCGGTGGGGCATGCGGTGGTGTACGGGTCCTCCGCGAACACGCGCCTGTGGTGGGACCTGTCGTCGGCGCGGGCGCTCGGCTACGAGCCGCGGGACGACTCCGAGCAGTACGCGGAGAAGCTGATCGCCGAGCACGGGGAGCTGGACCCCGAGAACCCGGATCACTCCCACCTGGGCGGCCACTTCTGCACGAACCCTCCGGTGTGGCCGTACTGAGCTCAAGACCGCCGCTCCGCGGCGGATCTTTCCCGCCCACCCACCCGATTACCCGGCAGCGGCCCCGGTCTGCCGACGCGCCGCCGTCGGCCGCGCCGCCGTACCGCCGCTTCGCGGCGAATTTCCCGCCCACCCACCCGATTGCCCCGCGACGGTCCCAGCCTGCCGACGCGCCATCGTCGGCCGCGCCGCCGTACCGCCGCTTCGCGGCGAATTTTGGGCCCCCCCCCCCCCCCAGGGCCCGGCGTAATGGACCCGCCCCGGGGTTTTTAGCCCGCCGCGGGGGTGTGGGGAAAAAAGCCGG
>NZ_JBFBJK010000052.1:0-26462 GCF_040686095.1 Streptomyces sp. NPDC086554
CCGAAGGGCCACTACGCCCTGCCATGGGGGGGGGGGAATGTCCCGGTTTTGGGGCGGGTGGGCGGGAAACTCGCCGCGAAGCGGCGGTATGGCGGCGCGGCCGACGACGGCGCGTCGGCGGGCTGGGGCCGATGCCGGGCAATCGGGTGGGTGGGCGGGAAAGATCCGCCGCGAAGCGGCGGTCTTGAGCGGGGCCCGGGAAAGTTAACGGCGTTCCAGTTGCCGCACCCCTAAGCGCGTCGCAGACTTCGGCATGGCCGGGTGCAACCCGAGCAGCACGATGCCGCCCACAATGGCCACGAGGCCGACCACCTGCCAGGTCAGCGCGGCCGCGTCCGTCCGCAGCTGATCCCCGAGGAAACCCACCCCGCACACGATCCCCGCCAACGGCTGCGCAGCAGTCAGCGCGGGCAGCGACATCCGCAGCGGCGCGGTCTCGAACGCGCTCTGGACGAGCAGCAGCCCCGTCACGCCGAGCACAAGCACCGCGTACGGCTGCCACCCCGTGAGCAGATGGGTCAGGCCCCCGTCGTCGAACCGCTGCCCGCTCACCCGCGTCAACGCGTCCTGCACCCCGTAAAGGAGCCCCGCCGCCACCCCGAGGAGCACGGGCCCGACCGTCCACCGGTGCCGGGATGCCTTCGCGTACGCCGTGAGGAGCACCGCCGTACCCACCATCACGCCCATGATCAGCCACTGCCGCAGCGGATCGGACTCCGCGCTCCCGCCCTGCGGCTGCCCCGCCACGATGAATGCCGTCACCCCGCCCGCGAGCAGGACGAGTCCCGCCCAGCCCTGCCGTCCGATGGATTGCTTGGTCCGGTAGCGGGAGAGCGCCAGCGCGAACAGCAGATTCGTGGCGAGGAGCGGTTCCACCAGGGAGATCTCACCCTGGGCCAGCGCGAGCGCGCCGAGCACCATGCCGCACACCATGAGGCCGATCCCGCCCAGCCACTCCGGCACCCGCACCAGGTCAAGGAGGAGCCGCGGCGAGAGGAAGTCGCTCAGCGGGGCGCGCTGCGCGGCGTCCTGCTGGAACACGAAGCCGAAGCCCAGGCAGCAGGCGGCCGATACGCCGAGGACGAGGATCAGGACCGACACGTCGTACCTCGAGACGGGGGACGGGAGAGGTGCTCAAGGCGGGCCACGGGGTGGGGACTTGGCGGGTACCCGGCCGACGATAGTCCCGTTCTCCGTGCCCCGCTCCGTGAGTGACCCGAACCGGGTAGTTGACGTGGGTCACCTGGGTACTCAGGATCTGACTCACCAGTAACTCCCCCTTCGGCGCGCCCCCGCCCCTTGTACCAGGAGGAACGACCCTTATGGCCTACGACGCAGATGTGATCGTGATCGGCGCGGGTCTCGCCGGGCTCGCGGCGACGGCCGAGCTCGTCGACGCAGGGCGGCGGGTCATCCTTCTGGACCAGGAACCCGAACAGTCCATCGGCGGGCAGGCGCACTGGTCCTTCGGGGGACTGTTCTTCGTGGACTCGCCGGAGCAGCGGCGCCTGCGGATCAAGGACTCGCACGCGCTGGCCCTGCAGGACTGGATGGGCACGGCCGCCTTCGACAGGGCCGAGGACCACTGGCCGCGGAAATGGGCCGAGGCGTACGTCGACTTCGCGGCGGGCGAGAAGCGGTCCTGGCTGCACGGGATGGGCGTGCGGTTCTTTCCGGTTGTCGGTTGGGCCGAGCGGGGCGGGTACGACGCGCAGGGGCACGGGAACTCCGTGCCGCGTTTCCACATCACCTGGGGGACGGGGCCCGGCCTCGTCGAGCCGTTCGAGCGACGGGTCCGCGAAGGCGTCGCCCGCGGCCTCGTCCAGCTCAGGTTCCGCCACCGCGTCTCCGGTCTCTCCCGCAGCGCGGGCAGCGTCGACACCGTGACCGGAGAGGTCCTTGAACCCTCCGGCGTCGAGCGCGGCAAGGCAAGCAGCCGTGAGGTCGCCGGATCCTTCGAGTACCGGGCCCAGGCGGTGATCGTGACGTCCGGCGGCATCGGCGGCAACCACGACCTCGTACGCGCCAACTGGCCCGAGCGACTCGGCACTCCGCCCGAGCGGATGGTCGCGGGCGTTCCCGCGCACGTCGACGGACGGATGCTGGGCATCGCCGAGGATGCGGGTGCCCGCCTGATCAACCGCGACCGCATGTGGCACTACACCGAGGGCATCCAGAACTGGAACCCGATCTGGGAGAACCACGGCATCCGCATCCTGCCGGGCCCCTCATCGCTCTGGCTCGACGCGCGCGGCGACCGTCTGCCGGTGCCGCTCTTCCCCGGCTTCGACACCCTGGGCACGCTGGAACACATCATGAAGTCCGGGTACGAGTACACGTGGTTCGTGCTCAACCAGCGCATCATCGGCAAGGAGTTCACGCTCAGCGGCTCCGAGCAGAACCCCGACCTGACCGGCAAGTCCGTGCGCGGCGTCATCGACCGCGCGCGTGCCGATGTGGCGGCCCCCGTCAAGGCGTTCATGGACCACGGCGCCGACTTCGTCGTCGAGAAGGATCTCGGCGCGCTTGTGCGCGGCATGAACGCGCTGACCAAGGAGCCCCTCATCGACGAGGCAGCCCTGCGCCGCACGCTCCAGGCGCGCGACCGCGAGATCGTCAACCCCTTCACCAAGGACCTCCAGATCACCGCCATCCGCGGCGCCCGCAAGTTCGTCGGGGAGCGGCTCATCAGGGCGGCTCCCCTGCACCCGATCCTCGACCCGAAGGCGGGCCCGCTGATCGCGGTGCGGCTCAACATCCTCACCCGCAAGACACTCGGCGGCCTGGAGACCGACCTCTCGTCGCGCGTCCTGACGGAAGGCGGAGCTCCGCTTCCTGGTGTGTACGCCGCGGGAGAGGCCGCCGGATTCGGCGGCGGGGGAGTGCACGGCTATCGCTCGCTCGAAGGGACCTTCCTCGGCGGCTGCCTGTTCTCGGGGCGCGCGGCCGGGCGCGCGGCCGCCAAGTCCGTGAGCTGAGCGGTCCGTTCGCCGGGGCCGCCGAACAACCGGCGGCACTTGTCCGAATCGTGTCCAAGTGTGCGACCGCGCAGGTCGGGGGTGAAGTCTGAGGAATGTGAAACGAGTTGGTGAAGGCCGCGACGGTGGGCGCACCTTGACTGGAGGGCTGCCTGCCGCTTTGCTGTGCGTGATCATCCGCAAGCGAGCCGCGCCGGGGAGGAAGTCCCGCGGTGTCACCACCCCCACCCCCCTTGGGCCGTTCCCGCAAGCGAGCGGCGCACATCTTCGACTCCGCGCTCGACGACACCGAACTGGCCACCGCCCGCACCGCGTTGACCCAGGGCCGTTGGACCGAGGTCCGTGCGCTGTTCGCCGACACCGGCGACGACTGGGACCGCAGGGGCCACCGCTTCGACGTACTCGCGCAGGAGCACTCCACCACCGCCTGGACCCGTGACTGGCGGCTCGCCGAGCCCGAGAGTGCCGACGCCGCCGTGCTGCTCGGCTATGCCGCGGTGCATCTCGCGCTGCGCGGCAAGGGGCGTTCCGAGAAGGCGCGGGAAGTCTGCCGCGAGGCGGCGGCGCTCGTCCCCGCCGACCCCACGCCCTGGCTCGCGCTGCTCACCCTGGAGCGCACCCTGGGGCGCGAGGAGGACGTCGTGCGGCTCTTCGACGAGGTCCGCCACCGCCACCCCGAGCACCACCACGCCCACCATCTGATGGTGGCCAGGCTCGCCGAGCGGCGCCCCGCCGCGGGCCAGGACCCGCTGCACGAGGTGTACGACTTCGCCGCCTGGGCCGCCGAACAGGCGCCCGCGGACTCGCCGTTGGCGGTCCTTCCGGTCGTCGCGCACGCCGAGCGCTACCGCGTCCTCGCCACCATCGGCAGCGAGCCCGCCGACCCCGCCGCCTCCGAGCACTGGACGGGCCGCCGGGCCCGCCAGGTCATGAAGGCGGCCTTCGACTGGTGGCTGGAGTGGGAGATGCCCGAGAGCAGGGGCCATCCGCGCTGCCGCGTCGACCTCAACTTCCTCGCCCACGCGAAGTTCTGCGAGGGCAGTGCCGCCGAGGCGGCCGCGCTCTTCCACCGCATCGGGCGCCGCGCGACCAAAGACCCCTGGTCGTACCCGGACCGGGACCCGTACAAGGCGTTCACCGCCGCACGCGACGCGGCGCTCGGCGCAGCCTGACCCCACCGCACCCCTCAGTCCCCCTTGAAAGGACCACCGCGCCATGGCGACGGGAAGTTCGAACAGGACGAGCGGCACCAGAGCCGCCGGCACAACCGCCAAGAGCGCCACCGACAGCGGGATCAGCACCTACGTGGGCGAGGAGCGGGCCCTGCGCGCGGGCCGCCTCGGCACCCCGGGACTGCTGCTCTCCGTGCTCGCGGCGACCGGCCCCCTGATGGTCGTCGCCGGCGTCATGCCCACCACGTACGGCGTCATGGGCATCGTCGGACAGCCGCTGCTCTTCCTCATCCTCGGCGTGGTCCTCGGTCTCTTCAGCTTCGGGTACGCCGAGATGAGCCGGCACGTCCACAACGCGGGCGCCTTCTACGCGTACATATCGCGCGGCCTCGGCGGCACCGCGGGCGCCGGCGCCTCGTTGGTCGCGCTCGTCGCCTACAGCGCGCTGCAGGCGGGCCTCTACGGCCTCCTCGGCTTCGAGGTCTCCGGGCTGCTCAACACGTACTTCGAGGTCGAAATCGCCTGGTGGATACCGGCACTTGTCACCGTCGCCGTCGTCGCCGTGCTCGCCTGGCTGAAGATCGACCTGAACGCACGGGTCCTCGGCGTGCTGCTCCTCATCGAGGTGGCGCTCGTCGTCATCTTCGACATCGCCGCCATCGCCGACCCGGCCAAGGAAGGCCTGTCCCTGCACGCCTTCAACCCCGACACCCTGACGGGCGCGGGCCTCGGCACCGCCCTGTGCTTCTGCATCGCGGCTTTCCTCGGCTTCGAACAGGCCCCGGTGTACGCCGAGGAGACCAGCCGCCCGCAGGTCGTCGTCGCCCGCGTGATGTTCTTCGCGGTCGGCTTCGTCGCGGTCTTCTTCGCGATCAGTTCCTGGGCGCTCACGGTGGCGGCGGGCCCGTCCGGCATTGTCGCCGCCGCGCGGGAACAGAGTGCCGGACTGCTCTTCGGGCTCACCGAGTCCCGGCTCGGCGGCACCTTCACCGACGTACTCCATGTCCTGTTCGTGACGGGCATGTTCGCGGCGATCCTCTCCTTCCACAACGTCGTCGCGCGGTACGCCTTCGCCATGGGCCGCGAGGGTCTGCTGCCCGCCGCGTTCGGCAGGACCAACACCTCCACCGGCGCCCCCGGCACCGGCTCCCTGCTCCAGACGGTCGTCTCCGTCCTGATCGTGGTGGCCTTCGCGGTGACCGACGACGGCCCGTTCGGCGACCCGACCGCGCCGGTCCTGCACCTGTTCACCTGGCTCGGCAACATCGGCGCCCTGGGCGTCATCCTCCTGATGGCCACGGCGTCCGTCGCGGTCATCGTCTTCTTCGTGCGCCGCGGCGCCGCCCGCGCCCAGGCCTGGCGGATCACCGCGTCCGCGCTCGCCGCGATCGGCCTGCTCGTCATCGCGGGCTACACGGTCAAGGACTTCGACGTCCTGGTCGGCGCGGGCCCCGGCTCGGCGCTCAGCTGGGTGCTGCCCGGCATCATCCTGCTTGCCGCCCTGATCGGCGTGGTCTACGGCGCGATCCTGCGCTCCACCAAGCCGGACGCGCACGCCAGGATCGGCCTGGGCAACGAGGCGTTCCAGCTGGAGAAGGCGGCGGAGACGCCAGGCGCGTAGTCGGCCCGCCGAATGTGACGGAACGCTGACGGACACCCGCGGCCCCTGTACCCCCGGGGCCGCGGGTGCTCGAATCGGAGGGTGACAACTCCCCATCCGCACCGGCCCGAAGAGGACTACGGCGAGCGCGGCGGCGCACCGGTCGGCCGCCGTCTGGTTCTCGGGATGCTCGGCCTGGGCGTCGCGGGCGTGGCTGCCGCGCCACCCCTCCAGCGGGGCCTGGAGTCCTTCCTGGGCGCCGCCTCCGACAAGGACCCCACCGGTCTGACGGACCTGCTCCCCAACGGCGGCGGCTTCCGCTACTACTCGGTGGCGGCGTCCGTCCCGCACCGCGACGCATCGACGTACCGCCTGAAGATCGACGGCCTGGTGGAAAGGCCGACGACGCACTCGCTCGCGGACCTGCGCGCGCTCCCGCAGACCCGCCTGGTCCGCGACGTCCAGTGCGTGACGGGCTGGCGGGTACCGAGCACGCCGTTCGAGGGCGTACGTCTCTCACGCCTCCTGGACGCGGCAGGGGTGCGCCCCACCGCCCGCGCCGTCCGGTTCACCTGCTTCGACGGGACGTACAGCGAGAGCCTTACGTTGCGGCAGGCGCGGCGGGCGGATGTCCTGGTGGCCCTGCGCATGCAGGACAAGGACCTGGGCCATTCGCACGGCGGCCCGGTCCGCCTGTACGTCGCCCCGATGTACTTCTACAAGTCGGCGAAGTGGCTCTCCGGGATCACGCTCACGGACGAGGTCGTGCCCGGCTACTGGGAGAAGCGTGGATACGACGTCGACGCGTGGGTGGGTGATTCGAATGGACGTGACGACGAGCCCACGGAGGTCTGAGGTCGCGCGGTTCACTCCCGCGCAGCGGTGGGTGCATCGCCTGACGGCGGTTCTGATGGGGGTGTGCGTGGCGACCGCGGCCTGTCTGTACGTCCCGTTCCTCGCCGAACTGGTCGGCCGCCGGGCCCTGGTGGTGACCGTCCACGAATGGTCGGGCCTGCTCCTTCCGGCCCCGTTCCTCGCGGGCCTGGCCTCCCGCGCCTTCCGCGGGGACCTTCGCCTCCTGAACCGCTTCGGCCCGCACGACCGCGTATGGCTCCGCTCGGCACTGCGCCGCAGGGCGTCGCCGCGTCCGGCGGGGAAGTTCAACGCGGGTCAGAAGCTGTACGCGGGCTGGATCGGCGGGGCGGTCCTGGTGATGCTGGGCACGGGCCTGCTGATGTGGTTCACGCATGTCGCCCCGCTGGCATGGCGGACGGGAAGCACATTCGTCCACGACTGGCTGGCCCTTGCGATGGGGGTGGTCCTTGCCGGGCATGTGGGGATGGCGCTGGGCGATCCGGAGGCGAGGCGGGGGATGCGGACGGGGTCGGTGGACCAGGAGTGGGCGGACCGGGAACACCCGCTGTGGCGCAGGTAGGAGCCCCAGTTTCGGGAAGGGGCGGGACTGGGGAAAGCCCCGCAGGGACCGCCCCACCCCAGCTACAACACCAGCGACAGCAACAGCACGAACCCACCCGCGACCACAGAGATGATCGTCTCCATGACCGACCAGGTCTTGATCGTCTGCCCCACATCCAGACCGAAGTACTCCTTCACCAGCCAGAACCCCGCGTCATTCACGTGCGAGAAGAACAGCGAACCCGCACCGATGGCCAGCACGAGCAGCGCCGTGTGCGAGTCGGACATGTCCGCCGCCAGCGGAGCGACAAGCCCCGCAGCCGAGATCGTCGCGACCGTCGCCGACCCCGTCGCGAGCCGGATCACCACAGCGATCAGCCACGCAAGCAGCAGCGCCGGAATCGACCAGTCCTTGGAGATGTCAAGGACCATCTGACCGACACCCGACTCGATCAGCGTCTGCTTGAAGCCACCACCCGCACCGACGATCATCAGCACACCGGCGATCGGGGCGAGGGACTTCTCGACGGTCGTCGACAGACGGTCCTTCGTGAAGCCCGCCGCACGGCCCAGCGTG
The DNA here is from genome assembly GCF_040686095.1 of Streptomyces sp. NPDC086554. Classification (NCBI taxonomy): domain Bacteria; kingdom Bacillati; phylum Actinomycetota; class Actinomycetes; order Kitasatosporales; family Streptomycetaceae; genus Streptomyces; species Streptomyces sp. NPDC086554. The sequence continues at coordinate 7,744 of NZ_JBFBJK010000052.1, forward strand.
AACATGCCCACTATCACCGCCGCGAGCAGCGCGATCAGCGGCGACCCGACGACGTCGAAGACGCGCTGCACGGTGTGCTCGGGGTTGTCGACGATGATGTCGACCAGCGCCTTGGCCAGCATCATGACCACGGGCAGCAGCACGGTCGCGACGGTCACGCCGAACCCGGGACGCTTCTCCAGGTCCTCCGAGGGACGCTGCGGCATCATCTTCTCGGGGGCGGGGACGTCCACCCACTTCGCCGCGTACTTCGAGAAGAGCGGACCGGCGATGATCACCGTCGGGATGGCGACGAGCACGCCAAGAGCCAGCGTGATGCCCAGGTTCGCGCCCACCGCGTCGATCGCGACCAGCGGACCGGGGTGCGGCGGAATGAGGCCGTGCATCACGGACAGTCCCGCGAGGGCCGGGATGCCGATCCGCATCAGCGAGTAGTTGCCGCGCTTGGCGACCATCAGGACGACCGGGATCAGCAGCACGATGCCGACCTCGAAGAAGAGCGGAAGGCCGATCACCGAGGCGATGAGGACCATCGCCCAGGGCATCGCACGCCCGCCGGAACGCCCCGCCTTGGCCAGGATCGTGTCGACGATCTGGTCCGCGCCGCCGGAGTCGGCGAGCAGCTTGCCGAGGATGGCGCCGAGGGCGATGAGGACACCCACGCCCGCGACCGTGGAACCGAGTCCCGCCGTGAAGCTGGTGATCGCCTTGTCGAGCGGGGCACCCGCGAAGGCGCCGAGGGCGAGCGACCCGATGGTCAGGGCCAGGAACGCGTGCAGCTTGAACTTCGTGATGAGCAGGACGATGACGGCGATGCCCGCGAGGACGGCGATTCCCAGCTGGGCATGGCCAGCGGAGGTGATCGGCTCGACGGCGTCCGCTGCCAGCATCTCAACGCTGAGACTGGTCACGGTGTCTTCCTTGTACGTCAGGGGGAGGGGACGGGGCGCGGGGGGTTTCCGCCGGCGGAGCTACCCGCCCGGCAGTGCTACTTGTCGAGGGCGAGCAGGGCCTCGTACGCCCGCTCGCTGATCTCTTGGGGAGTGCCGGTGACATCGACGGCGACGCCCGCCTCGTCCGCGCCGAGCGGCTGGAGCGTGGCGAACTGTGAGTCGAGCAGGGCCGTCGGCATGAAGTGGCCCTGCCGGTGGGACATCCGGTCCTCGATGAGCTCGCGGGTGCCGGTGAGGTGGACGAAGACCAGGCCGGGGGCCTCGGCCCGCAGCCGGTCGCGATAGCTGCGCTTGAGCGCGGAGCTGCTGACCACACCGCCGAGTCCGGCGCGGCCGTGCGCCCAGGCGCCGATGGCGTCGAGCCAGGGCCATCGGTCGTCGTCGGTCAGCGGGGTCCCGGCCGACATCTTGGCGATGTTCGCCGGGGGGTGGAAGTCGTCGCCCTCGGCGTAGGGAACGCCGAGCTGATCTGCGAGCAGGGGGCCGATCGTGGTCTTGCCGGTTCCTGCCACGCCCATCACTACGACGACGTGGGGGGTGCTCATCGCTGTCCTGCCTCGCTGTCTTCATCGACATCTTCGACGTCATCGACATCGGTCGTGCACGGACCGCCGGTCGGGGGAGGCCGACGGTCCGTTCACGTCACTGAAACCCATTAGGTCTGACGAATTCAAGAGTCTGTGACGCAAAAGTCTGACTTTTTGTTCCCGAGGGTCCCCACATACCCTGACGTCATGACCGAACCTGCCCGTGGGCTGCACGCTCGTGTACTGGAAAGCCTCGGGCCCGCCATCACCGGCGGTGAGTACCCGCCGGGCAGCGTGTTGCGGACGGACGAACTGGCGCAGCGATTCGAGGTGTCACGTTCCGTCATCAGGGAAGCCGTGCGGGTGCTCGAGTCCATGCACCTCGTCGAGTCCCGGCGCCGGGTGGGCGTGACCGTACGGCCCACCGAAGAGTGGAACGTCTACGACCCGCAGGTCATCCGGTGGCGTCTCGCGGGCGCCGACCGGCCGCGCCAGCTGCGCTCCCTCACGGTCCTGCGCTCGGCGGTCGAACCGGTGGCCGCGGGCCTTGCCGCCCAGCACGCCACGCCCGAGCAGTGTGCCGCCCTCACCGAGTGCGCACTCGGCATGGTCGCCACGTCACGGGGGCAGCAGCTGGAGGGCTACCTCTTCCACGACATCAACTTCCACCGCATCGTCCTGAACGCGTCGGGCAACGAGATGTTCGCCCGGCTCGGCGATGTCGTCGCGGAGGTCCTCGCGGGCCGCACCCACCATCAGGTGATGTTCGAGGACCCGGATCCGGCGGCCGTCACGTTGCACGTCAGGGTCGCCGAGGCGGTACGGGAGGGCGACGCGGACCGCGCGGAGTCGCTGACGCGGGAGATCGCGGTGGGTGCGCTGCACGAGCTGGACATTCTTGCCCCGTAGGCGGGTTTCCCCTGCTGGGGTGCCGTGTGTGTCTGCGGGTGCTTTGTGGCTTGTCGCGCAGTTCCCCGCGCCCCTTCAGGGCGCTCCCCCTGCCCCGCGGTTCTTGGAGCGCCCCGTCAGGGACAATGGTCCGCATGTCCCGACGCCCCACCCGCCGCCCCAAGACCTGCCCCTGCGGGCACTCCGAGCCGTACGAGACGTGCTGCGGTCGGCTGCACCGGGGTGAGGCGAAAGCCGCCGTGCCCGAAGAGCTGATGCGCTCCCGCTACTGCGCGTTCGTGAAGCGGGACGAGGCGTACCTGCTGCGCACCTGGCACCCGAGGACCCGGCCGCGCCGCGTCGAGTTCGATCCCGGCATGCGCTGGCTGGGTCTGGAGATCCTGGCGACCGCCGACGGCACGGCGTTCCACAACACGGGCACGGTCGAGTTCCGGGCCCGGTACACCGACGGGGGCCGCCAGGGCGCGCTGCACGAGCGCAGCAGGTTCGAGCGGGTCCACGGGGCCTGGCTGTACGTCGACGGCGACTTCATCGAGTAGCGGCCGCACCGCGGGGGCGCGCGCCGACCCGTAGCGGACCGGCCATCAGCGCCCTCTCGCTCGTGGGGCTGCTGTGAGGGGAGGCCCCAGAGGGGCCTGGGGACGATCACACGCGCCGCCCCACGACCTCGCCCCGCCCCGCCGACAGGCCCAAATACCCTCGCCCGCCTGCCTGTTCGAGCTGCGACGCAGGTCCCGCACATAGGCGAGAACCCGCGCTGCGGCCACCCGGTGCCGACAGTAGCGTCCTAGGCCCTGTCGTCGGACTCCCGCCTGCCCCGCGACGCCCGGCACTACTCTCGCCGCACCGGGCGAAAGCCCGAGTACGCCCAGTAGTCCGACGACAGGGCCTGGCCCCCCGTCCCGTACGCCTGCGTGCGAAGGAAGCGCCTGATGGCCGACACTGGACAGTACGAGCAGAGTTACGAGCGCTACGCGGGCGGCAGCCCCGAGGCGGAGCGGCGGCTCTTCGAGCGCCTGGCGCACGAACTGATGAAGGTTCAGGTCAAGAACCGGCGGGCGGGCGGCGCCGGTTCTCTCGCACGTACCCAGCACGCGAAGTCCGCGCTCGGCGTGGAGAACGCCCGCCTCACCTTCCGCGAGGACCTGCCCGAGGCGCTGCGCACCGGGTTCGCGCAGCCGGGCGCCGAGTACCCGGCGACCGTGCGGCTCTCCAACGCGAGCGGCATCCGGCAGGGCGACGGGGTGGCCGATCTGCGCGGTGTCGCCGTGCGCGTGACGGTGTCGGCCGAGGAGAGCCACGACCTGCTCGCCACCAACTATCCGGTGTCGCACGCCCGTGACGCCCGTGAGTTCGTCGCCTTCGCCAAGGCCATGGCGGGCGCGACGAGCCCGCTGCAGAAGGCCTTCGGTCTGTTCGTGAAACTCCCGCTCGCCGTCGGTCTGTCCACCGCCACCCGGATGCGGCGCAATATCCAGGCGGCCACCCGCCACAAGGTCAACAGCCTTGCCAGGGAGACCTATTGGAGCCGCGGCGCCATCCTGTGGGGCGACGCGGGCCCGGTCCGCTATCTGCTGCGGCCCGTCGTGGGCAGCGCCCCCGAGCCCAAGCCCGAGCGCCGCGACCCCGGCTTCCTGCACCGCGAACTCGCGCACCGCCTCGTCACGTCGGACGTCGCCTTCGAGCTGTGCGTGCAGCGCTACGTCGACGAGCAGCGCACACCCGTCGAGGACGGCTCCGTGGACTGGAAGGACGCCATCACCCCGGCGGTGCCCGTCGGGCGCCTCACCGTGCCGCGCCAGGACATCGCCACCGCCGAGGCGCAGGCCGCGGCGGGGCGCGTCGAAGAGGTCGCCTTCAACCCCTGGTACACCACCGACGAGTTCCGCCCCCTGGGCAATCTCAACCGCGCCCGCAAGGCCGCGTACGAAGCGAGCGCCGCCCACCGCCAGGGGCTGCGCTTCACCACCCAGGAGCCGCTGCGCAACAAGGTGCTCGGCATCCCGGTCGGCGGGTTCTTCCGCGCGCTCAACCGCTATGTCCCGTGGTACAGGCTGCCGTTGGAGTCGAGCCTGCTGAACCTGGTCTTCCTGCGCAAGGCGCTCAGGCGCCTGAACCTCATCGACACCGACGTGCACGAGGCGCCCCCGAAGGCCGTCCCCGTGCCGCCGCCCGTCGACGAGCGGCTGCGCACGGCCCGGTCCTACGACGGCACGTACAACGATCTCTCCGCGCCGTCCATGGGAGCCGTCGGCGCGGCCTTCGGACGCAACCTGAAGCCCGACTACCGGCCCGACCTCTTCGACACCCCGAACCCGGTCACCGTCAGCCGCCAACTCCTGCAGCGCGACACCTTCGTACCCGCGACCACGCTCAACATCCTGGCCGCCGCCTGGATCCAGTTCCAGGTCCACGACTGGGTCAACCACCGCCGCTACCCGACCGGCGGCAAGGCCGTCGAGGTCCCGCTGCCGCCCGGCAGCACCTGGCACAACACCCCCGGCGGGCCGCCCGAGAACGTGATGCGCTTCGCCGAGAACGAGGGCATCCAACTGCCGGGCAATCAGCCGCCGATCCTCTTCGCCAACACCGCATCGCACTGGTGGGACGGCTCCGAGGTGTACGGCGCGGATGAGGGCACCGCGAAGTTCCTGCGCGCCCCGGACGGCGGCGCCGACCTGCGCCTGGAGGACGGGCACCTGCCCATCGGCCAGAGCGGCATCCCGCTCACCGGCTTCGCCGACAGCTGGTGGCTCGGCCTCAGCGCGATGCACACCCTCTTCGCCCGTGAGCACAACGCGGTCTGCGCGGCGCTGCGCCACGAGTACCCCGCGATGAGCGAGGACAGCATCTACCACACGGCACGCCTGGTCGTCTCCGCCCTCATCGCCAAGATCCACACGGTGGAGTGGACCCCGGCGATCCTCGCCACCGAGGCCATCGACCTCGGCCTGCACACCAACTGGGAGGGCCCGCCCAATAATTGGCTCAACAAGCTGGGCCTGTGGCTCCTGGAGTCCCACTCGCTGACCGGCATCCCCAAGACCCTGCCGGACCACCATGCGGCGCCGTACTCGCTCACCGAGGACTTCGTCACCGTCTACCGGATGCATCCGCTGATCCCCGACGACTACGTGATGCGCGAGCACCACTTCGGGCAGCGCCTGGAGAGCCTCGGCTTCAACGACATCCAGGGCGCCGCGGCCGAGGCTGCCATCCGCAAGACGGGCCTGGCCGACACCCTCTACTCCTTCGGCATCGCCCACCCCGGCGCGATCACCCTGAACAACTTCCCGCGCGCGCTGCAGCGCTTCGAACGCGACGGGGAGATCATCGACCTGTCCGTCGTCGACCTCGTGCGCACCCGCAGGCGGGGCGTGCCGCGCTACAACGACTTCCGCGCGGGCCTGCACAAACCGCGGATCAGCCGCTTCGAGGACCTGACCCAGGACCCCGAGACCCTCGCCCGCCTCAAGGACGTCTACAGCTCGGTCGACGAGATCGACACCGTGGTCGGCCTGTTCGCCGAGAACCCGCCGACCGGCTTCGGCTTCAGCGACACCGCCTTCCGCATCTTCATCCTGATGGCCACGCGGCGCCTGCAGAGCGACCGCTTCCTGACCGTCGACTACCGCCCCGAGATCTACACGCCGCTCGGCATGGACTGGGTCGAGAAGGGCGGCATGAAGTCCGTCATCCTGCGGCACGCCCCGGACCTCGCAGGGCTGCTGCCGCGCGGCGCGAGCGCCTTCGCCCCCTGGCGGCAGGTGCAGCCGATGCGGGACGGCGGCAGCGATGCCACCGGCTGACGGCGGGGACGGGCCCCCGGCGGACGGGCACCACCCGGGGCTCGACGACCTCTTCGTACGTCCCCTCCTGGAGACGGTCTGGCGCCGCCGCACCCACCGGGTGAGCCGCGGCGCCAACGTCCCCGCGGGCTCGATGAGTCACACCTCCCAGCAGGCCCCGCAGCCGCTCACCGAACTGGAGGAGGCGGTCCTGATCGCCCTGACCGGCTGCACCGGTCTGACGATGCCGGACCGCCCCTTCGACGACCCGCGCAACGGCAGGCCGATCATGGCGAAGCCGAACCTGACGATGGCGGGGCGCACGGCAGGCAGCCCCGACAACGCGCAGGGCACACACTTCTTCCTGATCAACGACACGGGCACGTACTACCTGCGGAAGTTGCCCCCGGCGCCCGAGGAGCCCTTCGACGCGCTGACCCTGACCGACCGCGCACGGCAGTCCAAGGTCCAGGTGCTCGACCACCGCCTCGACGTCGCCGAAGGCCTGCGGGACTTCCCCGCCTACCTGGACTCGAACCGCTTCCTGTCCAACCTGCCGGGTACGACACTGCTGTTCCCGGTGGTCGACCTCTCCCACCAGTACATCAACGCCCTGATGTACCTGCTCACACAGCCGGACGGCGCTCGCCCCACCCTGGTGGACGACCGCAACTTCTACCGCCCGGCGGGCGTGAAGAAGTGGATCCGCAACGGCTTCCTGAACGAGCAGCTGAAGCTGCCGCTGGGGGCGCTCGGCCCCCTGCGCACCCAGATCGAGGCGGACCTGCTCCTGCAGAACCTCATGCTGGTGGCCGAAGGGATGGGCCTCGGCGCCTGGATCCACGCCTCCATCAACCCCCAAATAGCCCTGGGCGACCCGAAGTTCAGCCGCACCTACGGCAGGATGCTGGGCTTCACCTTCGTCACCCCGCGCTGGCGCGTCGCCGACCTGTGGCGCTGGCACATCCCCCTGCCCAAGTACGCCAACGTCCGCTCGCACCCGGTGGGCCTCAAGGCGCCCGGCGGCGAGCAGCTGATCTCCGCCATGTGTCCGCCCGCGTTCGCTTCGATGTCCGACGCGGTGGACGCGGTCATCCGCGAGAAGTTCGGCCCCGGGGGCGTCTACGGCGACAAGGACGTCTTCTCCCGCATCTACCGGGAGGACTACGGCCGGCGCTATCTGGCGGAGGCGAGCGAGTACGAGGACCGGGTCGTCGAATGCGCCCGCGACATCTGCGAGTACATCCTGCGCACGCACCGCCGTTTCCCCGCGCACACGGACGCGATCCACGTCCCCGGCGTCTGGCTCCAGGCGCACCACGTGGAGCGGCCCTACTACGAGCGGTACTTCACGAACGGCCTGACCGACGCGCATCGCCGGCACGGGGAGTTGTGGGACGACTGACCCGCGGTGCGATCCAGCCACCGCCCGCACCCCTGGCCGAAGATCACCTACTGTTCCCACCCGCTAACCCACCGGGTTGATCAACACCATCCTCCACCAGATAAGCTCCTTTCCAGCGCCGTGAGTTGACGCGATATCAAGATGTCGCGCACCCGCGGCGCCGTCGCGCTGTCGTACGGGGGATCACGCAGGTGATCGAGGGGGTGCCGCCGTCCCGGGGTACCGAGATGCGATGGGTGCGACCCCTTGGTTGGGTTGTCCACTCTTCGATCGCGTTGGTTTGAGGATGCAGATGGAACTTGCCACTCCGCCGCCGACCGCGGCCCGTGCACCGGCGGCCTGGTACAGCTGGTGGCTGCTGCCGACCGGTCTCGGCGCGGGCAGCGTCGTCATGCTGGTCGCCGGCTCCGAACCGGCCCGAATACCCGCCGCGCTCGTCGGCCTCGCCGGCACCGCGGCCGCCGCGGCATGCGTCCGCCTCCTGTTGCGTACGCGACAGGGCCTGAGCCGCGCCGCCGACGAGTCACGTACCGCCCAGCACAGCCACTCCCAGCAGTGGCAGCAGCACGTCGCCGCCCTGGAGCGGCAGCACGAGGACAAACACGCCGCCCAGGAGGCCCAGTGGGCCGACGAGGCCAAGGCGTGGCAGTGGCAGCTCGACCGCCAGCAGGCGCTGGTCGCCCGCCTCGCCGAGGAGTTCCTGCCCCGGGCCATCGACGGCCTGCGCGGCGGCGAGGCGATCGACGACGTGCTGCCCGTCGAGCTGGAGCAAGAGACCGAGATCACACCGGAGTTCAGGCTCGAACTGCGCAAGGTCCTGCGGACCGGCCTGATCGCCGTCGAGGAGGAGTTCAACCGCAGCACCTCCGCCGAGCAGGCCGTCATCAGCATCGGCAGCCGGATCCACGTACTGACCGGAAAGATCCGTGGCCGGCTGCACGAGATGCAGGGCGAGCACGGCAGGACCCCGGCCGTCGCCCAGGGCCTGATGGAGCTCGACCAGGCGATCGGCCCCGCCGACTGTCTGGCCGCGTCCATCGGCGTGCTCGGCGGCACGGACCGTCCTGGCCGCCAGTGGCAGGAGCCGCAGCGTCTGCTCAGCGTCGTACGCGGCGGCATCGGGCGCATCAAGGACTTCGACCGGATCCAGCTGCGCCAGCTGCCCGAACTCGGCGTCGACGGCGGTCTGGTGGACCACCTCACGCTGGTCTTCGCCCACCTCCTGGACAACGCGGCGCGCTACTCGCCGCCCACCGAGCCGGTCGTCGTGTCCGGCAAGGAGGTGCCCAACGGCGTCGGCATCGAGATCCAGGACGCCGGCAAGGGCCTGACCGAAGAGAAGAAGCAGCAGGCGCTGCAGGCGCTCGAAGGCATCGCCGAGGGCCCCGGCATCGGCGGCCTCGCGGAGGACGCACACCTGGGCCTGCGCGTCGTCGGCACGCTGGCCCGCAAGTACGGCATCCGGGTCACCTTCGCCGACTCGCCCTGGCTCGGTACCTCGGTGGTCGTCGTCGTACCGCACAAGTACTTCAGCCCGCTCCCGGCCGCCTCCGTCAGCGGACCCGCCCCCGCCCAGGCGGGGGCCACCACCGCCCCGGCGCCCGGCGCCGCCACCGCCCAGGCCGGCGAGGCGGTCGCCGTCCCCGAGCAGCCTGGTCCCGCCGACATGAACGACGCCGACGAAGCCCCCGCGGATGTCACGCCGGGCGGTCTGCCCCGCCGCAGGAGCAAGCGCGCCGAGGCCCCCAAGGCGGCGGTCGAGAGGCCGGCGGCAGCTCCCGCGCAGCCCGTAGCGCCGCCGGACGCGTCCTTCACCGGCTTGGCGGCCTTCGCCACCGCTGGACGAGAGACCGACGAGCCCCGCACCGAAGAGAGCGACTAGCCACATGACGCAACACGAAACCGACGTGAGCTGGGCGCTCCGCGATCTGACCGAGAGCATCCAGGAGATCCGCTTCGCCCTGGTCGCATCGAGCGACGGCAAGGCCATCACGTCGTACGGAGCCGACGACCCGGACGACGTGGACCGCTTCGCGGCCGTGGTCGCCGGACTGCAGGCGCTCGCGCAACCGGTGGCGGATCAGTTCCCGAAATTCGGCGGCCAGTTGCGGCTTGCGATGATCGAGGTCGACGGCGGCCATCTGTTCGTGGTGCGGGCCGGGGTGGAGACGTACCTCGGAGTCCTCGCCAAGGAAGGGCTCGACCAAGGGCTGCTCGGGCACCAGATGAGGGACCTGTCCCGCAGGATGGGTGAGCTCCTCGGCACCACTCCGCGCCAGGAGGAGCAGTCTGGATGAGCGGCCCCCACCGGTCCGGCCCCCCACGGCCCACGGAACCCTCCGGTCTCGAGCGCTACTACGTGCTCACCGGCGGTCGCAGTGGTCCCGGCGGGCCGGCCGCCGGCCTCGACGTGGCGACCCTCATCGTCTCCCGCTCCGCCCCCGCCCCCGGTATGCAGCACGAGCACGAGGACATCGTGCGCCGGTGCCGCGATCCGCTGTCGGTGGCCGAGCTGGGCGCCCATCTCGGACTGCCGTTCAACATTCTCGCGGTGCTCGTGGCCGACCTGCTGGAAGCGGGCCTGGTGGACGCCCGTGACCCCATCCCGGCTTCCACACCCGGCCATGGGGCGGACCTCGCGCTCCTTGAGGAGGTACTCAGTGGACTTCAAAGGCTTTGACCGTCCGGACCAGCCGATAGAAGCGGGCTCACTGCCCGCCGAGAGCCGCTCGGTCAAAGTGATGATCGCCGGGGGCTTCGGCACCGGCAAGACCACTATGGTCCGCTCCGTGAGCGACATCAAACCGCTCACCACCGAGGAGACCCTGACCCAGGCGAGCATCGACGTCGACCACCTCATCGGCGTCACCGACAAGACCGAGACCACGGTCAGCCTGGACTTCGGGCGGATCGGCCTCAACGAACAGCTGGTGCTCTACCTGTTCGGCACGCCCGGCCAGGAGCGCTTCTGGTTCCTGTGGAACGGCCTGTTCAAGGGGGCACTGGGCGCGGTCGTCCTGGTGGACACCCGCCGCCTCGCGTCCAGCTTCCGGGCGATCGAGGAGATGGAGCGGCAGGGCGTGCCGTTCGTCATCGCCCTGAACGTCTTCCCCGACTCCCAGGACCACCCCATCGAGGAGATACGCGACGCCCTGGACATCTCCGAGCACACCCCGGTCGTCGCCTGCGACGCCAGGGACCGGGGATCGAGCCGCGATGTGCTCATCGCCCTGATCCGCCATCTCAAGGAACGCTCCGCCGCCGCCCTGGAGGCCGCCCGATGAACTTCCCGACCCCGTCTTCCGGGGGCTGCCCGGTGGCCCACGGCGGTCCGAACGGGCTCGCCCGCCTGTACGGGGAGCACGCGGCCAAGGACCAGCAGGGCATCTACGACCGCCTGCGCAAACAGCACGGCACGGTTGCGCCCGTCCTCCTCGAAGGGGACGTACCGGCCTGGCTGGTTCTCGGCTACCGCGAGAACCGGCGGGTCCTGGAGAACCCGCGGCAGTTCGCCCGTGACTCCCGGATCTGGCGGGACTGGAAAGAGGGGCGCGTCGAGAACACCTCGCCCCTGATCCCGATGCTGGCCTGGCGCCCCGACTGCGTCTCCCAGGACGGTGAGCCGCACCGGCGGCTGCGCGCGGCGGTCACGGACAATCTGCAGGCACTGGCGGACCGCGGCGTCAAACGGCACGTCACGTACTTCGCCAACAAGCAGATCGACGCGTTCGCCGAAGAGGGCAGCGCGGATCTCGTCGCGCAGTACGCCGAGTACCTGCCGATGTTGGTCCTGACGCGTCTTTTCGGCCTGCCCGAACGGGAGGGGCGACAGCTCGCCGTGTCCTGTGCGCAGGTCATCAAGGGCGGTGCGGACGCCGTGGCGCACAACGACCGCATCATGCAGATCCTGGAGGCGCTGGCCGAGCGCAAGCGCGCCGAGCCGGGCGCCGACTTCACGACCGGGCTCCTCAGTCACCACGCCGACCTTGACGACGACGAGATCCTCAGCCATCTGCGTCTTGTCCTGATCACCGCCCACACCACCACCAGCAACCTGCTCGCCCGCGTCCTGCAGTCCGTGCTCACGCACGCCTCGCACATGGCCGGTCTGGTGAGCGGGCAGCTGAACATCTCCGCCGTGGTGCAGGAGGTCATGTGGAACACGCCGCCGCTCGCCGTCTGCCCGGGGCGGTTCGCCACGGCCGACCTGGAGCTCGGCGGCCAGCAGATCAAGTCGGGCGACCTGCTCGTCCTCGGCCTCGCGGCGGGCAATCTGGACCCGGAGATCCGGCCGGACGCCTCGACCGACCTGCACGGGAACCAGGCCCATCTCGCCTTCAGCGGCGGCGCGCACGAATGCCCGGGGCAGGGTCTCGGCCAGGGCATCATCGAGACGTCCGTCGACGTCCTGCTGCACCGGCTCTCCGGGCTGCGCCTGACGGTCGAGCCCGGGGAACTCACCACCACCGCCTCCACGTGGGAGGCGCGCCTCGACCGCCTTCCGGTCGAGTTCGCGGCACAGACCGCCGGAGTCTGAAACGCCCCGGGCCGGACCGCGATCGGCGGTCCGGCCCAGGGCTCCGGCCTCGCGTCAGACCGCGGTGAGCAGGTCGTCGAGCGAGCCGCGGCCCTGCTCCTCGGCCACGGCGGCGGGGCTGTCCTTGACCGCCGCGTACCGCCCGGTGGTCAGGGCCCACTCGTAGTTGCCGTTGATCCAGTGCCGCGCGGCCTCCACACCCATCCGCACCAGGTCACGGTCGGCCTCCGACAGATTCAGCTCGTCGCACATGGCGAGCACCTGCGCCTCGTACTCCAGGTAGTCGGCAAGGCGCTCCGTGGTCATCCGGATCGCCTCGTCGGCGGCCTCCTCCCAGGAGCAGCCGCGCTCGTGACGCAGTACGACGATGAGGTTGTGGCCGTCCCCCCGGCGCTTCTCGCGCTCGAAGGAGTGGATGTCGTTCATGAACCCGATGGTGTCCGCCGCGGCGTCCCGCAGCCCGATCATCACCGGGTGCGCCTGCACCTGAGCGGGCACCTCGAAGCGCCGGCTGCGCTCACCGGCATCGATGCTGTGGTGGATGCCCACGGTGCGCCGCCGGAAGTCGGTGTACTCCTCGAGCCCGAGGGCGGCGCCCCGCGCCGCCAGGTCGACCTCCTCGGAGTGCGCGACCAGGAACCGCCCCCAGGACGCCGCGAACCGGGTACGCCATGCCAGGGACATGCCATCCGAGAGCTGCGCCCAGACCTCGGCCCAGGCCACCGTGATCGGGCAGGCGACGCGGGGCTCGCTGCCTGCGGGACGCAGCGGGGTCGCGATGAGCTCGCGGGCGACCTCGGCGATGCGGTCGGCGCGGTCGGGCCGGCCCGTGTCGAACTGGTCGTCGAAGAGGAAGGCCAGCGAGAACCAGTTCATCAGGACGACCATGTCGTCGGCCGAGGCGTGCGGATAGGTGCGTATCGCCGCCTGTGGCAGATCCCAGCTCACATACTCCTCGAACCCGGCCTGACTTCGCACCAGGCCCATCTCCCTCACCCATCGCAGGTGTTGCTCGCGCGCGTACTCGAGGTGCTCGCTGACGGGGGTGGTGAAGGGGAGGTCGAACCGGACGTCCTGCGGCATTCACGTTCTCCTAGAAAGGCGCACGCGGAGTCCCCCCTGAATCCAGCGTGCGAGCGTGTGTTCGATTGATCGATCAACTGCGCTACCAGGCTGCCCGTGCGGCAAACGATCTATGCTGTGATCGAGATCATCCGGTGCGTCAGGAGTGGTCCGTGGGACTGGGGTTGAAACGCGAAGAAGACTCTGAGCCGGACGCGGTCAGTTGTTCATCGGCAATGGCCTGTCTGGCGTGCCGCTCTTCCACATGAGTCGCCAACTCCGCAAGAGCTCGTACCTGTTGCGGGGGTTCGGGGATCCGGAGGGCCGCTCCTTCCGCGCGCTCGTAGAGTCCGAGCAGCGTGAGAATCTTCGTCAACTTGGTCAGAACGCGGGACCGTTCCCCGTGAATACGCAAGGTTCCGGACAGGGAACTGATGTCCGCCAGCAAGGCGAGGCAACGGTTCGGAGTGCCGGCATCCGCCCAGGCATGGGCGACTCTGAGGAGGGACAAGGCCTGTTTGTGCGGGTCGTGGAGTCCCGGCGCGAGCGCCTGGGCCCAGTCGAGGTCGCCGACAGCGATGGCGAGGTCGATCAACTCCGTCTGGATCTTTGTCCGTTTGCCTGTCTGCCCGATGCCGCGGGCAAGGGCCTCGGCGTGGTGTCCGAGGCCCTTGGCCCGTTCGGCATCTCCCATCGTCATCATGGCGCGAGCGAGGTTGAGCAGAGCACGGCTCTGATGGCAGACATTGCTGGTGCGGTCACGCAGACGCGCTTCCGCCGTCTCGGCGAGTTCGCGCCGTCCGGCGCTCGCTGCCGTACGGGCCAGGGCCGTCAACACCTTGGCCCGAGCGGCTGGGTGAGGCAGGGCACGTGCGATGGCCTCGGCTTCGGCCCAGAGCGCCTCCCATCGGGCATGGTCCCCCGCGAGAATGGCGGCCAGTGCCAGATTGTTCAGCGCGCGTGCTCTGTGGAACGGGCCAGGAATCGTACGCACGAGGCCGAGGGCACTGGCGTGCTCACCCATGTGTGCGAGGGATCCGGCCACACTCCCGATCGCAGCTGCCCTGTGCATCGGCTTGGTGACCTTCAGCGCTCCCCGTTCGGCTTGCTCGCCGAGCCGTCGGGCACGAGCCGGTTCACCCGAGGAAACCGCTGCCCGAACCACATCCGACAGCGCACTGACCTGCTGCCGCGGGCCAGTACGCCTGCTTGACCGGCCGTCTCGGCAAGGGCTCGGGCCCGGCCCAGATCTCCCGTGGTAATCAGCGTCTCTATCAGCGCCAGGAGAGCACGGTTGCGCTGGTCCGGCATGACGATGCTGTTCAGCACCGCTTCCGCCCGTTCCGGCGCGCCCAGGGCGGCCCAGAGCGCCGGCAGAGCAACCGGAACGTTGTCGTTCCTCGCCGTCAGCTCGTCGTGATGCACCGCCAGCCGAGCCATGGCGAGCAGATCCGGGTCCTCGTGCCCGAGGATCATCTCCTGCGCGGCCTTGACCTCCGTGAAGGCCGCGGCGTCGCCGCCCGTCACCTGGAGCATCCAGATACTCCGGAGTGTGGACCGGCCAGCCGTCGTCCCGGTGTCCCTCGGCCCACTGATGGAGCCGCTCGCGATATCCGGCCACGCCCTTGCTGCCCAACATGCGCAAAGCGGTGCTGCGAAGCTCGTCGTGGCCGAAGACGTACACCTCTTCCTGTTCGGCCAGGACCTGCTCCCTCAGGCCACCGTCGGCGGCGGTGATGAGGCCGAGGATCTCCCGCTCGAGGCCTGGCGCATCCGCCAGCCGCTGAAGCTCGCGTTCCGCGTCGGCGGGAATCGGGGGGGGAGGCCGACTGGCGACGATGACGCGGAGCCCTGCCTGGGGCCGCGAGGGGAGCAGCGCCGCGATGCTGTAGGAATCCGGCCGAGTGGTCACGCCTTGGTCCTCGTCAAGGCCGTCCACGACAAGGATGAGTCGCGTGGCGTTCGCCTGGCACACACGGGCCGCCTCGTCCATCAGGCCGAGGAGATGGCCGTCGCGTGTCGCGTCGGTCACCTGGGCGGGCATGGGCTGGCCGAGGAAGGCCGCCAGCTGCTCCATCACCACATCACAGAACCCGATGCGGTCGTTCTCGCCGGCGAACCCGCCGGTGATGAAGAACGGGATGAGGTGCACGCCTTTGGGTGGATGCAGAGCGAACCACGAGAGCAGTGCCGACTTACCGGCCCACGCCGGCCCTCGGAGCCACAGATAAGGGCTCTCGTCCGGCTCGGTGCAGAAGGCGGCCAAAGCGGCCAGTTCTTCGGTACGTTCCCGCAGGTGCGGAGGCGCCTTCCGCCGGATCTGCTCTCGGTATCCGGTCCGGGCGACGCTGCCGGGAGCGGTCACGTTGACGCCGCCGTCCACGATCAGAGCGCCGGACACCGCTGGTGGCTTCGCCGCAATCAAACGAAGGCCCCCAGTTTCCTGGGGGCCTTCGTGTTGGTGTCCGAGGGGGGACTTGAACCCCCACGCCCGTTAAAGGGCACTAGCACCTCAAGCTAGCGCGTCTGCCATTCCGCCACCCGGACCGGTGGTCTGTCGCGGTTTCCCGCGGCGACGTGGAAAACCATAGCAAACATTCGAGGCCCTCTGATCACACAGGTCACGCACGTGAACGGCGTATGTCGGCCGGTGCCCGGCCTTGGGGGTCGGGGGGTGGGCGCGGGAGGATGAAGGGGACCACCAGGAGCGATAGCGGGAGGAACCAGCGTGAGCGAGTCGAGCAGGGCCGACAGGGCAGGCAAGACGGACCGGTCGCAGCCCGTCACCGGCGAGGACGAGGTCGTCGATCTCTGCCGCGATCTCATCCGCATCGACACCAGCAACTACGGCGACCACTCCGGCCCCGGCGAGCGCAAGGCGGCCGAGTACGTCGCGGAGAAGCTGGCCGAGGTGGGTCTGGAGCCGCAGATCTTCGAATCGCACCCCGGACGGGCCTCCACGGTGGCGCGCATCGAGGGCGAGGACCGCTCCCGGCCCGCGCTGCTCATCCACGGCCACACCGATGTCGTACCGGCGAACGCCCAGGACTGGACGCACCACCCCTTCTCCGGGGAGATCGCGGACGGCTGTGTCTGGGGCCGTGGCGCCGTCGACATGAAAGACATGGACGCGATGACCCTCGCGGTCGTGCGCGAGCGCATGCGCACCGGCCGCAAGCCCCCGCGCGACATCGTGCTGTCCTTCATGGCCGACGAGGAGGCGGGCGGCACGTACGGCGCCCGGTACCTGGTCGACAACCACCGGGAGCTCTTCGACGGCGTCACGGAGGCGATCAGCGAGGTCGGCGGCTTCTCCTTCACCGTCAACGAGAAGCTGCGGCTCTACCTCGTCGAGACGGCCCAGAAGGGCATGCACTGGATGAAGCTGACCGTGGACGGCACCGCGGGCCACGGTTCGATGATCCACAAGGACAACGCCATCACCGAACTGTCCGAGGCGGTCGGGCGGTTGGGGCGGCACAAGTTCCCGGTGCGGGTCACCAAGACGCTGCGGCACTTCCTCGACGAGCTCGGCGACGCCCTCGGCACCGAGCTCGACCCGGAGAACATGGACGAGACGCTCGCCAAGCTCGGCGGCATCGCCAAGCTCATCGGCGCGTCGCTGCAGAACACCGCCAACCCGACCCAGCTGGGCGCGGGTTACAAGGTCAACGTCATCCCGGGACAGGCCACGGCGCACGTCGACGGGCGCTTCCTGCCGGGGTACGAGGAGGAGTTCCTCGCCGACCTGGACCGGATCCTCGGCCCGAACGTGAAGCGCGAGGACGTGCACGCGGACAAGGCCCTGGAGACCACCTTCGACGGCGCGCTCGTCGACGCCATGCAGACGGCGCTGCAGGCCGAGGACCCGATCGCCCGCGCCGTCCCGTACATGCTCTCCGCGGGCACCGACGCCAAGTCCTTCGACGACCTCGGCATCCGCGGCTTCGGCTTCGCGCCGCTGAAGCTGCCGCCGGAGCTGGACTTCGCCGGCATGTTCCACGGTGTGGATGAGCGAGTGCCCGTGGACGGCCTGAAGTTCGGGGTGCGCGTGCTCGACCGGTTCATCGACGCGTCCTGAACTCCGGTCCGTGCGCCCCTGGTTGACCGTAGTGCGCGCTGAATCGACACATCAGTAATCGTCAGCGCGTACGTACTTGACTGAAAAGAGTGAAAGAGACCATAAGCTCGTAGCCCCATTACTCCGTCCTCGTTACAGGTGGTGCGGTCCGCGGCTGGGATCGCATTGCCAACAAGGAGGAATAATGATCAAGAAGGTCGTCGCTGCTGCGGCTGCCACTGGTGGTCTGGTGCTCGCGGGTGCGGGCATGGCCGTCGCCGACGCCGGTGCCCAGGGTGCCGCCGTGAAGTCTCCCGGTGTGCTTTCGGGCAATGTCGTTCAGGCCCCGGTGCACGTTCCGGTGAACGCCTGTGGCAACACGATCTCTGTGGTCGGGCTGCTGAACCCCGCCTTCGGCAACACCTGCACCAACAGCTGACGCAGTTGTGCCTCACCCCATGAGGGTCTGAGTCCAAAGGCCCCGGAGTGCGTGCCATGCGCTCCGGGGCCTTCGGGCATTCCGCGCACGTGCCCCAAGGTGCGTGCGCTTTCCAGAAGGTCATAAGGCAGGTAGAACCTATGCGACAGGTCACTCGAAAAGGCCTGATCACAGTGGCGGCCGCGACCGGCGTACTCGCCATCAGCGGTGGCTACGCACAGGCCGACTCGGGCGCCGCCGGAAGCAGTTCGGATTCGCCGGGTGTACTTTCCGGCAATTCCGTGCAGCTCCCCGTGCACGTTCCGGTCAACGTGTGCGGCAACAGCGTCAATGTGGTCGGCGTGCTCAATCCCGCGGCGGGCAACAGCTGCGCCAACACCTCCGACGGGGGCGACGGCGGCGCGCAGCCCTCGGGGGGCGGGGCGCAGGCCGACGTGCACACCGGTGACTCGCCGGGCGTCGGCTCCGGCAACAGCGTCCAGGTGCCGGTCGACGTGCCCGTGAACGTCTGCGGCAACAGCGTCACCATCGGCGGTCTCGGCAACGCGACCACCGGCAACGACTGCGCCAACGACTCGGGCGAGGCGCCCCCGCCGGGTGGCGAGAAGCCGCCGACGGAGCCGCCGGGCAAGCATCAGCCGCCCGAGAAGCCGCAGGATCCGGGCAGCAACCCGGAGCACCCCAGCAACCCGGATCACCCCAGCACGCCGGGGGAGAAGCCGCCGGGCGACCGGACCGAGCCGAGCCGGCCGGATACGCAGCTCGTCACCCCGCCCAAGGGGTCCGACCAGCTCGCCCAGACCGGCGGCTCGCTGCCGGTGGGTGTCGCGCTGCCGGTCGGCGCGGGCATGCTGCTGGCGGGCACGGTGCTGTACCGCAGGTCGCGGTCTGCGGCCTGACCGCACGACCGAACGGAGTGGGGCCCCCCGGGGGGGGGGGGCCCCCCCGGGGCCGGGGGGGCCGGGGACCCCGCGGTGGGGGTGGCGGGCGGTGGGTGTGCGGGCCCGGGGACCCAGTTGGCCGCCGCGGGGGGGTGGTG
>NZ_JBFBJK010000053.1:0-23241 GCF_040686095.1 Streptomyces sp. NPDC086554
CGCCGCCGTACCCATGGCCAATTAGGAGAATTCCGGATGGAGAATTACTTGGCGCTCAAACCACCCCAGATGAGGAAAAACTTGACCGTCGACACTACCGGACGCGGCTCCGCATCACCCAGAAGCGCGGCCAGCCGACGCTGGCCCTCGCCGCCACCGTCGACATCCTTTCCCATGCAGCAGAAGAGCCTCTCTGCATCGGGCGCATCGACGCGGCCGACACGTCCTGGACGTTCATGCTCTTCCTCAACGCCGCCGCCACCGCGGTACTGGCCTGCACCGGCGTCGCGAGATGCGAGTCCCCGGCAGAGCCAGCCACTGACGCGAAGTGACAACATACCTGCCTTGGTGACAACTATCGTGCTTCGGCTCATGTATGCCGTGAGACGCCCTGGGCGGGTGCTGAGGTAGGCGCTGGTGCCGAGCACTGTCACCTCTGGCAATGCTGATCAGAGATCTACTGCAAGGCGTTTGTCCCGTCGTATCTGGTGTCGTTTCCGGCGTCGCTTTCGTGTGCGGTCTTGGATGCGACACCCTTACTCGCGGCGTGTGTACAGGCCAGAGGCCCAGCGAGCCACCGGCGGGCGTGGGCGACTGTATATCGGTGCAGCATCGCATCCCGATCTACGGGCTCTGGCCGCCCGGCCTCTCGGTGCTCCGTCTGCGGACCCAGCGTCCAGTTCCGCCCCGCTCATCCTGTACGACTCCTTCACTTCGCCAACTCGGCTTCCAGTCAATCCTGTTGTGTCTCGTCACAGGACCGCCTGCGAGTGCCGGCGGGGGATCGGGAGGAGCCGTGGGTGCCGCCCATCGTCGACGCCGGGGCCTGTTGATTCGTGCGTGCGCTCGAATTGGGGGCGGTGCCGGCGCCGCGCGGGCCTGCGATTCGGTCGAGGAAGGCGCGGTGGTCGACGCAAGGCGTCGTGGGACCGGGAGTTTTTCTGGATTCCCGTCGTGAATTCGCGAGAATTCCAGCATTATCAAGCCCGGAGCGGGCTTCAGGTCGCGCCCGACCCGAGCTATATTTAAATTGTTCCCGCAAAGGCCGGGAATGCAAATCCCGCCAAAAGTCCCGTTCGAATTCGGGTGACGGATGAGGTGTGCCCAAAAGGGCGATGAATTGGAATCCGGAAAGGGGAGGCGGCGGTGGGGATTCACGCAGCGTTACGCATCTGCGAGATGTACTCGGTGGCCTCGGGCCGCCGGGCGCAGATCCGCACGGCGGCATCCGGTCCTGGCTCGGGTCGACCGCCCTGACCGTGCCGCATACCGGACCCCTGCCTAGGCCACACCTGGCACGCCCCCGCCTCGAATTCTCCTTAAGCAGTGGAGAGGAGTACCACGCGATGACCGATGCAATCTGGCCCTTGGCCGCGCCTATGCCCGCGAATGAGTACGAGCTTCCCGTTCGCCCCCGGTATTTGGCCGGAGGTGGGGGCTGCGCCGATGCGGCACTGGACCCGCTGACTGTCCCGACGTGGCGGTTTCGGGAGGCGGAGCCGGGCAATGTGCACGCCTTCGCCGACCGGGACCGCGCCTACGTCGGTTTCCTGCCCGAGCCCTGTCAGGAGGTGCGGGCCAGAGGGCTGTGGCACATCGAGGCCCGCCAGGCGCGGTGGGCGGCACCGGTGTGGGAGGCGGCGATGAGTGATCACACCCCGCCCGAGCTGGTGGCGGCGTTCACCGCCGCGCTGGCCCAAGATGCCGCGCTGGGTGGGGAGGAGCCGCCGTATCTGCATCGTGACGATCATCCGGATGTGGTGTGGGAGCCGCTGCGCCGGGCCGGGTGGGATGTGCACGTGGCGGGCTTTGCGGTGCGGGCTCTGGCGCCCGGGCTGCTGGTCCATGTCGGCTACACCCCGCCCAGGCCGGAGTCGGGGCCGCGTATGCAGCTCGCGCGGGAGGAGGCCTGGGAGATCGAGGTCCGCCCCTCCCCGGCGGGCGCCGCGCTGTGGTGGGCGTACTTCCATGCCGCCACCCCCGCCCATCTGATCGGCGCGTTCACTACTGCGCTGAGCGACCCGGCCCCGCTGTGGCGCGAGGAGCACCAGATCCCCCGTCAGGCCCGGCCCCGGGTCGCTACCACCGACTGACGCCTCTGTTGGGCGGCTGCGCAGCCGCCCGCCCCTCGCAGAGCACGGCTGCGGGCAGCGCTCCCTGCCCGCAGCCGCCCCACCCCAATGCAGCGAAAGGGCTCGTGATGACCAACCCTGCCACGCCGACCTCCGCGACCACCGCCTCTGCTACCTCGACCTCCGCCACCCCGAACCCCACGACAGCGTCGGTGAGTTCGCCGCCCGGCGGGGGCGGGAAGGCCCGCCGGGGAGAGCTGCGCGCGCGGATCGCGAAGATTCTTTCCTTGGACGAAGCGGTGACGCACAGCGTCACCGAACTTGCCAGAAGGCTGGGGCATTCGGGCGGGGCGGTCGGCAACGCCTGCGAGACGCTGGTGAGCCGGGGCGAGGCGGAGCGGGTCGGCTCCAAACCCCGTATGTACCGGGCGACGTCGGCCACAGCGGCCGCCGCACAGCGTGCCGGGGCCCCGCCGCCGGGCCCGGGGCGTACGCCACCGGTCCCGCGCCCGCCCGCACCGCCGCCCGTGCGGCCGGGGCCGGTCACCCGCCCGAACGGGCAGGCCTACCACCCCCGGGCGCTGGCGCAGTTGCCGGATGTGGAGGCGCTACGGCGCCTGCGGCGGGCGCAGGTGGCGGTGTTGTTGTACGGGCCGCCGGGCACCGGGAAGACCTCGCTGATCGAGGCGGCCTTCGGTGACCTGATCACGGTGGCGGGGGACGGCGACACCACGGTCGGTGACCTGGTGGGGGAGTACACCCAGGACGAGCGCGGCGGGTATGAGTTCGTCTACGGCCCGCTGGTGACCGCGATGCAGGAGGGCCGGGCGCTGCTCCTGGACGACGCGACTCTGATCTCCCCGAAGGTGCTGGCCGCCCTGTATCCGGCGATGGACGGGCGCAGGCAGATCCAGGTCAAGGCGCACAAGGGCGAGACGATCACCGCCGCTGACGGCTTCTACGTGATCGCCGGGCACAACCCCGGCGTGCACGGGGCGGTGCTCACCGAGGCGTTGGCCTCCCGGTTCAGTGTGCAGGTCCAGGTCGGCTCCGACTACGACCTGGCGGCGGCCTTGAAGATCAACCGGACGGCGGTGCGGATCGCCCGCCACCTGGCCATCAGTCAGCAGGCGGGCGAGGTCGGCTGGGCCCCGCAGCTGCGGGAGTTGCTCGCCTTCCAGAAGATCTCCGAGGTGCTCGGCACCGAGGCCGCCTTCGCCAATCTGGTCGGCGTGGCCCCGCTGGAGGACCGCGACACGGTCGCCGAGATCGTCACCAAGGCGATCGGCCGCCCCATCACCGCCCTGGCCCTGGGCCGCCAACTCTGAGACCCGACCCGCCCGGTGCCGCACCGGGCCCTCTCCCCACCCCCTCTGTCACTGCCCGGAAGGGACGCGATCCGCCATGCCCCCATCCACCCCGGCCCACATCCACTACGCTCCGTCCCCGCTCTCCGACACCGACTTGGCCTTGGACCGCTGGGCGGACGACGGCGGACCCGCCCCCGCCCCCAGCCGGGTGGCCGAGGCGGCGCAGTGGCGGCGGATCGCGGCCGCGCTGACCGGGCGGCTGCCCGACCTGGCCGGGCGCGCGGACGTGCTGGTCACCTGCGAGGAGGAGACTCGTTCGGGGGCGCCCGCCGCGTTCTACCCGGTCACCGCCCAACTCGAGGTCGACCGGGCCCTGTTCGCGCCCCGGCCCCCGGCGGCGATCCGCCCGGCCCGGCCGGGGGATGAGGAGCACTACCCCACGGCCTGGGGTGCCTTCGTGCACGAGGCCGCGCACGCCGCCCACTCCCGCTGGGCCACCCCACCCCACCTGCGCGGCACCGCCCTCGATTTGGCGGGGCAGCTGCTGGAGGAGTCCCGGGCCGAGTACGCCCACCTGAACCGCCGCCCGGATGACCGCCGCTTCCTGCGTACCGCCGTACACGCCCTGGTCATGAAGGACTTCACCCGGGACACCCCCACCGATGCGTGGCGGGCCGCCTGGGCGGCCGGGCTGATCCTGGGACGCCGCGATGCCGGAGTCCTCGACCAGGACGAGACCGCCGCCCTGCAGGCCACCGTCACCGCAGCTCTCGGCACCGACCTGCTGCAGCAGCTGACGAGTATCTGGATGGCCGCCCACACCACTGCCGACACCGACGGGCAGGCCATGCTGGAGCACGCGACGGCCTGGTGCCAGGCGCTCGGCACCGACCCGGTCGCAGGCGAACCCGCCCCCGACCCCGCCGGATGCACCGGTGAGCTGGCCGAGGCGGTCGGCCAGGTGACCGTGCGGGTGGCCGCCAACGAAGCCGAGCAGACGGCAGTCCGCACCCGCGCCGAGGTTGCCCAACAGGCCCGGAAACAGGCAAGGGCCGCAGAAGCCGCCCAGGCACGCCAGGCCGCACAGACGGCCGAGAAGGTCTTCGCACCGGGCAGGCGCCCGCACAACCCCGGAAAAGTAGCCCGGGGGTGGCGGTCACGTTCCCCGGTGACCGGGACACGGGCGCCCAGGGGTGCGGAGAAGGCGGCGGCCGGGCGCCTGGCCAGGGCGCTGCGCGCGGCCGCCTACCGCGAACGCACCACCATCACCACCACCTCGGCCGCCCCGCCCGGCCGCCTGAACATGCGCGGCGCGCTGGCCCGCGACGCCCAGAAGGCGGCAGGCGCCACCCCCACCGCCCAGCCCTGGATCCACACCCGCCACCGCCCCCACCCCTCCCCACCGCTACGGGTGGGCATCGCCGTGGACGTCTCCGGCTCCATGAGCCTGGCCGCCGCCCCGATCGCCTCGGCCGCCTGGATCCTGGCCACGGCGACCTCGCTGACCGACCCCGACTCCCGCTCGGCGACCGTCGCCTACGACCACTGCCTGACCGCCATCACCACCCCGGGACGCACCCCGAACCGGGTCACCGAGTTCGCAGCCCAGGGCATGGGCCACAGCCTCGCCGAGGCCATCGACGCCCTGACGGCAGGACTCGGCCTGGCCCAACCGGGCGCCGCCCGCCTCCTGGTCATCGCCTCCGACGGCTACTACCACCCCGAAGAAGCCACCCGCGCCAGCTCGCGCATCACCGCCCTGCGCATGGCCGGATGCGCAGTGCTCTGGCTCGCCTTCGAGGACGACGCCCGCCCCCTGCCCGGCGCCACACTGCTCGAACTGACCGACCCGGCCCAAGCCGCCACGGCCATCGGCAAAGCCGCCGCCACGGCCCTCACCACCACCCAGCCCTGACCCCCGTGGTGGCCGCCCCGGGCACCACCCGGGGCGGCACCCCACCGCACACCCACCCCCCCCAGTGAAGGAGACCACCCGCCATGACCTCACTCGCCGAACGCGCCCACGCCGCCGCCCTGTTCATCCGCCACACCACCGCCCTCAGCCCGCACGGCCCCTACCGGGGCGAGGAACAGGCCCGCACCGCCGTACGCCTCGCGGCCGCCCTCGGCCTTGGCCTGGACCAGATCACCATCACCCCCGACTGGCTGCGCCGCCGCACCACCCCCGGCGAACCGCTCCTGGCCACCGTCACCTGCCCCGACACCGCCGAGACGTACGTGTTCCTGGCCCGCGAACCCCTCTACGACGACTTGGAGTTCGAGCTGCTCGGCCCCTGCCCCGAATGCGCGGGCCAGGTCCCCCTCGCCACCATCTGCCACCTAGCCGACCTCGGAGACCACCTGGCCCGCCCGCCACTGACGGCCTCGGAAGTCCAGCACACCACCCTGCTGCCCGACACCTTCACCCGCGACGACGGCCACACCGACGCCTGCTCCCACGGCGAAGCCCTCTAACCACCCGCAGCCGACCCCACACCCAAGGACCTCGCGCACCGCAAGGCGATGTGCGGGAAGGTCCCCAACCCCAACCCGAAGAAGAAGGATTGCGACGAGTACCCCTTCGCGGCGTCCAAGGAGGGCGGTAAGCCGTCCAAGGGCAGTGCCCGCGTCATCGACCGCGGTGACAACCGTTCCGCCGGTGCCCGTCTTGGCGGCTTCTACAAGAAGGCCCGCATCCTGAACGGCGACGCCTACTACGTTCAGATCAAGCGCTAGACGCGGGCAACGCGGCTGCCGGATCCAACGTCTCCCCTTCCAAGGGGGGTACGATCCGGCAGCCGCAGACATGATGGGGGTTTTCCCGTGCGTCACTCCAACTGGCCGATGCTTGAAGGCCGTTCCCGGCCGGTGAAGATGAAGGAGTGGGGCGACCTGACGGTCATGGACCCCGACGTCGGATCAGCACCGTCCGTGAAGTACAGCAAGATGCTGGCCGCCGCCAAGGACGCGCTCAGCATCGATGCCGGGAACTCGCTGGAGAACCCCCGCGTCATCCTCTACACCGGTGAAGACCCTGGGGCCGAGGAGGGGTGGGACGAGGTGGAGGAGATCACGCTGGCCTCCACCACAGGGTTCCTCGCCCTGTGTGACAGCGGCACCGCCCCCGTGCGCAAGGAGAACCTGGCCACTGCGGGACCCGGCACCTACCTGGTCCGCGTCCACGCCAGCAACCGCGCCAGCGAAACCAAGCACCCCCGGTTCCTCATCCAGATCATCCCCGGCCCCCGAACCGGAAACGAACCTGCCCCTGAAGCCGTCCGGATCGGGGATGAGGACGGCGCGATCCTGGTCCGCACCTGCTTCACGAACCTCGAAGGCTGGAACCGCCTCCTGGCCGGTTTTGAAGAGGCCGCGGAACGTGAAGCGAACCAGCCGGATCACACCAGCGAGGACTTCGACGAGACCGCCGAAGGCTTCGGCCTGATCACGGTCATCGACAACCTCGCCTATACGGGCTTCACTCCCGAGCAGATCACCGCGCTGATCCCGACGGACGACGAGAACTGGCCCGAGACCACCATCGTCCTCATCGCCGACGAGCAGGCCCTGGCTTCTGCTGAACTGCCGCTCCTGGCCGTGAACAACGCCCCCGACGACGAAGATGAACCGTTCCGGATCGTCTTCGGGCAGGCCGGGCTGTTCGTCTGCAACATGGACCTGGGCAACACGTTCTTCCGTGAGTGGTCGGCCGGGGTGGATGACGACGGTGTCTATCGGTCGACCGACTGACCGGGGCCGCGGAGCCTTCTGTAGGGTTTCCTGATCGGTCTCCGCCGCGCTGCAAGGCGCCGCTGGAACGGCTTCTCAGAGGGCCCCCGCCCGGAGCTGGACGACGGAGCCCTGCCCGTGTCCGTGCAACAGCGGCGGCTTCTGCGGCGGCTGCGGGCACGCGGGCTGCGCAGGACGGTGATGAACCACCCCACCGAACGCGCCGGGACCGGGCACCCGCGTGCTGGCCGAACAGCTTGGTCTCGGTGCCCCTATGACCCCCTCGCCGAGCGATATGCGCCGGCGACCGGATCCACCGCCTCACCCGCGCCCTGCGCCAGACCGCCACCGAGCTGGATGCCGCCTACTCGCGGGCACGAGAGGGCGGCCGCGAACTACGCACCCTGCGCGGCCTACTGGCCGCAGGCCGCGAAGAAGCCGTCACTCTCAAACAGGAGATCAGCTCTGCGGCTGCGGAGTTGGAGCTCGCGCTGGAGCGGTGCCGACGCACGGGTCGCGGGTCGGCGGTCAGCTCCCCGGCGAAGTCCAGGATGAGCCCGCGGGGGTGTTGCGGTCGGCGGTGGCCGTGGCCTGGGGCTGTCCCTCTCCGTTGGCCTCTCGAGGGATGCTACCGCGTCCTTGGGGAGACCCGGTGACCGGAGGCGGCCCAGCGCACAGACTGGGGCCAGCGGTGTCAGTGACGCGTTCTATGCTTCCTGCATGCTCATCACCGTACGTTGTCCTGAGGGGCCGACCGAAAGTGAACTGCGCTCGCTGTCCGCCTGGTTGGAGAGTGACCGGTCCGTGGGGCGGTACTTAAGCGCAGAACTGACGACCGACCGCCCGCGTATTCCGGGCCAGCAGGGCGATGGGATCGACCTTCTCTCCCTCATACTCAGCAGTGGCTTCAGCGCCGCTTCACTCGCCGCTTCCATCGCCTCCTGGCGTGCCACCCGCCCGCAGGCGCCCACGTTGGTTGTCGAGCGTCCCGGCAGTACGCGCATTGAGATCCACGGGGCGAGCCTGGCCGAGTCGGAAGCGCTGGTGCGCAGACTCATGGGCGACGAACAGGCAGACTCCGACTCGTGACCGGGCTGCCCGACCCTGCTGGAACGCGGGTTCTCCTTGTCGGCGCCGGCAAGTTCACCTCCCTGGACGCCCTGCCGGCCGTGGCTGGCAACCTCACCCTGCTGCGCGAGCTGTTCACCAAGGAGTGGAACCTCCCCGCCTCCCACTGCACGGTTCTCCAGAACCCTTCCCTGCCGCGCGACATATCCCGGGCGGCCCAGGAATCGGTCGACGCAGCCACCGACACCTTGCTCATCTACTACGCCGGACACGGCCTGATCGAGCCGAGGACCGGGAAGCTGCACCTCGCCACCGAGACGACCGACCCCAACTCCGTCCATGACACCGCCACGCCCTACGACTGGATCCGCTGGCCAGCCGAGAAGAGCCGGGCCCTACGCCGGATCGTCGTACTCGACTGCTGCTACAGCGCCCGCGCATTCGGCGTCCAGTCCCCTACTGCGGCCTTGGAAGTCGACGGCATCTACCTGCTGGCCGCCGCGGCCGAGACCGCGGTGGCACTCTCGCCGCCCAACGAACCACTGACGGCCTTCACCGGCGAATGGGTCACCCTGATGCGCGACGGGGTACCGGGCGAGGGTGAGTATCTCGACCTCGACACGCTCTTCACACGGCTGCGTACCCGTCTGGTGACGAGCGACCGCCCCGAACCGCACCGGCTGTGCCGTAACCAGCTGGGGCAGCTGCCCTTCATCCGTAACGCCGCCTACACCACACTGCCTCCGCCGCCCGCGGGCGACATGCCGACCCCGCGCACGGACCGGACCGACCTCGCGGTGGCAGAGCTCTACATAGCGCGCAGTCTGGCCGACACCCTGCAGGCCATCGCCGATGGAGCGGTGTTCGGTCTTGGATACGGGCTGGCCGCAGTGAATCTCGTACGCCCCGACGGCGACCTGGTTGTCGCAGCCTTCTCAGGCAACCCGGCTGCCGAGGCCCTGCTCACCGGCAGGGTCGGTTCCCGCGAGTCGTGGGAACGTCGGCTGACCATGGGCGAGGACTGGGCTGGCCTGCGCTTCATCCCGCACACCGAAGGGTGGGTGCTCACCGACGATGACGTTCCCCAGTGGCCCACCGAGGGCACCGCACCGGACGACGAGAACGCCTGGCATCCCGAGGACCGGCTCTACGCGCCCATGCACACGTCAGACGGTCTCGTCGGGGTGATCTCTGTGGATCTGCCGTCCGACGGCTGCAGGCCAGATAGCGAGGACCGGGCGGCCCTGCGTACGTACGCCTTCCACTCCGCCATCGCCGTCGCCAACGCCCGGCTGCGGGCCAACATGCAGCGGGCCCTCGTACGCCTGGAGCGCGAACAGCGGACCCTGCGCGCCAGCGAGGAGTCCTTCCGGCAGGCGTTCGAGTACGCGCCGAGCGGCATGGCTGTCTCTGAGATGGGCGGCGACACGCACGGTCGACTGGTCCGCGTCAATGACGCCCTGTGCCGACTCCTGGGCCGCCCCGCCTCCGCGATGCGCCGCTACTCCTTCAGCGACTTGGTACACCCCGAAGACATCGGCACCCTGCTCCGGACCAGCGCCGAGGGCGGCCGTGCGCAGCTGCGCCTCGGTCGCCGCGACGGCACGTACGTTTGGGTCTATATGCGCAATTCCGTCGTCGCATCTGTCGAGGACGGGCCTCGATTCCTTCTCACCAACGTCGACGGCATCGAGGAGCGCAAGCGGCTCGAGGTCTAGCTCCTCACCACGCCAGTCACGACGACGCGCTGTCCGGCTTGCTGCACAACGACGGGCAGCGAGACCGGCTCTGCGAGCGGGCGTCAGGCAGCTTAGACAGGAGCTGAGCCTGGACGTGGTCGTTCTGGAGACGAGGTAGGGATCGCCGTATCGGCCCGGCCACTTTCGCGGTCCGGCCCTCTGATTCAAGACGACCTCATGGCTGCTCGTGCGGTGTCACAGGTCCAGCCGGGCTTCGGTTCCTGCGGTGGGTGCTTGATGAGGTCGAAGCGATCCGGGTGTCCGGCGAGGATCGCGTGCACTGACCATGAGGTACGCGCATCACGCTTGTCCTGGGGCCAGGCGGCAGCGACTCGGCGGTATCGGGCCAAGGAGGCCGGCTGGATGCCGACGGCTTCGGCGAACTTACCCAGCAGGCTGGGGTCCGGGACCTGCCCCGCGTTCAATGGCTCTACATCAAGGGCGAGGTCTCCCAGCTCGAACTGGAGCGCACGGGCCCTTTCTACGAGCTCGGTTCCGTCGCTGACGAGCTCGGAGTAGCGCTTATCGGCCGTCGAGGTTTCCTTGACGCGATGCTTCCTGGTCGCCCAGTCCAGGGCTCGGACCGCAGCAACTCTTTCCCCTGGTGTGTGGGTGCAGTAGGGGCATCCGCCGACGGCCTCGAAGGTTTCCCTGGCGGCCAGGTGACCCAGGTGACATCTGACGATTTCTGCTGTGCGCCCTTCCTGGCTCCAGAACAGGGGGACGTCGTCTGGGCCGTCGGTCTTCCCCATGGCACGGTCGCCTTCTCTCCCTAGTCGTCGGTGCTCTCACTGCGAAGGGCAAGCTCCGGGGAGAAGCCCGCGTCGCGAAGACGCCGTGTGGCTCGCACGATGCCACTGACGGCCTGGTTGATCACGATGATCTGGGGGGTCTCCTGATCGGCCGGTGTGAGCGGTGCGATGGCGCTGCGCTGGAGCCGAACGGCACGCTTGTGGATCAGTGCGGCTTCGCGGGTGACGGCTAGCACGGACAGCCGGGGATCGCGGGTGCGTATGTACTGGGAGAAGACGTACAGCAGGCACTCCTCGTCCACGATGCACTTGTTGTCCTTGGCCCAGGCTTTGGCGATCTCGAACTGTCCCTCGGCCATCGTCTCCAGCGCGTCCTCGCGCACAATCGCCTTGCCGTCGGCGGCCCCGATGAGTTCCCACAGTTCCTCTCCGAGGTCATGTGGTGACCTCCGGCGTGTCGTCATCGGTCCTCCCCTCCAGCCTCGTCCCGGAGCATCTCGGCCAGGGCGGCGTCCATGTCGGGCTTGCCTGTGGTCGCGACGTGCTCGCACCAGTCGCAGACTGCGCGGACCTTCCTGAGGCTGTCGGTGATGGCTTCCATGGCGGTCTCGTCGCAGTTCTCCGTCTGCAGTAGGACCACAGCGTTCTGCATGGACACGCAGAAGCTGGTCGCGACCCCGAGGATCTTGAGAACCGCTGACGGAGTGTCCCGGTAATCGACGACGGGAGCTTGCTGAGCGGAGGGGGTCTCGTGCCTTTCAGCCCGTGGAGACGGTTCGGACAGCCCTGCGAATGCGCGTGCCTCGTTGGCCCGTTCCTCAAGCTTCTTTCCACGCTGGCGATTCGCGTCACGTACGGCCTGCCGGAAGCGCGGATTCTCGACCGCAGCGTCGATCACCTCGGTCCGTTCAGCCAGCCGCGCGAGTGCTTCCGCAGCCTCGTCGGTGTCGCGCAGGATGTGTTTGACCTTGTCGATCCGCTCCTCGGGCGTCTTGGGATGTATGGGCATGAGTTTCCGGGCGCGCAAGGCTTCGTCCTGAGTCCACGCAACGGTCTCTTCAGGGTCGGTGGGGTCGGGCGGTTCGTCGCGGATCATGCGGAACCGGTCGGGGTCGGCGGCGAGACGCGCGTGCACGGACCAGGAGACGTCGGGACGCCGCATAGCGGTCGGCCATGCCCGGGAGATGTACCGGTAATGGAGCAGAGTGCTGGGCCTGGCCCCGATCTGCTGGGCGTAAACCTCGACGATCCTTTCGATATCGCCGTGGCGTTCAGGGGAGTCGAGCATGTCGACGAGCGTGTCGCCCAGCTCGAACTTCGCATCGCCGATCTGCTTCACGAGTCGGCGCCCCTTCTCTACGTACGCCTGCCACTCGGCTTCCTTGAACCCGGGCGGAGGGATGGCACTGACCATGGCAGCCTCCAGCTGTCTTGTCCGGACCGGCCGGGAAGCGCTGGAGGGCCGCTGGTCTTGCGGTCGCGGCGCCGGGGTGTATCCGACCGCTGTTCCACAGGCATCGTGGCGTCCCGCAGCCAGCGAAGGGAGGGCGAACTACCTGCGGAATGAGGCACTCATGTTCGCTGTTGCGTGCTTGCGTGCCCGCTCAACCGTGCAAGCGCTGGGTAGTGCCGTAGGGCGTGTGAGGTGACCGTGCGCCCATCTCTGAGGCTGAAGCGCTGCTCGTCACTCTCGGGGGTGGTCGAGGGCAACGGGGCTGAGCTCGACCGCACATGGTCCGTAGCCTCGTTACATGAGCGCCGATCACCAGTGCTACGGGGTCCCCTTGGAGCGCTACCAGTTGTCTCGGGCTGATCACCGTGGTCAACAAGAAGCCGTGGATGTCGCGGCGTGGGTCGCGGAGCAGATCGCCAAGGCCCCTCGCATGAGTGACGAACAATTGGAGACCATCCTGGAGATGCTCCGTGAACCGAGGCCTCCCGTGGAGAAGATGACCTGGCGGGTTCGGCTCTACTGCGGTCACATTCGGGAGGTCGCGCGTCCGCGGAGCTGGCTACGTCCGTATCAGGGCACCTCGGGTAAGGAGACTTGCGGCGACTGCGGCCTCGACCCGGCACTCATTGTTGCGTTTGAGCCCTTGGAAGCGGACTCGAATCAGGGGAAGCCAGCCTGACTGGCCGGGGCTTCGCGCTACCTCTCCCCTCGGCCCGCTGCGGGACGGTCCTGGCGCTTGGGGTCGCTTACCTGGGTAGATTTTTCCGCGCCGGGTTCGTGGTAGCGGGTACCGTCGCGGAAGTGCTCCAATACGCCCCGGGCTTGGGCGGTGGCCCCGGCGGTGAGATCTGTGTGTAGCGTTCGCGCCAGCTCGTACGTGGTGTGCGCGAAGGTGTCGCGTGCGGAACGCCGGGCCCGGTACGCCGCGTACACGGCGATGCCCGCCGATATCGCGGCCACGATCGTACTCAGCCAGTCTGCCGCGAATCCCTCGCCCTCCCGTGGTCACTCCTTGGCGTGGAAGACTCGCACAGCAGCCGGGGTGGGTCCCAACTCCTTTGGGACCCACCCCGGTTCGCTGTGTCTGGTGGGTTATGAGTTGCCCTCCGGCGTTGCCAGACGGTAGGTGCGCGGACGTTCACTCACGTGCTCGGCGATGCCCTGCCGGGCGAGGGTGACCAGGGCGTTGGCGATCGCGCCTGAGGACTTCTCGATCACGCGGCTGATCTTGGTGGCGGTGAACGCCTCGTCGGGATGCGCCTGGAGGTGGTCGATGACCATCTGTCGCAGCGCTCCGGGCACGAGCCGCTTCTTCCCACCCGGCAGGGTGATCGTTTCCGCCGGTGGCGTCTGGCGATTTGTGCTCGCCTGCGGGGCAGGGGTCTTCTCGTCCCTGCGGTCGCTGTTGCCGTCCTTGTCGTGCGGGCCGTCCTTGCCGCCGCTGTCGTCGTCCGTGTCGCCGTTGTCGGTGTTGCTGTGCTCAGTGTCCTGCTGTGCCTCGGCCGGGGGGACGGGGGCGGCATCCGTGCTGTTGTCGTCCGGTGTGGCGGGGGTGTCGGTTGCGGTCTCGTCGGCGGGAGCGCTTTCCTGCTCGGTGGTGTTGCCGACCGGCTCCTGGGTCTCCGTGACGGCAGGTTTCGGCGGGGTGTTGGCGGGTTCCTGATCACTGGAGCCGTCGTCATTGCTGGTCGTGTGGGTGGGGGCGGCGCGCCAGCGGTCGGGGGTGCGGCGGGGGCCGTCGTGTCCGCCGGGGGTGCGGACGGCCAGGCCGCGCTGTTCCAGGGCGGTCAGGGCCTTTCCGGCGGTGGAGCGGCCTACGCCTGCGGCGAGGGCGAGTTCGGTGACCGTGGAACCATCGGTACCCGCGAGGTTGACCAGTTTGGTGTAGAGCGCGGCGGGTGCGCCGCTCAGGTGGGCCAGCAGCTCGGCAGCGGGGACGGCATGCAGCGTACGTGTGTCGTCGGAAGTCGTGTCGGACATGAGAGGAACCTCGATTCCATGAGAGGGCGAGCGGTTGAGGTCCCCGGCCGGGGTACGGACCCGTGTGCGCGGGCCGCAGGGTTTCGCCGGGCGCGTGCGCACCGCGTTTCTCCCGGGCGAACAGGGCCGTGGCGCGGGCGGGTTCACGGATCCCCGTGGATGTGCCCGGTGCATCGTCGGCCACGACCATGGACGCTCTGCTATGTCATGAAGTCAAGCGGGCCGATCGCTTCTGGAACCGGCCAGCTCAGAGGGGGGGCCGTGGTAGCCGGGCGCGGACCGGGTCAGGGCGTGCGCCGATCGGCGCACGGCATCGGAAGATCCCGGGGCCGGGTCCGATCGGCGGCGTGGCTGGGGAAGTTCAGTCGGTCCGGGGCGGTGGGTGTGGCGGGTGGGCCAGGAGCTGGTCGTGGATCTGGCGGGCACGTCGGGGCCCGATGTGCAGATCGGTGCGTAGCCGCCAGATGCTGACCGATTTCCCGGTGGCGGCCAGCGCGGCGTTGTTCAGAGCGATCGCCCGCGGCCACACGTCGGCGTTCGTCGTCCCGCGATCGGCCGGTGGGCGGCCGGGCGCCACCGGCGGGCTGTTGGGCGCGTTGCCGCCAGCGTGGGGCCCCGAACGGCCCGCATCGCTGTGGGCGGAGCCACCGGCCTGAGCGGGGCGGGAATCGGACCTGCCCTGCGGCGGATTGTTGGGCGGATGAGGACGGGAACTGGACAGTTCGCTGCGTTCTCGGATCGATCGGGGTGGAGGGATCGTGGGTGGGGTCGTCGGCTCGATGGGATCGGCGGAGTCGATCCGGTCCAGCAGATCGGTGACGGTCCGTCGGTAGGCGGCGATCGTTTCGGTGAGGGCGATCAGAAGCAGGGCTGGGGTCAGGTGCAGGAGTACGGCTGCCGGATCGGCTTGGCGGGGCAGGCCGATCTGTCCGTCGGGCCAGAGCGACTCCCAGGAGTTCATCAGAGCGGCGGTGCACCCGGCGCCCCAGCGCAGTGCGGTCGACCAGCCGGGCGGGCGGATGCCCCAGGCTGCCAGGCGGGCGTCGACGTACAGGACCCCGGCGAGGGCGGTGGCGAGCATGGGGTCGAGGAGGAGGGCGATGGGCCAGGGGACGTCGCGGCTGGTGGCGAAGCGGGTGACGTTGACCGTGGTGAAGGCCAGGGCCAGGATTCCGACGGCGGACAGCACCCGGGTCATGAAGGTGAGCAGGGCGATGGCCTCGCGGGCGGCGATCGGCTTCACCGGGTACCACCGCCTGGCACAGCGGGCCGGGTCGCGCCCTGGAAGGCAGGGGAGGAGGTGCGGGAGGGGCCCTGGCGGACGACCGCGCCGGGGCGGGGCGCGTCGATGGCCTGGTCGCGGCCGGTGTAGAGCGAGACGTGGGTGATGGCGTTCGGGCCGGAGCCGAAGAACAGCAAGTCGCCGGGAGCCAGTTGGGCGGTACGAGGCAGGCGGGGGCCGTGTTCGTACTGGGCCTGGGCGACGCGGGGCAGGCTGATGCCAGCTGCGGCGTAGGCGGCCTTGGTCAGGCCCGAGCAGTCGAAGCCGCCCTCGGAGGGGCCGTCGCCGCCCCATACGTATGGGGTGCCGAGCTGGCCGCGGGCGTAGGCAACTGCTTTGCCCGCTGTGCCATTTGGGGCCGGTGTGGCGGCTGCGTACTCCTCGGCGATGGCTAGAACTTGGTTCACGTAGGTGTCTGAGTGGTTGTAGTGCCAGATCGCCCGGCGCAGGTTCTTGTTGTTCCTCGCCCCGTTCGCGCACAGCAGGCGAGCCGCGGCGTAAACGGCGTCGACCGGGTCCCAGGGGGTGGGCGGCTTCTGGCCGCCGGGCGGGACGGGATGGGCGTACGCCTTGAAGGTGGACGGCAGAAATTGCATCGGCCCGACCGCGCCCGCCGAAGACGTCATGGTGGGGTGGCGGCCGTGGTCGGTCTCGACCTTTCCGATCGCCGCGAGGACCGTCCAGGACAGGCCTGGGCACTCGGGTGCCGCCCGTTGGTAGAGCGCGAGCATCCTGGGCGGGATGCCGGAGAGTGCGTGCTTGCTTGGGCTGGCGGATGCGCCACCGCCGCTGCCGGGGGTGAAGCTGCTGAGGAGGGCGGCCGCGACGATGGCGGCCAGGAAGGGCAGGGCCAGGACCGCGCAGCCGGCTCCGACGACCGCCTTGGCGAGCGCGCTCACGCCTCAGCCCCGATGGCGGGTGGCAGCGGTGGGACGGGGAGGGTGAGTGGGGTGTCGGCGTCGGTGGGGTCGAGGCCTGCGGCCGGGGTGAGGTGGGGCCAGTGGGCGGCGAGGCCGGTGAGGGTGGTGCGGCGGGCTGCCGGTTCGAAGGGGGACCACCAGGCGTCCCAGGGGGTGTTGGTGGCGAAGTCGGCCGAGGTGGAGGCCACCGCCAGGCCCAACTCCCGTGCGGCAGGTGCTAGTCGGTGCCGCAGTGCGACATCGCGGGAGGCGGTGCGGGTGTGGATGAGCAGGGCGGGGCGTGTGCTGGTGGCGGTGGTGAAGGCGGCGTAGCCGGTGAGTTTGGCCTCGACGCGGGCGAGGGTTTGGCTGCCGGTGTCGTATTCGAGGAAGAACGGGAGCAGGTGGTCGGCGTCGCTGTAGTGGGCGTAGGCGTCGGGGCGGATGATGTCGCCCCAGCGGCGGGTGGCGGAGCGTTCGGAGAGCCAGAGGGGCAGCCCGGTCTCGGGGGCGGTGTAGGTGTGGGCGGCGAGGTGGGTGAGGAGGTCGTTGACGCCGAGGTCGTGGCCGAGGGTGGGGGAGTAGGCGATGCGGCCGGTGTGGGTGGGGCGCCAGCCGGTGGCGGCGGTGTCGAGTCCGCTGTGGGCGGCCAGGAGGGCGGCTCCGGCGGGGCCGAGGGTGTAGTGCTCGGGTGCGGAGCCGGTCTGGGTCAGGGGGCGGAAGGAGTCGAGGACGGCGTGCTGGTGCAGGGTGTGGAGGCGGCGCTGGGCGGAGCGGAGTGAGGTGTAGGCGAGGCGCGTGATCTGGTGGGTGGTCAGGACCCGGTGTTCGTGGAGCATGTGCACCAGCCACAGGTCGCGGGCGGTGAGGCGGCGGGCGAGGGCGGCCACGTCCGGGTGCCGGGTGGGGCGGTGGCGGGTGGTGGCGGCGCGGGCGGTGTAGCGGGAGCCGGGGCCGTGGGCGGGGCGGGGGAGTGCGGGCATGGCAGGTCACCACCGGGTGTGGGCGGAGGATGGCTGGGCGGCGATATCTGGGTCCTGGCGCGCACTCCGTGAGCGCTGGCGATTACGAGGCTCTGGCGTACGTCCTGGTGCCTGAGCGCCAGGACCGGGAGCGGCCGCCGTCGTCGGCGGAGGAAGCCCGGGGGAGTGTCGTTCAGGGCCGAGTCGCGGGGCGGGGGCCGGTGCGGGAAGCGGCTGCTGCGCGCAGGTCGGCGGCCCGGCCGGGCACCGGGGGTGGCAGGGGGCGGGTGGTGAGGGTGAAGGCTGCGGACTCGGCGCCGCCGGCCAGCAGGTGGGCGGCGGCTTGGTAGGGGCCGAGGTGGGCGAGGTCGTGCGCGGCCAGGGTGGGCAGGGTGTGGCGTTCCAGGGAGGTGGCGTCTTCGGGGGAGGCGTTGAAGAAGACCTTGTTGCGGGCGTTGGCGGAGATGCCTTCGCGCAGGTCGCGGGGGAGTTGGGCGAGGTGCTGGTGGGCCAGGAGCATGGAGAGGCGGTAGCCGCGGGCCTCGGCGAGCATGTCCTCCAGGGGGTAGGGGAGGGTGAGGAAGTTGTGGGCCTCGTCGATGCTCAAGGTGGCGTCGATGCGGGTGTGTTCGGGTGCGCGGGCGCGGGCGGCGGCTGCCTGCCAGGTGCCGGCGACGATGAAGGAGCCGAGCAGGCGGGCGGTCTCTTCGCCGAGGGCGCCCTTGGGGAGGCGGGCCAGGAGGATGCCGCCGTCGAGGACGCTGGTGAGGTCGAAGGTGGAGGGTCCGGCGGCGATGGCGCGGCGGGCGAAGTCGCGCAGCAGGAAGGCGCGCAGCTTGTTCATCACCGGGCCGACCACCGCGGCGCGGGCGGGTTCCGACATGGATTCGTACCAGGCCCAGAAGCCGCGTAGTACGGGGTCTTTGAGGGCGGGGATGATGCGTAGCCGGTAGGCGGGTTCGCCGAGCAGGCGGGGGATGTCGGCGAGGGTGACCAACTGCCGGGATGTGGTGCGGTGTTTGAGGAGGGTCAGGCAGGCGGCGCGCATGATGTCGTCGGTTCGGGGTCCCCAGAAGGCGGTGAAGATCCGGCGGAAGATGCCGGTGATGTTGTCGACGACGACGTCGATGTCGGCGCCGTCCAGCACGTTCAGGCAGGGCGGGGTGTGCGGGTCGTCTGGGTCGATCAGGACGAGCCGGTCGGCGCAGGTGTCGGGGAGCCGGTCCAGGAGGTCGGTGACCAGGTCGCCCTTGGGGTCGATGACGATGACGCCGCGATGGTTGCGTACGTCGTCCAGGGCGAGGTTGGCGATGAGGGTGGACTTGCCGGAGCCGGTGGCGCCCATGACGTGGAGGTGGTGGCGGGCGTCGGGAACCGCGAGGCCGACGCCGCGGCGGGCGCCGGTGTCGGAGCGGCCCAGGGGTTTGACCCCGCTGCCGGGGGCGGGTTCGGGGATGGGCGGGGGTGGCAGCACGGAGCGGGCTCCGGCTCGCTGGACGCCGGGTGCGTCTGCGTCCAGCGGCAGGTGCGCTAGCGCGGCGAGTTCAGGTACGGACAGCAGGGCGGGGCGTGTGGACGGGAACTGCCGGGTGCTCAGGTGGGGTTCGGGGTGGGGCAGGCGGGTGCGGGCGAGGTAGTTGCGTTCCGCGTACAGGCCGAAGGCGGAGGCCAGCGCGTGGGCCCGGCCGCGCACCATGTCCTCGGCCCCTTCCGTCTTGGGCGAGCAGGCAGCAGCGTAAGAGAGGGTGCACTGCCACTGGGAGCCGGATTGCTTGGCCGCCATCTGCCGTACAGCAACGCCGTGTTCGGGATCTTGCCTTCCGGTCGCGGCGGGTTGGGCGCGGTGGAGGAGGAGTGCGGTCAGGGCGGGGAGGCGGGTGGGT
The DNA here is from genome assembly GCF_040686095.1 of Streptomyces sp. NPDC086554. Classification (NCBI taxonomy): domain Bacteria; kingdom Bacillati; phylum Actinomycetota; class Actinomycetes; order Kitasatosporales; family Streptomycetaceae; genus Streptomyces; species Streptomyces sp. NPDC086554. The sequence goes on from NZ_JBFBJK010000053.1 coordinate 19,130, forward strand.
GTGTGTCCGGCCTTGAGGCGTCGGGCCTGGCGGCGGGCGCGGCGCAGTGCGCGGCCGGTGGCGGGGCGGGCCAGGATCTGCACGCAGGCGGTCTCGTCCTCGCCCATGCCGGTGGCGGCCTGGAGCAGGGCGCGCAGCGGGTCGGTGGTGTGGTCGGTGCGCAGGGGCAGGGCGTCGGGGCGGGCCGGGCGCAGCCGTCCGGCGGCGATGGTGTGGCCGTGTGGGAGGAGGGGCTCGGGTGGGGTGAGGCGGGTGTGGGCGCCGGGCCACGCGGCCTCCACCGCCCGGCGTACCAGGCCCAGGGGCACGGTGCCGGGGACCCACAGGCGGATGTGTACGCCGGTGTGGGACCAGGCGTATTCGAAGGCGAGGTGGGGCTGGCCGGTGGTGATGCGGCGCCACCATGGGCGCAGGAGTCCGGAGAGCTGGGCCCACAGGACTTCACCGCCCTTGGGGGCGACGTGGGGCGGGGCGAGGATCTCCACGCAGCGGGCGCCGTCGGTCAGGCGCCGTTGGCGGGTGCGCTGCAGGTGGCGCCAAACGGCGTATCCACAGGCTGCTGATACGAGGGTGGCGGGGATCAGGGCGGGCGCGGACGCGGCGCACCAGTCGAGGGCGGCGCGGATCGCGGTGGGCGCGAAGGTGTCCGGGTGGGTGAGGAAGTCCACCAGCGGTCCTGATGCGCCGGTGATGCCGAAGCGGGCCGTCACGGTGACCACGCCCCGCCGTGACCGTCGACGTCGTCATCGACGTACGAGCCACCGAACGCCGCTCCCGGGTCGGCCTCGCCGTCATCGATGCCCTCGTACGCGGCGGCGAGTTCGCCGGGATCGGTTGTGATGACCTCGTGTTCCCCGGGGGCGGCCACGCTGATCAGCGCGACCTTGTGGCGCCGGTCGCCGGTCAGGAGCAGCGCTTCGCCGCGGGCGGCCGAGAGGAGGAACTCCCGCTCGCCGTGGGAGAGATGGAAGTTCTCGGTGATCTGGTCGATGGCCTGTGGGGCTTGGCGGAGCAGGATCTGGGTGGCGGCGTTGGAGACGATGGCGCGCCCCAGCGGGGAGGCGAGCACGTCGTCGGCGTCCTGGGTGATGACCGCCAGGCCGGTCCAGTGCTTGCGGGCGGCCTTGGCCATCTTGAACAGAAACCGCGCCCCGGCCCCTTCCCGCATCAGCAGCCACGCCTCGTCCACCAGGACCACATGGCGGCCCGGGCGTCCGGGGGAGGCGACCCGCCGCCAGATCGCGTCCAGCGCCAGGAGCATGGCCGGGGCCTTCACCTCCTCGGGCAGCTGGCGCAGAGCAAAGACCACCAGGTGTCCGGTGGTTGTGGTGGTGCTGGGGCCGTTGAAGAGGCGGGCGTGTGAGCCGGTGGTGTAGGGGGCGAGGCGGTGGGCCAGGTTGGTGGCGGTGGGGTCGGCGTCGCCGGTCAGGATGGCGGCGAGGTCGTCGAGTTGGGGTGGGGTGCGCCGCCAGGTGCGCGGGTCGGCGGTGATGCCGCAGCGTGCGTACGTCGAGAGGATTGCGCGGTCCAGGACCGCCTTCTCCGCGGCGCTCAGCGTGCCGCCGAACAGCACGGTCAGGAAGGTGTGCAGGAAGAGCACGCGGCGGGTGAACGCGTCGTCCGTCGTCGTGTCCGATGTGGCGGGCAGGTCGAAGGGGTTGAGGCGGACGCCGTCGGCGCCGAGTGCGATCACCTGTCCGCCGACGGCCTGGGCCAGGCGTACGTATTCGTCTTCCGGGTCGATCACGGAGGCGGTTACGCCGGTGAACAGCAGGCGCAGCAGTTCGAGTTTGGCGAGGTAGGACTTTCCGGCGCCGGAGCGGGCCAGGGTGATGGAGTTGTAGTTGTCCTGGGCGAAGCGGTCCCAGAGCACGGGGGTGCCGGAGACCGCGTTCAGCCCGTACAGCACCCCGGACACGGTGCCGTCCGCGTCGGTGGCAAGGGGCAGGTCGGGGCTGGTGAGGGGGAAGCAGGCGGCCAGTGCGGTGGTGTCGAAGGTGCGGCGGATCTTGAGGGTGTCGATGCCGAGCGGGAGGGTGGCCAGCCAGCCGGGCAGTGCCCGGTACGTGGTGGGGGCGACGCTCATGAGGAGGGACTCGGCGACCGCGCGGACGGCCGACACCTGCTCGGCGAGGTGCTCCTCGTCGGCGGCATGCACCGTCATATACAGGGCGACGTGGAAGAGCTTGCCCTCGCCGCGGGCGATCCGGTAAGCGAGATCGGCCGCGTCCGCCGCGGCGGCCTCCACGTCCGGGTCGTCCAGGCGGCCCTTGTCGAAGCCGGTGCGCCGGCCCGACTCCAGGCGGGCCCGCTGCTTCTTCAGCCCGGCCGCGGCCACCGGGCCCGGGACCGGGTCGATGTGCAGGGCGACGTCGAGGTGGCCGGGAAAGTTCAGCAGCGGGGCGAGCCAGCCCGGGGTGACCTCGGCCGGGTAGCCGGTCACCACCAGGGTGGAGGCCAGGTGCGCGCCGACCGCGAGCATACGGGGGTGGACCTCCACGGCCTCGGGGCCGCTCACGTCGAGCAACTCCGCCCCGGAGAGCGGCGAGCTGGAATCTGTCCGGCGGCGGCCGGCCCGGAACCGGATCACCGCGCGTCACCTGCCTCGACGTTGTGGAGTGCCGTGGCGGGGGCTTCGGGGTTGCAGGCAGCCGAGACCAGCGCGGCGGTGGCCGGGGCATCGAGTACGGTGACGGCGATCTGCGCTGGGGCCAGGGCCCGGGCGGCCTCGTGGATGCGCTGCAGGGCGCGCCCGCCGCTCGTCCCGGAGCGGGAGCGACGCGTACTTGAGGTGCTCTCCTCGCGGGCGACCAGGACGACCTGCCGGGTCAGGAGATCACCGCCGCCGGCGAGGTCGGACAGGAAGTCGGCGTGGGCGCGGGCGGCCTGTTCCAGCGCGGGATGGGGCAGGGCGGGGGCGTGGCGGAGCAGTTCGTCGGCCAGCGGTGTCAGGTCGGTGCGGTGGCAGCGCACCAGCAACTGGGTGGGGCCGGTCAGGGAGTTGAGCCAGCGGGCGAACGCCGCTACCAGGCCCTGCTGTTCGACTGCGGAGCGCAGGTCGAAGTTGACCGTGGAGCAGGTGGCGAGGGCGGCCTGTCCCTCGCCGCGCAGGTCCAGTACGCCGGGCGGGGCGACGCCGTCGCACGGCAGGCGCATCGCCACGGGCGGCACTCCGGCGGCGCCCGCCAGGCGGGGGTGGACGATGTCCGGGAGCGGTGGGACGCCCTCGGGGGCGTGGACGCGGCGCTTGGAGGTGCGGGCGTGGGCGAGCGCGGCGCGCAGGAAGCTGTCCAGGCTGACGCCTTCCCGGCGGCCGAGCGCGATCGCCGCCACCGCCCCGGCGACGGGGACGACCAGCACGAGGTAGGCCAAGGGGTCCATGAACGGGCGCGCGAGCCAGTAGCCGCCGTACAGGAGGAGTGCGGTGCCGGCCAAGAGCGCGGTCTGCCGGGCGGTGAAGGGGCCCAGGACCTGGTCGGGGCGGGCGACGTCGGCCGGGATGCGGACCGCGTACGGCTCGTACGCGTCGTCGTCGGGGTCGATCATGGTGCGGGCCTCCGGGGAGTACGGCGCGGCAGGGGCGGCTGCTGGAGGGGAAGGCGCAGCTGTACGGGGCGGGCGGGGCGGACCCGTACGCGGGTGGCGGGGATGGGCAGCGCGAGCTGCCGGGCGCGCGGCAGCGGGGCGCGGCGTGCGGCGGCTACGGGTGGCGGTGCGGCGGGGGCGGGTTGGGGGCGGGGGACGCGCTGGACGGCGATGGGCAGCGGCAGTTGGACGCCTGCTCGCGGTGGTGCTGCCGGAACGTGCTTCGCGGGGATTGGCAATTTCAGCTGCTGTGTCCGGCGGGCCTGGGCGGGGTGGGGAACGGCTCCCTGCGGGGCCGGACGCGGATTGGGGCGGGGTGTGGCGGGGTTGCCGGGGGTGGCTGCCCGGGCGCGGGGGCGGACCGGTGCGGCCGGGCCGTGCGGCGCAGGCGCCGCCGGTGCCTGGGGAGCACGTGGTGCACCGCCTCCCGCAGCCGGCGGGGGCGCAGGCGGTGCGGGGTGGCCGCCTCCCGGGTGCGGGGCGCGCCCTCGGGGCGCCGGGCCGCCACCGCCCGGTGCCGGCCCGGG
>NZ_JBFBJK010000054.1:0-17448 GCF_040686095.1 Streptomyces sp. NPDC086554
CGGGCCCCCCCCCCCCCGGCGGGGGGGGGGGGGGGGCCCCCGCGACGGCGGCCACACAGGAGGCGCCCGCAGCACCGGTGACGGCGGAAACCACCGGGGAGCCCGCAGTCCCCCCAAGCCCGGCGCAGCCGTCCCGCATCCCCGCCTACCCCGCCGCAGAGCGCGCCGTCCGTGCCCTGGCCGAAGCCGTGAAGTACGCGCAGTGGCGGCGCGAGGCCGCCGAGCCCGGGAAGGTGCACGAGTACGACGACATCGACGAGAGCGGGGCCGCGGGACGCATCGTGGAGCTGCTCGCCAAGGACGAGGACCCGCGCGGTGCCACCCTCGCCCCGGCCGACGCCCATGAACTGCTCGGGCGGTACGGCATCGCCGTACGAGAGGCGCTGCCCGCGCCGGATCCGGACGCGGCCGTGGCCGCCGCCCGCACGCTCGGCTACCCCGTCGCCCTGAAGACCACCGCCCCGCACCTGCGGCACCGCGCCGACCTCGGCGGTGTGCGGCTCGACCTCGCGGACGAGGAGCAACTGCGCCGGGCGTACCGGGAATTGACCGACACCTTCGGTAGGCCCGCCGAGCTGCGGCCGGTCGTCCAGGGCATGGTGCCGCGCGGAGTGGACACCGTCGTCCGCGCGGTCATCGACCCGGCGGCCGGAGCGGTGCTCTCGTTCGGACTCGCCGGCGCCGCGTCCGAGCTGCTCGGCGACACCGCGCACCGTCTGATCCCGGTCACCGACCGCGACGCGGGCTCCCTGGTCAGATCCATCCGGACCGCCCCGCTCCTGTTCGGCTGGCGCGGCTCGGCGCCCGTGGACACCCCGGCCCTGGAGGAGCTGCTTCAGCGGGTCTCACGGCTCGTGGACGATCACCCCGAAGTGGTCGCCGTGTCCCTGGAGCCCGTGGTCGTCGCCCAGCGCGGCCTCTCCGTGCTCGGCGCGTCCGTCCGGCTCGCACCGCCGCCCGCGCGCAGCGACCTCGGCCCGCGCGCGCTTCCCGGGTACTGACGCGGCCACTGGGGCACCGTGCGCCCTCCGGCGGGTCGTAGGATGGACGGCATGGCAAAGACCGGTACGACGACCCAGGGGCTGCGCGCGGCGATCGAGCGCAGCGGCTACTACCCGGCCCTCGTGGCCGAGGCGGTGGAGGCCGCGATCGGCGGCGAGCCCATCGGGTCGTACCTGGTCCACCAGGAGACCACGTTCGACGCGAACGAGGTGCGCCGGCATGTGACCGTCCTCGTCCTGACCGGTAACCGCTTCATCGTCAGCCACACGGACGAGCAGGCGGCGGACAGCACATCGCCGACGCCGTACGCGACGACCTCCACGGAGTCCGTGAAGATCGGCCGGATCTCGTCCGTCGTCGTCAGCCGCGTCGTCGCCAACCCGGAGAAGTACGTACCGGGCTCGCTGCCCCGCGAGGTCGTTCTCACCATCGGCTGGGGCGCCGTATCGCGCCTCGACCTGGAGCCCGCCGCCTGCGGAGACCCCAACTGCGAGGCGGACCACGGCTACACGGGCAGCTCGACCGCCGACGACCTGAGCCTGCGCGTCAGCGAGGCGGGCGACGGCCCGGACGCCGTGCGCCAGACCCTGGCCTTCGCCCAGGCCCTGTCCGAGGCGACCGCGGACACCACGCGCTGATGTCCCTGCCCGCCTGGGACGACGTACAGCCGCTCGCCCTCGACACCGCGCCCCTGCCCGAGTACGGCGTGGGCTCCCTCGCCGATCTGCTGCCCACGCTGGTCGCCCACCAGGGCGTGGAGGGCTTCGCGCCCGTCATCGGCGAGCTCGCGCAGGCCGACCGGAACTGCGTCTTCCTGATCGACGGCCTCGGCTGGCAGCAGCTCATCGCCCACCCCGAAGAGGCCCCCTTCATGGCCTCGCTCATCGGTTCCTCCCGTGGCGGCACCGGACGCCCGATCACCGCGGGGTTCCCCGCGACCACCGCGACCTCCCTGGCCTCGGTCGGCACGGGCCTGCCGCCCGCCGCGCACGGCCTGCCCGGCTACACCGCCCGCAACCCCGCCACCGGCGAGCTGATGAACCAGCTCCGCTGGAACCCCTGGACGGACCCGCGCAAGTGGCAGCCGTACCCCACGGTGTTCCAGCAGGCCCACGCGGCGGGCGTACACACCGCCCAGGTCTCGTCCCCGACGTTCGAGAACACCCCCCTCACCAAGATCGCCCTGAGCGGCGGCAGCTTCCGGGGCCGGCTCTCCGGAGAGGACCGCATGGACCTCGCCGCCGAGCAACTGGCCGCCGGTGACCGCTCCTTGGTCTACACGTACTACGCGGAAGTGGACGGCAAGGGCCACCGCTTCGGTGTCGACTCCGACGCCTGGCGCGGCCAGCTCATGTACGTGGACCGCCTGGTCCAGCGCCTGGCCGAGCAGCTACCGCCGCGCAGCGCCCTGTACGTCACCGCCGACCACGGCATGGTCGACATCCCCTTCGACGAGCAGTCCCGCATCGACTTCGACGAGGACTGGGAGCTGCGCGCGGGCGTGGCCCTCCTCGGCGGCGAGGGCCGCGCCCGCCATGTGTACGCGGTGCCGGGCGCCGAGAACGACGTACTGACCGTCTGGCGCGAGGTCCTCGGCGAGCAGTTCTGGGTGGCGAGCAGGGACGAGGCGATCGCGGCGGGCTGGTTCGGCGCGCCCGGCGTCTGCGACGAGCGGGTGTACGGGCGCATCGGCGACGTCATCGCGGCGGCCCACGACGACGTGGCGATCATCGCCACCGAGAAGGAGCCGAAGGAGTCCGCCATGGTGGGCATGCACGGCTCACTGGCCCCCGTCGAGCAGCTCGTCCCCCTGCTCGAAGTACGCTCCTGACCGCCCCCCTTCACCCCGCACACCTCGAAAGGCCTCAACTCCCCATGCCCGAGCTGGTGTTCTTCTCCGGAACGATGGACTGCGGAAAGAGCACCGTTTTGCTGGGGCATTCGCCATGTACTCGTGGTGTGGTAGGCGGGGTTGTGTCGTCTGTTGCTGTTGTTGCCCGTCTCGGCGATGTGCGCCCCGCTCGTCCGACCCGGAAGGTCCCGCTCTCCTGATGTCCGAATTGGTGTTTTTCTCGGGAACGATGGATTGCGGGAAGAGTACTTTGGCGCTCCAGATCGGGCACAACCGGTCGGCGAGGGGCCTGCAGGGTGTGATTTTCACGCGGGATGACCGTGCGGGGGAGGGGAAGTTGTCCTCGCGTCTTGGTCTGGTGACGGAGGCGGTCGAGGCGGCGCCGGGTATGGATCTGTATGGGTATCTGGTGGACCAGATGTCGCGGGGGCGCCGGGTGGACTACGTGATCGTTGATGAGGCTCAGTTCCTGGCGCCTGAGCAGATCGACCAGTTGGCCCGGGTGGTGGACGACTTGGAGTTGGACGTCTTTGCGTTTGGCATCACCACGGACTTTCGTACCAAGCTGTTCCCGGGGTCGCAGCGTTTGATCGAGCTGGCCGACCGGGTCGAGACGTTGCAGGTCGAGGCGATGTGCTGGTGTGGTGCGCGGGCCACGCACAACGCTCGTACGGTGGATGGGGAGATGGTGGTCGAGGGGGAGCAGGTCGTGGTGGGGGATGTGGACCGGTTGGCCGGGGAGGTCGGGTACGAGGTGTTGTGCCGGCGTCATCACCGCAGGCGGATGACGAGCGCCGCGGCGAGGGCGGCGGCGCTGTCGCCTGATGTCCTGCCGGTCATCTCCACCTGACCCCCTGTCGGCGACGGGCGCGCGGTGCTCGCTCGGCAGACGTACCTGTCATGGCCCGGGGGCCTTCGGGTCATGAGACTGTCCGGCTTCAGATGTGGCTATCTGGCCGGAAGGTTCGAGTCCTGGGCGGGAGCCGCAGTACGTGGGAAGCGGGATCGTCTCCCGACTCGGGACGAGGCGCTACTCACGGCGACCGTGTCGCTCTGGACCCGGCGTACAGCCCGACTCGTCTGCCATTACGGCCCTGACATGGGCGGATGCCATGGTCAGGGCCACAACGCGTTTCGGGGGGCAGTCTCGCGTGACCTGGGGGTTTCCCGGGAGTTCCCGGGTGTATGTGCACGCGTTGTGCACTGTGGGATGGCTGGGTGGCGACGTGGTGGAGTTCCGCTTCAACGTGTGACGGGCTGACGCCGTGATCGGCTGAGGTGCTGGTCAGACGGTAAAACCCCAGCTCAGGGGCCAGATCTTCAGGTCTGGCCCCTTCCTGTTTTCTCCGGCTAGATCAGCCTGTTTCCTGGCCCTGTGCTGACTTGGTGCTGACTCACCGGGCGGGTTTGTACATGCTCTGATCTGGGGTTTCCGGGGTGCCGTGCGAGGCCGGAGAGAACGGGAGGCGCACCTGAGGCCGGGCACGGGAAAGCCGGTACGCATGGGGAAGGGGCGCCGGGCAGGATGGGGGAGTGGCTGACCTGGTGTGGGATGACGTCAGAGGGTTCTTCGACCCCGATCTGATGGGCGCGCTGCCAGACGTGCTCGTTCCTGGGGCCTCGGTCGAGGACTGGCAGGCTGTCCTCGACCTTGTTGACGTGAGCGGATGGAAGTGCCAGTACTCCGAAGGAGAGTCAGTGCTTCCTGTGCCTCGGGCGGAGGTAGTTCTGTCCCGCCAGGCTGACGCGGAGTGTCCGCAACTGGTGGTCTGGCTGGCCCCCGAGGTGCTGGTGATCTTCCGCTTCTACTCGGCAGACGAGATCGACTTTGATGTCGACCTGCGGGAACTCCAAGGGCAGGAGCGACTCGACTTGTTCTGCGGGTTCGTCACTGCCATCGGACGGCGGTTGGGCAGGCCGGTGCTGATGGATGCCGAGGGCGGCGACGGCAGCCATCCCGTACTTGGATTCGAGGTCCAGAGCGATCGTGTTGTGCTGTTGGCGGAGCCGTCCGCGTCCTGACGATGTTGCTTCGGGCCTCCGGGAACGGCCCCTCTTTATGCGACAACGCGAATATTCGTGTGACCGCATGGACGGCGACAGCGCCCCCTCCGTACGGTCGTGATGCCGCCCCACGAGGGGCGCGGGACAGGCGGTTTCACCATGGCTCGTGAGGAACTGACCCGGCTGACCGGCAACGGGAACGGCGAGTGCGGCAAGGATGACTGCCCGAACGTCTACCAGACCGCGTCCGGCTCGTTCGTCGTCCAGGGCGACGTGTCCAATGCGTTCACCGCTCCCGAAGGGGAAGGGCTCGTGGAGATCCCGGAGCAGACGTTGAGGGAGGCTTTCCGTGCTCTTGGCTGGTGAGGCGTGGGCGGCGCGGTTCGAGCGCTTCACGCGAGAGGCGTGGCGTCTTGAGACGTTGCCGCAGTACCTCATGCCGCAGGAGAAAGAGGAGTTCGCGGCGTTCCGTTCCGGGGCCCGTATCGACCCGGAGACCGTGGCGAACGAGTACACGGATCGGCTACGCCGACAGGCGGCAGAGGGGCGCACGCAGGGCCGCGTCCACGTCGTGACCCGCCCTCTCTCTGAATACCTGCGGTTCGAGTTCCACCACTACTACAAGGCCCATGCCTTGGCCGGTGAGCAGATCCGCATCCTCGATGTGACGGACAGACTCAATCCCCTTGAGGGCGCACAGGACTTCTGGATGTTCGATCACTCCGAAGTGGTTCTTATGAACTACCACCCGGACGGTAGGCAGATCAGCCGCGAAGTGTACGAGGGCGATACGGCGCCGTTCGTCGAATACCAGAGGATCGCGGTAGCCAAGTCGGTTCCCTTTGAGGAGTACGTGAAGGGCCTTGAGCTTTGAGCCAGAAACCCTAGGTCAATCCAGGTCAGACCTAGCGGCGGTCCTGAAGAACGAGCGCAAGCGGGCCGGCTGGACTCAAGTCCGGCTCGCGAAGCGCTGCAACATGAGCCAGACAAAGATCAGCAATATCGAGAGCGGGAAACTCACCCCCGCCATAGTCGACGTAGAGCTGATCCTTGATGCCCTCGGAGCGGAAGGGCCTCTGGCGGCTGAGATCCTTGCTCTCGCCCGCTCCGCGAACACGGAGTGGCAGGACCACTGGAGCTCACGCCGCAGGGGCCTGGACAAGAAGCAGAACGAACTGGCCAGGCTTGAGGCGGTCTCCACAGAGTTCCGCTATTTCCTGCTCTCCATGATTACCGGCCTGCTCGCCACGCCTGAGTACGTGCGCGCGAGCATCGCTGACATTCCTGGAGACCAGTCCAAGACCATCGCGAAGAAGCTGGAGCGGCAGAGCGTCCTGGTCAATCCGGAGAAGCGGTTCACGTTCCTGCTGACGGAACAGGCCGTCAGATGGCCGCTGCTTCCTCCCCTGGAAATGGCCATGCAGATGGACCGGCTCGTCTCTGTGTCCCGTATCCCGAATGTGCGGTTGGGTGTGATCCTCTTGGGTGGACACATTCCAGAGCGGCCCCTCAACACGTTCACCGTTTATGACCGTCGCCTGGCCACCGTGGAGACAGGAACAGGGGCCCTGATACTTCGGGACCATCGGGACGTGAACGTGTACCGGGAGGACTTCGAGCGGTACGAGGGATACGCCGTGTGGGGTGACGACTGCCGTTCACTTCTGAACGACTGGGCCGTGATCTTTACCCGACAACGCCAATAAACCTGGGCCCCTCCGGCTCGCCCGATGAAACTGGTTGCTCGCTCGGGACATTCGGTCGGGGAGGCGGCAAGCGTGAGTAATCCGAGAACGACGATGAGCGGCCCGGTGCATTTGTCTCTGCCCCGGACTCCGCCTGATCCTGCGCCCGGCTGCGGGGTGTGCGCGGCGTTGGTCTCGCAGCGCCAGGCGGCGCGCGACAGGGGCGACCTGTCAGCAGCGACGGACGCGGACGTGGAGATCCGCAACCACCCGCACCGAACACGTGGTCGGAGGAGGCCATGAGCCGCTCTGTCCTGCGCTACGTAGAGCACCAGATTACTCAGCACCCTGGCACGGACGTGACGTTCGAGGCGGAATGCCTGGCCTACGAGTGCGGATGGTCGGCGCAGCCGTCGATGGAGGGCGCGACCGTGGACGTCGAGTGCATGAGCCACACCGGCCGGACGGGGCATGGGAGCTTCCGACGCATGTGTACATCGTTCGCGTTCGTGGTGCGGACCGAGTGAGCCATCACGGATCCCCGATGGTCGAACTGCTGGCCCTATTCCGAGATCCACGGAGATGAGGGTGAACCGTCCGGGTCCAGCCCGTACTGCCACCTTCCGTGGCCCAACAGTGAGCGGATGTGGCCGGCGTCGGCGGCGTGTCGGTAGAGGGCGTCAAGGCCCTTCTCGTCCCCGGCCTCGTCCCGCATTCGCTCCAGGTCGCGCAGGATGTAGAAATCTCCGGCATCGGCAGCCTTCAAAGCAAGGGATTCGGCGCCTTCTCGGTCCCCGGCCTGCTCCCGCGTTCGTGCCAAGTGGGCCGGGGTGGGTCCGCCGTTGGCCTCAGCGGCCTGCCGGAAGGCAGATTCGGCGCCCTCCAAGTCGCCACCGTCAAGCCGCGATCGCCAAAGCTGCAACAGAGGGAGAATGTTCCCGGCGTCGGCGGCTTCCCGGGCGATGGCTTCGGCGCTTTCCCAGTCCCCGGCTTCATCCCGCATTTCCGCGAGGATCTCGAAGCACAAGGTATCGCCAGCGTCGGTGGCTTCCCGGGCGATGGCTTCGGCATCTTCCCGGTCTCCGGCGTGCTCCCGCATCATCATCAGGTTGGACAGGGAATTGGGGTCACCGGCAGCAGCGGCTCGCCCGTAAAGAGCCTCGGCTCCCTTCAAGTCTCCAACCCGTTCCCGCAGCCGGGCCAGACCGCGCATCGCATCTGGATCACCTGCGTCGGCGGCCTGTCGGTAAAAGGGCTCGGCACCCTCCCGATCCCTGGCCATCTCCAGCCTCTGGCCCAAGAACTTCAGGCCCCTGGGGTTCCCCGCGTCCGCAGCTCGCCAGAACAGGGATTCGGCACCCTCCGGGTCCCCGGCGCGCTCCCGCGCCCAGGCCACTTTGATCATGGCGCCGGAGTGTCCGGCTTCGGCAGCTCGGAGGCGGAGGTGGTGGGCCCATTGTGCACGGCCCATGTCCTCGGAGGCTTCAGCGAGGTTGTTGAGGTCGTCAGGGTGAGTGAGATGGGCGTGAGCCGCGTGCCAGAAGGATGCTGGTGGGCACAGTAGACGGCGGGCCGTCCTCCCGTGCTGTTCGAGATAGTCAGCGAGGCGGAGCATAGGACCCGTTGGTGGGGGCGCAGCACTTGCCGGCGTCGGATCAATCGGAGGACGACGCGCGGGAAAGAGCATCCGCTAGCAGCCGGTCACCGTTCTGGGCGAGGATCGTGGCTGTTCGGAGTGCGTCCTGGCTGAAGGTGTCGGGGACAGCCACTGTGCGGCCAGCGAGCAGCTCGCGGGCTCGGCTGTGCGGGTCTGGGCTGCCAGGTCTGGGCAGGGCGCTGTATTGGCCTTCGTATTCGGGCCAGAGGGTTCCGAGGATGAGGACCGGTCCGCGGCTGGAGTCGGTGAGGAGGGTGTGTAGGGCGGCTGCGATGCGCTCGCCTACTTGAGGGTTACCGAGGTAGTGCTGGGCTTCGTTAAGCCACACCACCGTTTGAGGCACGACACGTTCGAGGTCGGCGAGCGCCGCTTCTGCGCGGGTTGGGTCGTAGGGGTGCCAGAGCTGCCACCCCTCGTCAGCAAGCGGCTGAGCAGCCTCCCAGCAGGCCCGTGTCTTGCCTGTGGACGACGAGCCGACCAGGACCAACATCCGGCTGCGGCCTTCCATGGCCTCGCTCACCGCCTCAGCCAATACCTGGTCGTGCGCACGGCGGACGTAGCCGGACAACGCCCGCACCGAGCTGGCCGCTGCGGCGGACCCGGATGGATGAACCTCCAGGTCGTGCGGATCCCACTGTCCGATCGGCCTGCCAGGTCCCTTGCCGTGCCCGAGCACCGAACCGATCGGGTAAGCGGCAGCCCTACGTCGCAGATCCAGCAGCTCCGCTTCTGACACCCCGAGCGCTCGCGCCAGCGCCACGACTGTTTCAGCGGACGGGACAGCCCCATCCTCCCGGAACGCTTCCTGAATGGTCGTGCGACTCAGCCCTGACTGCGCAGCGAGCTGTGTCTTGGTCAGCCTTTTGCGAGCCAGTCCATCGCTGAGCTTGTCACGCAGCTTGGTCAGCGGGCTTTCCCCTCCACCGGGCTTCTCGCTAGGCATCAGGCCCCCAGTCGCATGTGTTCGCCGATGTTCATCATCGTCCGGCCAAACCACGGCGAACATCGCTTCGGCGAACTTCGGTCGCATCAACATCCCACCGTGTGCAGGGAGAATGTCGTGACCCATGTCGCCGTCGTCCTACTGACCGCCGCCGTGACCGTTGTGTTCGCACTCTTGGCCGCCGCTGCCACGGGCACACTGGCCCGCCTCGATGGCGCCACATACCCGGCCGCTGTGATGCGTGCAGCCGCCGCTTTCGCCGCTGTGATCACCCTCGCCACTGCCGTTGCCGGCGTGTTCACCCAGTACCTCACCTGAACAGGAGTGAACGATCACCAACGGGTGTGCCCCCAGATGTCAGACCTTCGAACTAGCATCCGCCTGTGAATCCTGAACTCCTCGCCTCCGTAGCTGTCCCGCTCCTGAAGGGCCGGATGATTACCTCTGATGAGGGTGACGGCGACATGCAACCGCTGTGGCTGAGTGATACCCCGGCTTCCGCTGAGTTGTGGGCTCACCTGTGCGCCGAGCACAGCGCCTCGGGCCTGTGGCCTCTCCTTCTTGACGCCGAGGACCCGAACGACAGCGCATTCCGGCCCTGGGCGTCCGGCGAGCTGTCTCCCGAGCGGATGTCGTCACCCGACGCGTACGACCCGACGGTTCTCCTGGCGCAGTGGTGGAAGGTGTACACGAGTACCGACGACGACGATGACCTCCTCGTGCCCGAGAAGCGTCTCGCCGTCACCGCACCGTTCGGCCAGGCCTGGCCAAGTCCCGCCCGCAGCCAAGAGCCCGTGACAGGTGCTGATGAGATGGCCGCAGAGTACGCGCGGGTCTTCGCCGATCAGCATCCTCGGTCGAGGCTTGGGCTCGTCGCCGCTGCCTGCGGTGCGGACGCACTTACCGCCGTCGGCTGGAACGGTCCCGCCAACTACGACAACGACACGGCCAAGTTCTCCGCCGTCGTACGCGACTGGGAGCGCCGCTTCGGCGCGCGCGTCGTGGCCGTCGGCTTCAGCACCCTCCATCTCAGTGTCGCGGCACCCCCGATGACTACCGAGGATGCCCTCTTGGCCGCCGCCGAGCACTTCGCCTTCTGCCCGGACAACATTTGGCAGGGCTCCCGTCCCTACACCCTGGCTGCCTACGCCGAGCGCATCGTCGGCTTGAATTGCTGGGACTTCTGGTGGGATTGACCTCAGCGGCGAGGCACCAGGAATGGTCACCGGTGTCGGCGGCGGCACCAGGGCCGGGGAGTCGTCGCCGACATGCCGGGAAGCGTTGAACTCGTCGACTGGACAGACCAGCCGGACGCCGAACGCGGCCTCGATCTGGGCTGCCTTGCGGGCCTGCAGGAACCGGTGGAACCCCTTGAAGACCTGGACATACTCGCGACGTGTTGAGGTCTTGCGTCCCATCACGGCGAGGTCACCGACCACGCGGTCGATGTCCTCCGGGGTTACGTCCCACGCGGGCCGGCCCAGCGCGGCCAGCGTCCGCTCCAGCAGACCGATGTCGTTGTCGATCGTCACCGGGCTGAACCCGCGGGCCCGCCACGACGCGACGAAAGCATCGACGCATGCGGTCTGGAACTGTCACGGATCCGTGACCAGTGGCTCCTGCGGAACTGCCCCGCCCGCGATGACCTGGAGTCTCGCCTCCGTCACCGGCACACCTTCCTCGCACCTGAACGGTTAAGGCAGCACCTGGAGAATCTGAGTGCCACCGCGAGAACCAACGAGGACCGCAGGAACGGGATACGGGCAGGTGGCAGCAACAACTCTCGTGAGGGAACAAGTGCCAGCCCCAGATGGCTGGACGAAGACGTTCACCGATCCCCGGCTTTGCGCAGCTATCGTCGACCGCCTGACGTTCAACGGCACGATCATCGAGACCGGCACCGACTCCTACCGCCTCGCCAGCACTCGGGCTCGGGCCGAGGAACCCGCCAAGGCCGGCTGACACCTGCCCCCTCCCACGCCGAGAGATGGAGTCAACTATTCACCGGCGCGAGCCACGAGCAGCGGCTGGAAAAAGCCCGTCTCCTGCGGCATCCGCCACTCGGCGTCGACAAACCCGGCCTCGGCCGCGAGGCCGACCAGCCGGTCCCGGCCGAGTGCCCAGTAAGTAGTACGGCGGACCTGGACGCGCCATTCTCCGCCTGCCGGAAGGAGTTGGAAGTGCTCCAGGTCGTAGTGCTCGCCGTCGTCGTGCCAGTGCCAGAGCTGGAAGCTGACGGTTCGTTCTTCGCCGTCGGCGCCGTCGACGGGCCGGTGGACTTGTGGCGGCGTCGAAGCGGGGCGGTCGCGCAGCAGGTCGTCGTAGGGGCGTGTGCTGACCAGCAGCAGGCCGTCGGGACGCAGCACACGGCGCATCTCGGCCAGGGCTGCGTGCACATCCTGCTCAGTCAGCAGGTGAGGCAGCGAGTTGTCGGCGCAGACGACCGTGTCGAACCGGCCATCAGGAAACGGGAGGCGTCGCATGTCGGCGGCGGCCGTGCGCAGGCTCAGGTTCCGGCGGGCGGCCTCACGGGCAGCGCGGGCGGCGGCACGGGGACTGAGGTCGGTCCCGGTGACCCAGTGCCCGCGCAGCGCCAGGCCGATGGCCTGCGTGCCGATGCCGCAGGAACAGTCGAGGACCGCCGCGCGACCCTCGCCTATCAGGGCATCCAGGGCGTCCCCTTGCCGACGGATGCTCGAGTCCCAGTCTGAGTAGATCAGGTGGTAGTCGTCGGCCAGTTCGTCGTAGAAGTGCGCCACCGATGTCTCGGGCATGGCCCGAGATTACCGTGCCTGCTTCCCGGGAGGTGCCGGTCATCCCTGTGATCGGCGCGAACGCCCTCACTGACGGCAGCACCGTCATTTCTCGTGAACATCTGCGAGCGCATTGATCGCCAAGTGCTGTTGAAACTCATCGACAAACGCTGCTGCTGAACGTGAACGAAGCCAGCACCTGCGCCGTGCAGGGCCACGCGTGTGCCTGCGGCATGGACTTGTCTGTCCTCGCCAACTGGTGCCCCAGAGCCTCCCTGGCCGTCGAGCCGGCGAGCGCGAAGCTCCATACCTCTCCCCAATTCCAGCGACGACCAGGCTCGATCGGACAGCGCTGAGCGTGGCCCTCTTCCCGTTCACCCGCGGGTACGGGCACACGAGCGTGGATCTCTCGAGCTCCTTGCCACGACTGATGACAGGAAACCTATGGCCGACGAGATGGTCCAGCGCGCCCAGAAGTTCATCAACACGACGTACAGCAACGGCGCAACGCTCGGTGTATCCAAGCTCGAGGAGAACGGGCAGACCGGCTGGCCGGTCATGTACGCCCTCACCCGAGCCCTTCAGTACGAGATGGGCATCACTGCCCTGTCGGACGCGTTCGGCCCGACCACACTGGCGACCATTGGCGAGAAGTACGGCAAGCTCGACGACACGACCATCCCGTCGGCGAATTTCTGCCGGGTCATCCAGTCCGCCCTGTACTGCAAGGGCTATGACGGCGGCGACATCGACGGTAAGTACAACGACCGTGTCAAGGCCGCCGTCGTGAAGCTCCACCAGAACATGGGCGTAGATCGCACGTATCCAGGCAGCTCCATGTGGCCGAAGGTCGTCAAGAGCTTGTTCAACATGGACGCCTACGTCACCGTCAGCGGTGGCTCGGACACCATCCGCTCTATCCAGCAGTGGCTGAACGGCAAGTACATTCTCCGCAAGGATTTCTACGTCATCCCCTGCGACGGTCACCACTCCCGTGACGTGGCCAAGTCGATGCTGTTCGGGATCCAGTACGAGTTGGGTATGGCCGACGGCGTCGCGAACGGGTTTTTCGGCCTCGGCACGCAGTCGGGCCTGAAGTCCCACACGGTCTCGATCGGCGCCACCGGTGTCTGGGCGATGCTGTTCACCGGGGCGATGATCCTCAACAAGCGCAACGTCCCCTTCGGGAACTTCACTCAAGGCGTGAAGACCGAGGTTGAGAGCTTCCAGTCCTTCAGCAAGCTCCCGGTCACCGGCCTCGGTGACTCCCAGACCTGGGCCTCGCTACTTGTCTCCTACGGCGACCAGGCCCGCAAGGGCACGGCCTGTGACGGCGTCACCAAAATCACCGCAGAGCGGGCCGCGGCACTCAAAGCGGCCGGCTACAAGTACGTCGGCCGCTACCTCTACAACCCCTACCCCGATGGCGATCTCAAGGAAAAGCAGATCCAGCCGGGCGAGCTGGCCACGATCAAGGCGGCCGGGCTGCGCTGCTACCCGATCTACCAGACGTGGAGTCGGTCCGCCGACTATTTCAGCACCACCCAAGGCACCAGAGACGCCTTCGAAGCCATCGACTGGGCCCGCTACCACGGCTTCAAAGCGGGCACCATGATCTACTTCGCGGTCGACTATGACGCCATGGACGGCGAAGTCACCCAGTACGTCATCCCGCACTTCCGGGCCGTCACACGAACCATCAGCGAGAACTCCCGTTACAGGGTGGGCGTCTACGGTGCGCGCAATGTGTGCCAGCGCATCACCGACGCCGGATACGCGTCCGTGAGCATGGTCTCCGACATGTCCAGCGGTTTCTCCGGAAACCTTGGCTACCCGCTGCCCACCAAGTGGTCCTTCGACCAGATATCCACCATCACGGTCGGCTCCGGCAGCGGATCGATCGAGATCGACAACAACATCGCCTCCGGCCTCGACACCGGCCAGGCCGACTTCGATGCCGGTGTCGCCTTCGACGGCCTGGACGACGACCTGGACAAGGACGCCTACCGTGCCTCCCTGCTGAAGGACGTGCAGAACTACCTGACATCGATCGGCGTTCCCGAGACCGGCGGAGACGGCTGGACCGACGACGACTGGGCCACCCTCGGCGGCATCTCCACCACCAAGGCCGTCAACGCAGTGGTGGACACCGACTGGCTCTTCACCTCACTGGCCCGAACGCTGCGGGTCCGCAAGGCGCTCATCCAGGCCCCGGTCCTGTGGGAACTGCGCAAACTCAACCCTCTCGACTTCGCGGCCGATGCGGCGGTCAAAGCGGGTACGAAGGACGACTGCAGCACCGGCTGGGGGCAGATCTTCGCCGCGACCGCCATCCAGGCCCGCAACTACTGCATCGGCGAAGGCATCATCAACGGCACGGGACTGGACCCCAACTCCAAGACCGACCTGCGGGACGTGTGGAACAAGCTCCACGACGACGAGGACTACAACATCCGCAGCGTCGCTTACACGTTGATCTGGAACGCGGAGCTGCTGGGTATCGACCGACCGGGCTTGAACAGCTCGGTGCACCTCACCGAGGCCCTACTCGGCCGGTACAACGGCACGGGCGCAGCCGCCGAGAAGTACGGACAGGAACTGATGGGCCTGTACAACGTCTTGGAGAAGTACAACGCGTTGTCTCGTGCCTAGTAACACAGGCGAATGAAAGAGGGCTGCAGAGATGATCAGACGGTGGCCGGCAGCTCTGGGTGCCAATGTGCTTCTCGGGATCCCAGGTGTGGTGCCCATCTGGCTGCTGTGGTTCCTCGCATCGAACTGGGTGACAGGCCCCGAGCCGGAGGAGAACGACGGTATGGGGCTCTGGGTGGTGATCACAGCCATCGTCGTCGGCCTTTACGCCCTGCTCTGGTCCGCGGTCAACCGGCCCCTCGCGCACCGGAGTTCGCTTATGCCACGCACCTACTGGCTGCTCAGCGTCCTGGCCACCTTCCTGCCGAGCACGGCGCTCATCATCTACTCACCGTGAAAGGACACGAAGACGTTGCAGTGACATACGAGGTGTTTCCAGACGGACCGTGCTGACGCACGCGGGCATCATCACGGCCGCAGCGGCCGTGACCTCTCTGACGCCGAGCGTGGCGACGGCCGCGCCTGGCGAGGCCCCGAAGACCGCATCGGCCAAGGTGCCCACATCCGCCAACGGCTGGTCCTTGGAGAAGGAGGCAAACCACGTCTCCACCGTGTGGACCCGCCCGGTGCCCGGAACCAGCCTGAAGCTCGACATCCGGATCGGCGACGCGGAAGCAATCCTGCTCCACGTCATCCGCCGCTTCCACTACGAAGTCGAGCAGCTGCACCCCGGCGACCTCGTCGGCTGGCAGAGAATCGACAAACTGAGCGAGAACCTGCCCGAGTCCAACCTCGCCTCCGGCACTGCTGTCCGTATCCGCCCAGGCGCCGCCGCCAAGGGCAGCATGTTCCCGCTCCAGGAGATCGTGGTGCGCGACATCCTCGCCGACTGCGAAAGCGTTGTCCGCTGGGGCGGCGACGACAACCCGGTGGACGAAGCCCTCTTCTACCTCGACCGCAGCCCCGACAGCCACCAGGTACGCGACTTGGCGCGCAAGCTCCGCCAGGGCGAGGTCACCGCCGGCCAAGGTGCCGGCACGACCGTGGATCCCCTCTCCAAGGCCCGACGCGAGCGCGCCCAGCGCCTGGCGCGACAGCAGACCAACCGCTGAGCCAACCTGCTAAGCGCACCATTCCGGAGTAATCCTCAGAGCACCGGGGCCTTCTCGGCAACCTGACAGTGGCCGCGAAGGCCCCGTAGAGATGCCCGCCCTTGGAGTACGGGCGGCCGGCCTATCCGGCACGATCTTTGCTGGGCAACACTGCGAGCGTGGCGATGACTGCCCGGTGGTCTGTGCCCGCAATGGTCCGTTCGCTGACCGAGATGCCCGCCAAACCGGGGCCGTGCAAGACGTGGTTGAGCTGTACCAGGGGTGGCAACGGGCTCTTGTCGGCGGGCCAGGTGCGAGCCCAGCCGTGGCCGAGTTCGGCATGAATGTCCGCGAGCCCGCCGGATGCGAGCAGTTCGCGCATCGGTGCATGGTCGAGAGAGGCGTTGAAATCGCCCAGGAACACCGTGTCGGGGCCGCTGTCGTGGGCCACGGAGGTGAGGGCGGTGATGTCCTGGGTCCAGCGCTTCGCGTCACCAAGCGGGTAGTACGTGTGAACGGCCACCATCCGTACGGCGCGTCCACCGACCGTTACCTGTGCGGCGGTCTGGGGCCAAGCGGTGTCCGCCTTCAGCGGGCCGCTGTGCGTCAGCGGAATCCGTGAGTAGAACGAGGAGTCGTTCTCCGGACGGAGCTCCTGGTAAGGCAGAACCTTGTCAAGGTCGGCTTCGGCGAGCGCGGCGATCCCAGCGGACGGCAACTCCTGCACGGCCAAGACGTCTATCCGTTCGGACTTCACCAGCCGTAGCAGCGCATGGGCATCCGCCCTGCCGACGTGGGCATTGAGGGTGGCCACACGCAACTGGGAAGCCTGCGCCGGGATGCGCTGCTGGTGGTGCGGTGTGAACCGCGGTACCAGCAGCACAACGTATGCAGCTGTGATCAGTACGCCGACGATGATCAACCAGAGATTGCGCAGAGCAGGGACGGCGACCATGGTGGTCAGAGCGAGCACGCTGAGTACAGCGGCATAGGGGAACAAGACCACAGGCACGGCGAGCGGGGTCCCCGCATCGAGCCCTGTCAGCCGTACGACAAGCAGGACAAAGAGCATGGCGAGCGGCACGCAACAGCCGAGTAGCCTCCACCTACGTCCGCGGCGGTAGGTACCCCGGTTCCCGTTGGCTGCACGACGCGTGCACACAGCAGTGTCCGTCATCCCTCCTGCCTCCTCTCGCCAGAACCGCCCGACCTTCACCGAGCCGATCCGTCAGCTGCTCGACGCCGTGATCGCTGAGGGTCTCGGCGTGAGCGTGATCTGGGCTGCCCTGATTGAGGAACAGGACATCACCATCCTGTACGCCCGGCTCCGCTCTTCGTGCTACAGCGCCATCGGCTGATCTCACTGAAGTGGGTCCTCGTCGGCTCCGCCGGTCGACCTTCATGAGAGGTCTCTCTGGCGAGGGGGAGCGATCGAACCATCGATGCCCATGGAAAGCCGAAGGGAGCCCAGAACGTGCAATGTCCCAGTGGTGACGCTACCCAAATGTGGCGGATGCCCAAGCAATAGCACCCCTTCAGACCAGATCTGACCTGGGCTTGGGCGCCTTCGCCTAGGTATCACCAGAGTCTCGTGCGAAGTGTCCTCCGGAATCGCGGCGTCTGATCGACCGGATCGAGCCTCGAATATCAGCGGGTTCTTGCAGAGCCGACTTTGAAGCCGAAGTCCAGGCCGTCGCCCCCGAGTGGGTCGGGGAACGATGGCGCCGGTTGGTAGAGACACAGCGGGCCTCATCTGCTGCCGGATGGTGCTTGCCTAGTGCTGCGTTCCTCAAAGGATGTACATGTAGCGACGCCTGCGTGTGCGGGTGGGAGGGGGCGGACGGCCCCAAATCCACGGCTGTGCCTGGG
>NZ_JBFBJK010000055.1:0-15908 GCF_040686095.1 Streptomyces sp. NPDC086554
CCCGGGGGCGCCCCGCCCGTGGGGGGGGGCCCCGCCCGCGGCGGGGGGGGGCGCGGGGGGGGCCCCGCCGCCGGGGGCGGCCGGGGGCCCCCTGCGCCGACCCGGCTGATCGGCGACGCGGCCGCGCGACGACTGGACGGCATGCGCGGCCGGGTGCGAACAGGAAACGTAGCCTCCGATACGCCCCCGAACTGCCTGTGCAGGCGCGTATTTACGGGCCTCTGACAGGGCGCTCACGGTCCCCGTCAAGCCCTCGTCAAGAAGGCCGACAGACGCGTCAGGGGGCCGTCAACGACTGCAAAGCGTGTTCGAGACGGCTGAAGAATCATCGCCACGGGGGAACGGGTGACGAAGCCCGTGGTGTGAGGTTGGAGGGCGAGTGACGATCACCGCCGACAGTACGCACAGTCCGGAAGCGGGGGCTCGGACCAGTGCCGTGACGCACCACGTGCCCGCCGTTCCACCGGGCGGGCGTCCCGGTCCGCGACCACGAGGGGGGCCGCGGCCGGGACGTCCCGCCGGGGCCCCGACCTCCGGCACCCTGTCGCGTCAGCGTCATGTCAGCACGTGCCCGGTCGGCGTCAACGTCGCGTCATGGAGGGGCCGATGGCGGCCTGTGCCGGGCATAGCGTCGGCACAGGCCCCGCCGGTTCACCGGCTGCGGGGCGCCGTTCACCGAACGGGAAGTTGAAGATCCTCAAGGAGGAATCCCATGGCAGAGCTGCAGTGCGGCGAGGACCCCGAGCCCTGTGAACCGGGCCCGGCCGGACCGCTGTTCGTCCCTGTCCGGCCGGGACCCGCGGGCTGTGTGGCCCGCCTGTTCCGCACCCCCGTCGGCGGCCGCACCGCCGTCGCCTTCACCACCCACCGGCGCCTGACCGCGGCCCTCGGCTCCCGGCAGGACTGGATCAGGCTCTCCGAGCCGGCGCTGCGTGCGCTCACCGTGCCGCTCGGCGTCCCCCACGTCACCGTCGACCCGCGGCTCGCCGCGCACCCGGTCGCCGCACCCCGGCGGCGCACGCCCGCCTGGCGCGACTGGGACCCGCAGACGGTCGGCGCCCTCCGGGCCACCGGGGCCGCCGCCTTGGTCGGCGCACTGACCACCTGGATCGGCTGAGGACGAGGCGAAGAGAGAACCTGCCATGACCACGCTGCATGCTCCGGTCACCCCGGACGCCACCGCCGACGACGACCTGTCCGTCTGGCCCGCATCCACCGCACGCCTCGCCCACGGCGACCTCGCCGTCGGCGGCGTACCCCTCACCGAGGTCGCCGAACGCTTCGGCACCCCGGCGTACCTCCTCGACGAGGCCGACGTACGCACCCGCTGCCGCACCTATCTGGACGCCTTTCCCGACGCCGAAGTGCACTACGCGGCAAAGGCGTTCCTGTGCCGCGCGATGGCGCACTGGGTGGCGGACGAGGGGCTCGGGCTCGACGTCTGCTCGGCCGGGGAGCTGGAACTCGCCGTCACCACAGGCTTCCCCGCCGAGCGCATCGTGCTGCACGGCAACGCCAAGAGCCCGCACGACCTTGCGGCGGCGCTGCGGCTCGGCGTCGGGCGCATCGTCATCGACAGCGCATCGGAGATCGCCCGGCTCGCGGCGGCGATCCCGCCGGGCAGCCGGCAGAAGGTGATGGTCCGGGTGGTGCCGGGCATCGCGGCGGGCGGCCACGCCAAGATCCGTACCGGAACCGACGACCAGAAGTTCGGCCTGTCGATCACCGACGGCTCCGCGCAGCACGCCATCGCCCGCATCATCGGCCAGCCGGGGCTCGAACTGACCGGCCTGCACTGCCACTTGGGCTCGCAGATCACCACCGACAAGCCGTTCCTCGCGGCCGTACGCCGACTGGTCGGTCTGATGGCCCGCGTCAAGGACCAGCACGGCATCACCCTCCCCGAACTGGACCTCGGCGGCGGCCACGGCATCGCCTACCGGCCCGGCGAACCCGCCCTCGACATCACCGCCCTGGCCCGCAAGGTGCGCGCCGAGCTGATCGAGAGCTGCGCGGCGGCCGGTCTCACCGTGCCCCGGCTGCTGATCGAACCGGGGCGCGCCATCGCGGGCCCCGCCGGAGTCGCCCTCTACCGCGTCCTCGCCGTCAAGCGCACCGGCGGCCGCACCTTCGTCGCCGTGGACGGCGGGATGAGCGACAACCCGCGGCCCGCGCTGTACGGCGTGCGGTACGCGCCGCGGCTGATCGGCCGCCACTCCCCGGTCGCACCCGCGCCGGTGACCGTCGTGGGCCGGCACTGCGAAGCCGGTGACGTGCTCGCATCCGACGTCGAACTCCCCGGCGACATCAGGCCGGGCGACCTCCTCGGCGTCCCGGTGGCCGGTGCCTACCACCTCTCCATGGCCTCCGGCTACAACCTCGTCGGCCGCCCGCCGGTGGTGGCGGTGGCCGACGGGCACGCGCGGCTCCTGGTGCGGCGCGAGTCCCTGGAGGACTTCCGCAGCAGGGACGTAGGTCTGTAGCGAGGGTCCCTCGGCTTCAGGAGCCGAGGTAGCGCAGGACGGCGAGGACACGGCGGCTGTAACCCGTCGTGCCCGTCAGCTCCAGCTTGTCGAAGATTGCGTTGATGTACTTCTCGACGGCACTCTGCGAGACGTACAACTGCCCGGCGATCGCCGCGTTCGTGTGCCCCTGCGCCATCTTGCCGAGCACCTCGCGCTCGCGCGGCGTCAGCCGCTGCAGCGGGTCGGTGTGGCTGCTGAGGACCAGCAACTGCCGTACGACCTCCGGGTCGAAGGCGGTCTGGCCCGAGCCGACCCGCTCCAGGGCGTCCAGGAACTCGTCGACCTGGACGACCCGGTCCTTGAGCAGATAACCGACGCCTTCGGTGGCGGTGGTCAACAGCTCGGTGGCGTAACGGCGTTCGACGTACTGGGACAGCACGAGCACGCTCGTACCCGGCCAGCCGTTCCGGATCTCGAGGGCGGCACGCAGCCCCTCGTCGGTGTGCGTGGGCGGCATGCGTACGTCGATGACGGCGGCGTCCGGCGGATCATCGGCCACCGCGGCGAGCAGCGCCTGCGCGTCGCCGACCGAGGCCGTGACGGTATGGCCCTCGTCCGCGAGGAGCCGGGCCAGGCCCTCCCGCAGCAGGGTCGAGTCGTCGGCGAGCATTACGCGCATGGGAGCTCCGCGGTGATCACGGTGGGTCCCCCTGCGGGGCTGGTCACGGTGAGGAGCCCGTCCACGGCGGCCACCCGCCGCGCCAGGCCGAGCAGTCCGCCGCCCGCCGGGTCGGCGCCGCCGTGGCCGTCGTCCTCGATCCGCATGACGAGCATCGTGCCCTGCCGGGCGGCACCGACGGTGACCAGGGTCGCCCCCGAGTGCTTGACCGCGTTCGTGACGGCCTCGGCGGCCACGAAGTACCCCACGGCGTGCGCGGTCGGCGGCGGTGTCTCGCGCAGCGCGCAGTCGAGACGGACGGGGATCGAGGCACGCTCGGCCACCGTGTCCAGGGCGGCCGCGAGACCGCCCTCGTCGAGCGCCGCCGGATAGACCCGCCAGGCGACATCGCGCAGTTCGACCAGCGCGCGGCGGCTCTCCTCGTGTGCCTGGGCGAGGAGCTGGGCGGACTTCTCGGGGTCCGAGGCGCGGCGGGCCCGGCCGAGCAGCATGCCGAGCGCGACGATCCGCTGCTGGACACCGTCGTGCAGATCGCGTTCGATGCGACGCCGCTCGTCGTGCACCGCCTCGACCACACCGGCGCGGCTCTCGGCCAGCTCGCCGATGCGGCGCGCGAGGACGTCCCGCTCGTCGGACGTGAGGAAGTGCCGGGCGAGCCGCCCCTCCATCAGCGCCACGGCGTACACGCCCTGCATACACAGGAACAGCAGGAAGAGCCCGGCGCCCCCGGAGGCGACCAGGGTGAAGGCCGACCGCTTCAGGTCGGCCACGAACCAGCCCCACACCAGGAGCGACCCGTACGCCCCTCCGATCAGGGCGCACAGCAGCACCGCGCCGCCGAAAAGCCCCAGCGCCCACCGGCTCGCCACATAGCCGAGCGCCCCCTTGCCGGACGGGGCGGACCCGGACTCGATGCCGTAGAAGGCGGCCATCCTGCGCCGCTCGGCATCGGCCAACCGCCAGGCGGTGCCCAGGAACTGGGCCTGACCCGGGCGGTCCCGGTCGCCGCGCCGGAGTGTCACGAGGAGCCAGATACCAGCCACGACGGTGAAGGCGAGCTCGACGACGGCGCTGAACACGCCCGCCGCGAGGCCCACAGCCATCCGCAGCCGGCGGAGCAGAAAGGTACGCATGATCGAACACGCTAGCCGCGCGGCCCCTCCCGGCGGACTGCGGAAAACCGCACAACTGCGCTGCGGAAACCCGCCGCGGACCGTGCGGGCCCCCGCATACCGCCCCGACCTGGGAATTCCTAGCGTGGACGACATGATCACACACACCGCACAGCAACCACCCGCCGACGGCATCGCAGGCTGGGCCACCGACCTCATGGACTCCCTGGGCGCCGCCGGTGCCGGTGCCGCCATCGCCCTGGAGAACCTGTTCCCGCCGCTGCCGAGCGAGGTGATCCTTCCGCTCGCCGGATTCGCCGCGAGCCAGGGCAAGTTCAGCATCGTCGAGGTCCTGCTCTGGACGACGGCGGGCTCGGTGGTGGGCGCGCTCGCGCTCTACGCGATCGGCGCGCTGCTCGGCCGCGACCGCGTCGTGGCCCTCGCCGCCCGCCTGCCACTGGTGAAGGTCTCCGACATCGACCGCACGGAGGCGTGGTTCCAGCGGCACGGCACCAAGGCGGTCTTCTTCGGCCGGATGATCCCGATCTTCCGCAGCATGATCTCGGTGCCTGCGGGCGTGGAACGGATGCGGCTGCCCGTCTTCCTCGCCCTGACGACAGCGGGCAGCCTCATCTGGAACGCCGTCTTCGTCCTCATCGGCCAGGGTGCTCGCCTTCGTCGCACTGCGACTCCGCAGGTCGGGCAAGGGCGAACACCGCTCGGCGCGGCAGCGGCCGTGACGTACTAGAGAATCGCGCCCGGCGTGTAGGCCGCGGCCTCGGGGTGCTCCTTCAGAAGCGCCTCGATCTGCGCCACAACGACGGAGACCTGATCGCTCGCCGCACCGGTGAACGACAGCTTGTCGGCCATGAGGGCGTCCAACTCGGCACGGTCCAGCGGAATCCGCTCGTCCGCGGCGAGCTTGTCAAGCAGCTCATTGCGCTCGGCGCCCTGCTCGCGCATGGCGAGCGCGGAGGCGACAGCGTTCTCCTTGATGGCCTCGTGGGCCTCCTCGCGGCCGACGCCCGCGCGCACCGAGGCCATCAGGACCTTGGTGGTGGCGAGGAAGGGGAGGTAACGGTCCAGCTCGCGCGCGACGACGGCCGGGAAGGCGCCGAACTCGTCGAGGACGGTCAGGAAAGTCTCGAGCAGACCATCCAGGGCGAAGAACGCGTCGGGCAGCGCGACCCGGCGTACGACGGAGCAGGAGACGTCGCCCTCGTTCCACTGGTCGCCCGCGAGCTCGCCGGTCATCGACGCGTAGCCGCGCAGGATGACGGTGAGGCCGTTGACGCGCTCGCAGGAGCGGGTGTTCATCTTGTGCGGCATCGCGGACGAGCCGACCTGCCCCGGCTTGAAGCCCTCGGTGACGAGCTCGTGCCCGGCCATGAGCCGGATCGTCTTGGCCAGAGAGGAGGGCCCGGCGGCGAGCTGGACAAGCGCGGTGACGACCTCGTAGTCGAGGGACCGCGGGTAGACCTGGCCGACCGAGGTGAACGCGCGGTCGAAGCCGAGGTGCCGGGCGATCCGCTGCTCGAGCTCGGTGAGCTTGTCGGCGTCGCCGCCGAGCAGGTCGAGCATGTCCTGGGCGGTGCCGACGGGGCCCTTGATGCCGCGCAGCGGGTAGCGGCGCAGCAGGTCGTCGACGCGGCGGTACGCGACGAGCAGCTCGTCGGCGGCCGTCGCGAAACGCTTGCCCAGGGTCGTCGCCTGCGCGGCCACGTTGTGCGAGCGACCGGCCATGACCAGCTCGGCGTACTCACCGGACAGCTTCCCGAGCCGCGCGAGCACGGCCACCGTGCGGTCGCGCACGAGCTCGAGGGAGAGCCGGATCTGCAGCTGCTCCACGTTCTCGGTGAGGTCGCGCGAGGTCATGCCCTTGTGGACCTGCTCGTGCCCGGCGAGCGCGTTGAACTCCTCGATGCGGGCCTTCACGTCATGGCGCGTGACCTTCTCGCGCTCGGCGATCGAGGCGAGGTCGACATCGTCGATGACGCGCTCGTAGTCGGCGAGGGCGGCGTCCGGCACCTCGATCCCCAGATCCTGCTGGGCACGCAGCACGGCGAGCCAGAGCTGACGCTCCAGCTTCACCTTCTGCTCGGGCGACCAGAGGGTGGCGAGCTCGGCGGAGGCGTAACGCCCGGCGAGGACGTTCGGGATACGGGGCTTTGCAGGCGCAGTCACGTGTACGGATTCTACTGGCCGTTCGTGCAGGCCAGCGCCATGGCCTGATTTGTCGGAAGCTACGAGAGCGGGGGCCGGGCGTCGCCGCCCAGGGTCAGGTGAGCGGGCCCTCGTAAGGCAGCAGGTCCGGGCGTTTCGGTGGGAGGCCGTCGCCGGAGGAGCGGCCCGTGAGGCGGCGGCCGATCCAGGGGGCGAGGTGCTGCTTGGCGAACCGGGCGTCGGCCACGCGGCGGGCGGTCCAGTTCGGCGGCGCGGTGGCTGGCAGGGCCGACTGCCAGTCGTCCTCGGGGGCGTGGCCGAGCGTCTGCCAGACCGCCTCGGCGACCCGCCGGTGGCCCTCGGCCGTCAGGTGCAGCCGGTCCACGTCCCAGAGCCGCTGGTCGCCGAGTACGGCCGCTCCGTACAGGTCCACGACCACCGCGTCATGCCGCGCCGCCAGCTCGTCGACGTACGCGAAGAGCTCCTCCATGCGCGGCCGGAAACGCTCCATCACGGGGCCGTTCCGTCCCGGGCTGCGCATCAGGACGAGCTGCTCGCATGCCGGGGCGAGGCGTTCGACGGCCTGTCCGAGGAGGTCGCGGACCCGGACCATGTCGCACTTGGGCCGCAGGGTGTCGTTGAGGCCGCCCACCAGGGTGATCACGTCGGGGCGCATCGCGGCGGCGACGTCCACCTGCTCGTCCACGATCTGCCCGATGAGCTTCCCGCGCACCGCGAGGTTCGCGTAGCGGAAACCGGGCGACGCGGCGGCCATCCGTGCGGCGAGCAGATCCGCCCAGCCGCGGTAGCTGCCGTCGGGCAGCCGGTCCGACATGCCCTCGGTGAAGGAGTCGCCGACCGCGACGAGACTGGTGTATTTGGCATTCATCTCCATGGCGGAGCGATCGTATCCCGAGGCAAGTGTCTCGGTCTCGGGGCATCTGCGGTCGCCGGTGACGTATCGGTGTGGAACGGTGGAAAGCGGTCAAACGCCCTGTTGGGTCCCACCGAGTGAGGGGAACGTCATGTCCTCGAAGCGACGCCGCAAGAAGAAGGCACGCCGCAAGCACGCGGCCAACCACGGGAAGCGCCCCCAGTCCTGACCCGTGCAGTCCCGACCCGTGCAGTCCCGACCCGTGCAGTCCTGACCCGTGCGCGGCCGCCGGGCGGGTGGTCGCGTCATTCGCTCCCGTCCGGCCGCCCCGCCCCGCGGTCAAGGGCCGCGAGGATCCACCTCCGTGAGTCCGCCGGGTCGATGACCGCGTCGATCTCCAGGGCCGCCGCCGCGTTCACCGCCTTGCCGTGCTCGTACAGCTCGGCGACGTGCGCCTCGAACACCCGCTCCCGCTCGGCGGGGTCCTCGATCGCCGCAAGCTCCTTGCGGTAGCCGAGCCGGACCGCGCCCTCCAGGCCCATCCCGCCGAACTCCCCGCTCGGCCAGGCCGCCGTCGCCACGGGCGCCCGCGTCGAGCCGCCCATCATGGCCATCGCGCCGAGCCCGTACGCCTTGCGCAGGACCAGGCTGACGAGGGGTACGCGGAGCTGGGCGCCCGTCACGAAGAGCCCTGCGAAGTGCCGTACGGTCGCGGTACGTTCGGCGTCCGGGCCGACCATGAAGCCCGGTGTGTCGCAGAGTGACACCACCGGAAGGCCGAACGTGTCGCACAGTCGCAGGAAGCGCTCGGCCTTGTCCGCCGCCTCGCGGTCGATCGCGCCGCCCAGGTGGCCCGGGTTGTTGGCGAGCAGGCCCATCGGGCGTCCTTCGACGCGGACCAGTGCGGTGATGATGCCGACCCCGAAGCCGCGCCGCAGCTCCAGGACCGAGTCCGTGTCGGCGATGCTGTCGATCGCGGCCCGTACGTCATAGGCGCGGCGGCGGTTCTCCGGGACCGCGTGCCGCAGCAGCCGTTCGTCCGGCGCCTGCCAACTGGCGCCCGCCCCAGGGGCGTACGTGAAGTACGCGAGGTACTTCCGTGCCACCCGCACCGCCTCCGCCTCGTCGGCCACGGCGATGTCCACGACGCCGTTCGGCACCTGGACCGACAGCGGGCCGACCTCCTCGGGGCGGAACACGCCGAGGCCGCCGCCCTCGATCATCGCGGGGCCGCCCATGCCGATGCTCGCCTCGGGCGTCGCGATCACCACGTCGCAGCAGCCGAGCAGGGCCGCATTGCCCGCGAAGCAGCGGCCCGATGCGACGCCCACCAGGGGGACTTGTCCGTTCAGTCGCCCCATCTGATGGAACGTCATCACGTCGAGCCCTGCGACGGACGTCGTGTCGGTGTCTCCGGGGCGGCCACCGCCGCCCTCCGCGAACAGCACCACCGGCAGCCGCCGTTCCTCGGCGAGCTGCAGCATCCGGTCGGTCTTGCGGTGGTTCTGCAGGCCCTGTGTGCCGGCGAGCACCGTGTAGTCGTACGACATCGCCACGCACGGCACGCCGTCGATCCGCCCCGTGCCGGTGACCATGCCGTCGGCGGGTGTCGACGCGATCAGGTCGTCGAGGGAGCGGCGGCGGCGCTGGGCGGCGATCGCGAGCGCGCCGTACTCCGTGAACGTGCCCGTGTCGCAGAGGTCGTCGATGTTCTCGCGTGCCGTGCGCCGCCCGATGTGGTGGCGCTTGGCGACGGCTTCGGGGCGCTGCGCGTCCAGGCCGACCGCGTGCCGGGCCAGGGTCTCGGCGAGGTCGGGGCGGATGGCGTCGGGGTCGGCGGCTTCCTCGGGGAGCAGGTCGCCCGCCTCGCCCGCCGCCGATGCGTCGACCGTCACCAGGGGGCGGCCCTCCGCCGTCGTGTCGCCCACGCGCGCGTGCAGGCCGGTCACGGTGCCGGAAGCGTTCGCGCGGACGACATGCTCCATCTTCATCGCCTCGAGGACGAGCAACTGCCGGCCCGCCGCAACCTGTTCGCCCACGGCGACATCGACGGTGACGACCGTGCCCGTCATGGGGGCGGTGACCGTCGCGTCGCCGGTGTCTGTCAAGGGATCCGCCTGCGGCAGCAGCTCCGCGATGTGCTCCTGCACGAAGGCCGTGTGGGTGCCGCCCGCCGTGAAGCCCGGATGGGCGAGCAGCGCCCGCAGAAGTGGGATTCCCGTGCGTACGCCCTCGACGGCGAAGGCGGTGAGCGCGCGCGACGCGCGTTCGCAGGCCGCGGCGAAGTCCCCTTGCGGGACATGGGCGATGACCTTCGCGATGAGCGGGTCGTAGCGCGCACCGACCTCCGCCCCGGTGCGGGCCGCCGTGTCTACGCGGATGCCCGCACCTGTCGGCACGTCGAAGCGGGTGAGCGTGCCGGTCGAGGGCACGGCCGTGCCGTCGGCGGCCAGGGACTCGGCGTTGACGCGGGCCTGTACGGCGTAGCCGCGCGGCTCCGGCGGGGGGCCTGCCAGGCCGAGCGAGGCGAGTGATGCGCCTGCCGCCAGGCGCAGTTGGGCCGTGACCAGGTCGACGCCCGTCACCTCCTCGGTGACCGTGTGCTCGACCTGGAGGCGCGGGTTCGCCTCGATGAAGTGGAACTCCTCGCCCTGGAGCAGGAATTCGAAGGTGCCGAGGCCCGCGTAGCCGCACGCGCGCGCCATCCGCAGGGCGGCGTCGATCAGCTGCTCGCGGACCGCGGGGGAGAGGCCGGGCGCGGGGGCGATCTCGATGAGCTTCTGGTGGCGGCGCTGGGCGCTGCAGTCGCGCTCCCAGAGATGGCTGACCTCGCCGGTCGCGTCGCCGACGATCTGTACCTCGATGTGGCGGGCGCAGGTCAGGAGTTCCTCGACGTACAGCGCATCGCGCCCGAAGCCCTGCAAGGCCTCGGAGCGGCAGCGCTCCCAGGCGTCCGCCAGGTCGGCAGGACGGTGCACGGCACGCATGCCGCGGCCGCCGCCCCCGCCGAGCGCCTTCACCATCACCGCGCCCGAAGGACCGAGCCCGGCGAGGAAGCCGGCGGCATCGGACAGCGTCGTGGGCCCCTGCGTGCCCGCGAGGACGGGCACCCCGACGCTGACCGCGAGCGCACGCGCGCGTGCCTTGTCGCCGAACAGGCCGAGCACCTCGGGGGACGGCCCCACGAACCGCAGCCCGGCGTCCGCGCACCGCGCTGCGAAGTCCGCGTCCTCGCTCAGGAAGCCGTAGCCGGGGTGCACAAGGTCGCACCCGGAGCGCCGGGCCGCGGCGACGACGGCCTCCGCGTCCAGATAGGCGGCAGGTCCTGAGGAGCCCAACGGCTGTGCCTCATCGGCCAGTTGGACGTGGTACGCGGCGGCCTCGTCCTCCGCGTACACCGCGACGGTACGCAGCCCGGCCTCCGCCGCTGCTTGCAGGACGCGGACGGCGATCTCCCCGCGGTTGGCGACGAGCACAGCGGCAGAACCCATGGAGCCCTCCTGAGATGTCCGGTCCCCCGAGGGGGCGCCGCCATGCTCATTGACATTGGCGTCAACGTCAATATGCTCGCCGCGTGGCACGCAATCAACAGCCCTGGGCAACCCGCACCGCACGTGACCGCAGCGACGCCCCCGCCCGCGGGCGGCTCCTGGACGCCGCCGAGGCTGTCTTCGCGCGGCGCGGCTACGGCCCGACGACCATCGCCGACATCACGGCCGAAGCGGAGGTCTCGCGGGCGGGCTTCTACGTCTACTTCGCCTCCAAGGAGGAGATCTTCCGCGTCCTCGCGGTGCGGGTGCGCGACGCGTTCCTCGCAGCCCAGGACGTGCCGGGCGTCGACCGGGACGACGCCCGCGAGATCTGCCACGCCTCCACCGCCGCGTTCATCGCCGCGTACGCCCAACGCCTGCCGCTGCTACGGCTGTTGGAGCAGCAGGCGCAGCTCGACGACGACGTGCGCGCCCTGTGGGAGGAGACCCAGGAGCGGCCGATCCACCGCTCGGCCCGCTACATCCGCCGCCTCGTCGCCGAGGGCAGGGCCGCCCCGGTCGCCGATCCCCTCTCCGTCGCCCGCGCGGTCGGCGGCATGAGCATCGAGTTCGCCCGGCTCGCCGCGGCCGACCCGCGGACGTACGACGCGGCCGTGCGTGACGTCACCGCCATGTTCCTGCACCTGCTCGGAGTCGATCCCCAACGTTGAGGAGCCGCCCATGCGCAGCCACATGCACAGCCCCTTGCGCAGCCCCCTGCACAGTCCCTCGCACCGCGAAGACCAGTTGCGAGACCTGCGTGCCCGTCAGGCCAGGGCCAGGCAGGGGCGGCAGGCGGACACGACGGAGCACCGCGCGGGGACTCGCACCGTGCCCGGATATGTGCGGCACTGGGCGCAGGCCGCGCCGGAGCGGCCCGCGCTGGTCTTCGGGGACGAGGCGTTCACGTACCGCCAACTCGACGACCTCACCGACCGGTTGGCGGGCTGGCTCGACGCTCGGGGTGTGCGGGCCGGTGATCGGGTGGGCGTCCAGTTGCCCAACTGTCCGCAGTTCGTGATCGCGATGCTCGCCGTGCTGCGGGCCGGAGCCGTGCACGTACCGGTCAACCCGATGTTCCGGGCGGCGGAGCTGAGCCATGAACTGCGCGACGCGGGGCCGGAGATCGTCATCACGCACAGTTCGCTCGCGGGCCTGCTCGCCGAGGTGCGCGCGGAGACGGCGGTTCGGGACGTCCTGGTGGCCGACGACGCCGACGCCTGGGGCGCCGCCATCGGGCACTCGCCGCTCGGGCGCATCGCCGACGACCTGGACGCCCTCGCCGCCCTCAACTACACCGGCGGCACCACCGGAATGCCCAAGGGCTGCGAGCACACCCAGCGCCACATGGTCTACACGGCCACCGCCATCGACAACAGCCGCGGGCCGCAGCCGTCCGACGACGGCATCGTCTCGCTCTGCTTCCTGCCGGTGTTCTGGATAGCGGGGGAGAACCTCGGCATCCTCGCCCCGCTCGTCTCCGGCGGCACGAGCGTGCTGCTGCCCCGCTGGGAGCCGGCCGCCGTGCTCGCGTCGATCGAGCGGCACCGGGTCACCACCATGGCCGGAACGGTCGAGAACTACCTCGAACTCCTCTCCCACCCGGACTTCGCACGCCACGACCTCAGCTCGCTGACCGCCCCGCTCACCGTGTCCTTCATCCGCAAGCTCAGCCCCGATCTGCGGGCCCGCTGGCGCGCGGCCGTCGGCGACGACAGCGTGCTGCGCGAGGCGTCGTACGGCATGACCGAGACCCACACCAGCGACACCAGCACCGTCGGCTTCCAGGACGGCGACCACGACCTGGCGGGCGACGCGACCTTCTGCGGTCTTCCGGTCCCCGGCACCGACGTCCTGATCGTCGACTTCGAGACCGGCCTGCCGCTGCCGATCGGCGACCCCGGCGAGATCACCGTCCGGGGCCCCTCGGTCCTGACCCGCTACTGGCGTGCCCCCGAGGCTACGGCGGCGGCGCTGCGCGACGGCTGGCTGCACACCGGCGACATCGGCCGCCTCGACGAGGACGGCTGTCTGCACTACCTGGGCCGCGACAAGGACATGATCAAGGTGAAGGGCATGAGCGTCTTTCCCGCCGAGGTCGAGACGCTGCTCGCCCGGCACCCCGACGTGTTGGCCGCGGCCGTCGTCCCCGTCCCGGACGCGGCGGCGGGCCAGCGCCCCTACGCCTACGTGCGCACCGTCCAGGGCAGCACCCTCACCGCTCAGGAACTGCACGACTGGGCGGCCGGTGCCATGGCGACGTACAAGGTGCCCGGCATAGAGCTCCTCGACGAACTGCCGCTCACCGCCACCGGCAAGATCAAAAAGACGGAGCTTGCCGAGCGCGCAGCGGCGCGGCGCTGAGGAAGTCGAGCGCGGCCTGCGCCGTGAACTCGCTCTGTCCGCCGGGCAGCAGCAGCGCCGCAGCCGCGAACGCGGGGGCGTCCGCGTGGGCGGCGACGTAGGGGATCGCGATGCAGCGCATGCCGGCCGCGTGAGCTGCCGTCGCGCCCGGAGCGGCGTCCTCAAAGACCACGCAGTCGGCGGGGTCCGCGCCCAGGAGCGCGGCCGCGGCGAGGAACACGTCGGGGGCGGGCTTGCCGTGCGCTACCTCGTCCGCGGAGATCACGGTGGTCAGCTGCGCGTCCAGGCCCGTACCGGAGAGGATCGCGTCGATCGCCGCCCGCGAGGATCCGGAGGCCACGGCCATCGGCACCCCGGCGCCGTGCAGCCGCTCCACGAGCCCCCGCATCTCGGGGAACACATGGGTGTCGGCGCGGGCGAGATCGAGATAGCGGCGGTCGAGTTCGGTGAGCAGCTCGGCGACGGGTACGTCGATGCCGTACCGGTCCCGCCAGGTGGCGAGGGTCTCCTGGGTGCCGATGCCGACGTAGGCCTCGTTGTCCGCCCAGGTGTAGCGGACGCCGTGCTCGGCGAGCAGCGCGCGCGACGCCTCGTAATAGTTCGGCTCGCTGTCCACGAGCGTGCCGTCGAGATCGAAGATGACCGAGGTGTTGCCTAGAGGGCTGCCGAAGGTGCTCATGCCGTCAAGGATGCCAAGGCCCAGTTCACCGACGTCCAAGGCCTGGTTCACCGACGTCCGAGGCCTGGTTCACCGACGTCCGAGGCCCAGTTCACCGCTGCGCGGTCGCGGCCCGCCCGATCGACTCGACCAGCGGGAGCAGACGGCTCGGCACCCGCTCGCGCAGCGCCATCTCCGTACGGGTGCGCACCACGCCCGGCAGCTGGATCAGCTGCTGGATGACGTCTTCCAGGTGGCCGTTGTCGCGGGCGACCACGCGGGTCAGCAGATCGCCGCCGCCGGTGATCGAGAAGGCCTCGATGATCTCGGGCACGGCGGCGAGCGCGTCGCCCACCTCGTCCAGATGCCCCTGGGTGACCTCGATGTGCACGAAGGCGAGGACCGGGTGGCCGAGCGCGGCGGGCGAGAGCGAAGGACCGGTCCCGGTGATCACACCGTCCCGCTCGAGACGGTCGAGCCGGGCCTGCAGGGTGCCGCGTGCGACACCGAGCACGCGCGCGTACTCACGGACACTGGTGCGCGGCTGCTCGAGGAGCAGCCGCAGGATGCGGGTGTCGAGTTCGTCGACGGCCATGGTGCGGGTCTTTCAGGTGTACGAATGCGGAGCTGATCGGTGGTGACTGTATATGCAGCCCGCGCCGCACCGGACGGTCCCCGCGCCTCACGCGTCCCGCACCAGCAGCAGCACGCCGCCTGCCAGGAGCGCCGCGACCGCGTAGCCGGCCAGGACCCCGATGCCAGCCCAGGGGCCGATCGGCAGCCGGTCCCCCTCCTGGCCACCCGCCTCCTGTCCACCCCGCTGGCCATGGACGACGAGCCGGGCGAGCCGGACCCCGCCTTCCGCCTCGGCCTGCACCGCATGCCGGCACAGGAATTCCCGCGGCTGCGGGCCATCGCCCTCGCCCTGGACGACCGGGGCGGTCCGGGTCAACTGGCCGTTAGGCTCGACGCGTTGCTCGGGTCATGACGCCGCGGACGTCTCCAGGGCGGTGTCCGGAGGATTGCCGTCGCGCACCGCGTCGAGGTACTCCGCGATGGCGTCCCGGTTGCGGGTCAGGCACTCCACGCGCTCGGTCATGCGGTCGCGCTGATGCTCCAAGGTGGAGATCATCTCCGGTGTCGCGTCCGGGAAGTAGATCGTACGGGGCTTGTCCAGGCAGGGCAGTATCTGTTTGATGATGCGGGTGGGAAGGCCCGCGTCGAGCAGCCCGCGGATCTGCAGGACCCGGTCCACGAAGCGCTCGTCGTACTCGCGGTAGCCGTTCGCGGAGCGCTCGGCCATGATCAGGCCCTGCTCCTCGTAGTAGCGCAGCAGTCGCCGGGGGGTCCCGGTGCGCTCCGACAGCTCTCCGATCCGCATCAGATCGACCTCGCAGCCTCTCGCTTGACCTTCACATCGATGTGAGGGTTTGAGCATACGGGCATGAGCCACGACACGACACACCCAACTGCCCCTTCGCAAGCACCTTCCCGCGCCGGAAACCCGCGGCAGAAGCTCCCGCTCGCCGCGCTCCTCGCCCTCGCAACCGCCGTCTTCATCACCAGCCTCACCGAGACCCTGCCCGCGGGGCTCCTACCCGCGATGAGCGCCGACCTGGGCGTCGGCGAGTCCGCGATGGGCCAGACGGTCACCATCTACGCGATCGGCACCGCGCTCACCGCGATCCCGCTGACCGCGGCCACCGCGGGGTGGCGGCGCAAGCGGCTGCTGCTGACCGCGATGACGGGCTTCGCCCTCGCCAATACCGTCACGGCGGTCTCCGGCAACTACCCCCTGACCATGGTGGCCCGGTTCGTCGCGGGCGTGGCTGCCGGTCTCGCCTGGGCGCTGCTCGCCGGATACGCCCGCCGCCTTGCCCCGGTCCAGCTGCAGGGCAGGGCGATCGCCATAGCCATGGCCGGCATCCCCCTCGCCCTGTCGCTCGGCGTGCCCGCCGGTACCTTCCTGGGCTAGGGCCTGTCCGATGGGTCCTGCCGGGGTCGCGACCCCTGGCACGCACTCCCCCAAGCTCTCGGCTTCGCTCGAGCAGGGAGGTGCCCCC
>NZ_JBFBJK010000056.1:0-6919 GCF_040686095.1 Streptomyces sp. NPDC086554
TGTCGTCGGTTGCCAACGCTCCGCGTTGTCGCCCTCCTCCGCCTTGCAGCTGCACGCACCAGGGCCCGCTCGGCCCTGCTGAATCGGCACCCGGCACGAAGACCAGCCTGACCCATCGGACAGGCCCTAGCGGCCGGCTCCAGGGGGGCGGCCCCGGTCAGGCGAACTCGGGCGCCGAGGTGGCGGGCCCGCCGAGCGCGTCGCGCCGCTCGGGCATCTTCAGGGACACCATCCGCCGCCAGCCGCCGAGCCGTTCGTACGCGTACATGCCGTGGATGCCCGCGGCGAGCACCGCCGACTTGGCCTTCGGCCAGCCCAGGATGCCTCCCATGTGGTCCATCACGGCGAGGCTGACGTCGCGGTAGATGCGGATCTCGGCGATGGCACACTCGCGCAGGATGGCCTGGATGGTGCGGCCGTGTCCGGCGTACGCGAAGCGCAGCAACTCCTCGTGGCAGTACGCCAGATGGTTGTCCTCGTCGTTCGAGATCATCTTCACGGCCTTGCCGATCTCGGGGTGGTCTCCGAAGTCCTTGCGCAGCATCACCATCTGGTCGGCGGCGCGCTGTTCGGTGACGCGGCTGTGCGAGAGGTACGTGATGATGTCGTGCTCGGTCAGCGGGACGTCGTCCCGGAGCTTCTCGTGGGCGAGGCCGATGCCGTGCTTCTCCAGGAGCATCGTGTAGTCGGTCTCGTGCGGGACCTCGCAGGGCTCGAGGCCTCGCTTCTTGAGAAGGGCGTTGAAGATCCGCCCGTGCTTGTCCTCGTCGGCGCCGTGCCGGGTGATCTTGGGCGCGAGCCCGCGCTGGCTCTCGGGGACCAGGGCGGCGATGCGTCCGTTCTCCCAGCCGCCCTGCGACTCACCGCTGGCCGCGATGGAACAGAAGAGCCGGAACGACTCGTCGTTGTCGAGGATCTCCTCGAAGACACTCTTGGCCGAAAGCATCAGTGGCACCTCCATGCCCTCCGCGCGGACGTCCGCAAAGAACTAGTCAAATGCGATGTCGGCCTCCGGGCAACAGGGGTACGAGGCAGCTCCGCCAAACGGAGGACGGCCAAAGGCCGGACCAGGCCGTAACCGAGGGGCTCCACGACGCGTTGTTTCCCGTGACGGCCGTGGCGGGGAAGACCCCCGAGCCCCCACCACGGCCGCAGAAACTCTCCCCCTCCGCTTACGCCAGTCCGGCGCGCTCCAGTGCTTCCGTGCCCGCGCGCAGGGCCTTGATCCGCTCCTCCAGGGTGAAGCCCGCCGGGGACAGCGTGAGGGTGGTGACGCCGGCCGCCGCATAGGCCTGCATCCGCTCGGCGATGCGGTCCACGGATCCGAGCAGCGTGGTCGAGTCGATCAGCTCGTGCGGCACCGCGGCCGCCGCGCCGTCCTTGTCGCCGGACAGGTACTTGTCCTGGATCTCGGCGGCTTCCTTCTCGTAGCCCATGCGCTGGGCGAGCTGGTTGTAGAAGTTCTGCTTGCGGCTGCCCATACCGCCCACGTAGAGGGCGGTGTAGGGGCGGAACATGTCGGCGAGGCCGCGCACGTCGTCGCCGACCGCGAGCGGCAGCGTCGGGACGATGTCGAAGCCGTCCATGGTCTTGCCCGCCTTCTCGCGCCCGGCGCGCAGATGACGGATCGCGGTCTCCTCCAGGTGCTCGGCCGCGGGGAAGATCAGCAGGGCGCCGTCGGCGATCTCGCCGGTCTGCTCCAGGTTCTTGGGGCCGATCGCCGCGATGTAGAGCGGGATGTGCTCGCGCTGCGGGTGGACGGTGAGCTTGATGGGCTTTCCGGGGCCTTCCGGAAGCGGCAGCGTCCAGTGCTCGCCCTCGTACGAGAGACGCTCGCGGGTCATCGCCTTGCGGACGATCTCGACGTACTCGCGGGTGCGGGCGAGCGGCTTGTCGAACCTGACGCCGTACCAGCCCTCGGAGACCTGCGGTCCGGAGACACCGAGGCCCAGGCGGAAGCGGCCGCCGGAGAGCGAGTCGAGCGTGGCGGCCGTCATGGCGGTCATCGCGGGCTGCCGGGCCGGGATCTGGAAGATCGCGGATCCGATGTCGATACGTTCGGTCTGTGCGGCCACCCAGGACAGCACCGTCGCGGCGTCCGAGCCGTACGCCTCGGCGGCCCAGCAGACCGCGTAGCCGAGCTTGTCGGCCTCCTTGGCGACGGCGAGATTGTCGCCGTCCATTCCCGCGCCCCAGTAGCCGAGGTTGATCCCGAGCTGCATGGCCGAATCCCCTTACTGCGCAGTAACGTCCCTGTGCCGGGGACTGTAGCGCGTGGCGGTGGGGGCCGTCAGGGGCGGGCGGACGGGTGGCGGAGTTGTCCACAGGCGCCGGTTTGCCCACAGCCCCACCCGCCGCGGTGGCCCGGCCAGTAACCTCAGCGCCCATGGAGCAGAGGCATCTCGGCCGTACCGGCCTTCGCGTGTCCCGGATCGGACTCGGCACCCTCACCTGGGGGCATACCGACGAGAGCGACGCCGCCGACCTGTTGAAGGTGTTCTGGGAAGCGGGCGGCAGCCTCGTCGACACGGCGGATGTGTACGGCGACGGGGAGGCCGAGTATCTGCTCGGCCGCCTCATAGAACGGCTCGTGCCGCGGCGTGACCTGGTCATCGCCACGAAGGCGGGCAGCGTCCCCGACCCGGAGCGGCGCTTCGACGGCTCGCGGGGTCATCTGCTCTCCGCGCTCGACGCGTCGCTCGCCCGGCTCGGCACGGACCACGTCGACCTGTGGCAGGTGCACGCCTTCGACCCCGCCACACCGCTCGACGAGACGCTCCAGGCCCTGGACATCGCCGTCAGCAGCGGCCGCGCACGCTATGCGGGGATCTCGAACTTCTCCGGCTGGCAGCTCGCCAAGGCGGCGACATGGCAGCTCGCGGCGCCGGGCACACGCACCCGCCTGGCCAGTACGCAGATGGAGTACTCCCTGCTGCAGCGCGGCATCGAGCGCGAGGTGCTGCCCGCCGCGCAGGACCTGGGGGTGGGCCTGCTGCCGTCGTCGCCGCTGGGGCGCGGGGTGCTCACCGGGAAGTACCGGCACTCCACCCCCGCCGACTCGCGGGGCGGCTCCGAGCATCTTGCGCCGTTCGTCGCGCCGTACCTCGACGACGCCGCGAGCCGCATCGTGGACGCGGTCGCCACGGCCGCGGACGGCCTCGCGGCGACGCCCCTCCAAGTCGCCCTGGCCTGGGTGCGCGACCGCCCCGGGGTGACCGCGCCGATCGTCGGCGCGCGCAACGCGCAGCAGCTCACGGCCGCATTGTCAGTGGAGACCCTTAGTCTTCCTGACGAGATCTGCCAGGCGCTCGACGATGTGTCGGCGCCCGTGCACCGCTACCCCGATCAGGACTGGAGCACGCTGTGAGTACGGAGCCGGAAGCGGAGACCGCTGCCGCGGAGGAGACCGGGGCGCGGGCCCCGGAGGCCGAAGGCGCGGCCGACACCACCACGGACGGCTCCGCCGGAACGGCCGACGCGGACGGTGCCGCCGGCCCTGCTGCCGCCGCGCCCGAGGGCAGCGGGAGTGGGGTTGCCGGAGCGGGGGACGCCGCCGCAGCAGGCTCCGCCGAGAGCAAGGAGCTTTCCGAGGCCGAGGCGGAGCTCGCCGCTCAGCGGGAGTTGCGGGAGCGGATCGAAGAGCGGAAGGCCGCCAAGCAGGGGCCCGTCGACGCGGGGGCGAAGCTCAGCGGCACGGCCGCCGATCTGCTGGCCGCCGTGCGGGCGGTGGAGAGCGGCGAGCAGCCCGTGGCCAGCGCCTTCCGTGAGCCCGAGCCCGCGCCGCGCAGGTCCGCGCCCGAGCCCGTGCGGCGGCCGCAGCCCGTGGCGCCCGTGGCGGGCCCTGGCGACGAGGCCGTCGACGCGGTCCGCGCCGTGCTCGCCGAAGGCGGCGCGCCCGCGACCCTGGCGGCCCGCGCGGCAAAAGCCCTCGGCGAGGGAGCAGACGCTCAACTGCGGGACGACCCCTGGCAGTTGCTCCGGGTCGGCGGCGTACGCACGGAGCAGGCCGACGGATTCGCGCGGGCGCTGCTCGGCGCGGAGTGCGGGCCCGACGACGAGCGCAGGGGGCGCGCGATCACCGTCTGGCTCCTGGAGCAGGCGGCCGTCGCCGGGCACACGGCCCTGGACGCCTCCGCGCTCACCGCAGCGCTCGGGCAGCGTGCCGTGCCGGACGCGGACGCCGCGGTGCAGAGCGCGATCACGGAGGGCGACATCCTGGTCTTCCAGGACGCGATCGAGACACCGGGAGCGCCTGCCCCGGCACCGGCTGACGACGAGGACGAGGGCGAGGAGACCGAGCGCCCGGTCCGCGTCCTGGTGGGCCTCGAGCAGTACGCACTGGCCGAGGAGAGCCTCGCCGACGGGCTCGCCCGACTGATCAACTCCCTGCCCAAGGAAGACGGTTCGGGCCCGCAGGCCGGCGACTGGGAGTCCGCCGCGGGCGAGGCGTCCGGTTCCACCGCCGAGCTGATCCGCGCCGTGGCCGGGCACGGACTCGTCCTGCACACCGGCGGCGAGACGGCCCGCACAGAGCCCGCCGCTCTGGTGGCCGCCGCCGAGGCGCTCGGCCTGCGGGTGTGCGCCGCCACCCACAGCGCGGCGGGGCGCCGGCGCCTGGCCGGGCTCGTCGGCTCGGACGAGGCGGCCGCCGTGACCGTGGCGGGGCTGCTCTCCGGGGCGGAGGGGCCGGGGCGGGACAGGGACGGTGCGCTCGCCCTGGACCTCCTGGTGGTCCTGGACGCGCCGCAGCTGGACGTGGAGACCGCCGCGATGCTGGTGGAGTCCCTGCCGGACGGCGCCCGTCTGGTGCTGAGCGGTGACCCCGGGGTGCTGTGGTCGGCGGGCCCCGGACGGGTCTTCGCGGACCTCGTCGCGGCGCGCTGCTGCCCGCAGATCGTCTCGCGCGTC
Organism: Streptomyces sp. NPDC086554; assembly: GCF_040686095.1. NCBI lineage: Bacteria > Bacillati > Actinomycetota > Actinomycetes > Kitasatosporales > Streptomycetaceae > Streptomyces > Streptomyces sp. NPDC086554. The sequence goes on from NZ_JBFBJK010000056.1 coordinate 4,909, forward strand.
CCGGACCCCGGGCCCATCGGGGAGCTGATCTCCGGCATCGGCATCGGAGAGCTGAACCAGGTCGACGCGCCGGGCAAGGAAGTCGTGATCGTCCCCGTGCGGGACGCGGGCGAGGCGGTGCACCGCACGGTGCAGCTCGTGGCCGACTCGGTGCCGCGGGCGATCGGGGTGCCCCCGCAGGACACCCAGGTCATCACCCCCGGGCATGGCGGGGCGGCGGGCACGCGCGCGTTGAACGCGGCGCTCAAGGAGCGGCTGAACCCCGGCCCCGGCCGGTTCGGCGGCTTCGACCCGGGCGACCGCGTCGCCCACGTCCCGGCGCCGGGCCGCACGACTCTGGGCCGGGTGGTCCGGGCCGACGCGGAGGGGCTGCACCTGGAGTGCGACGGCGCGCCCGTCGTCGTACCGAAGGAGCGGGTGGAGCAGACGGTCCGCCACGCCTGGGCGCTGACCGCGCACCAGGCGGTGGGTCTGACGTGGCCCGCGGTGGTCGTGGTGCTGCCGGGCGACGCGACGGCCGCGCTGACCCGGGCCTGGGTCTACACCGCGTTCAGCCGCGGAGAACGCCACCTGTCGGTGGTCCAGGGCGCGGAACAGGCGCTGCCGCGTGCGGTGGCGGAAGTCGCCCCCAAGCCGCGCACGACCCGCCTCCAGACCCTCCTACGCCCCCAGGTCCCGGCAACAGCCTGACCGCAGGGCGGCCGGGGGAGGCGGGGGGGGGAAGCCCCACTTCCCCTGAGCCTGCCCGCCCAGTCCCTCGCTCACCCGGCGCTTGGTGCGGCACCGCCCCAGGCGCCGGGCCGGCAGAAATCAGCGATCGGCGTCCAACGGACTGCGATCGTCGTCCACATCGACGGCGTCGACCTCGTCCACCCCGTCCGTATCGTCGAGCTCATCGGTCTCGTCGGTCTCGTCGAGCTCCTCCACCGCCTCCCGCGCCAGCGCCGCCGCGGCGGCCACCTCCGCGTCGAGGTCCTCGTCGTCCAGCTCGTCGTCGAAGACCGTGCTGACGTCGAAGCGGCACACGATCCGGTGCGGGTCCGCCTGGTCGAAGGGGAGCTCCAGCCACTCCCCCGGCTCCGCGGGCTCGTCAAGGGCGGTCACCCAGAGCGTGGAGTCACCCTCCTCGAGGCCGAACTCCTTGTGCCGGGAGGCGATTTCGTCCGGTTCGAACTCGCCGAAGAGCACGCCGAGCGCGGCATGCACGCTGCTGCCGGCCGCCGCGGCGGCCGGACTCTCGCCCGCCACCGTGTCCGCGTCGAGATCCGCGACCCGCTGGGCCTGGGCGAGCAGCCGATGCGGCTCCGCCACGGTGTAGTCCCTGCGAATCAGCACGCTGAGCGCGTTCGGCTCCTCGGGACCCTGGTACGGCGGAACGTCGCCGTCCGCGCCGGGGATCTCGAAGGGCGTGACCTCGTCATAGCGGTCGTAGAGCAGCTCGTCATAGGTCTCGGCCGCGGCGGCCAGCTCGTTGAACGCTTCGTAGACGGCCGGGTCGTCCTCCCCCGACCTGCGTTCGACCGCGGCAAGGTGGCGGTCGAGCGCGGTCTTGACCGCCTCGGCGGCGGCACGTACCTCGGCAGCGGTGGGCTGCGCAGCATCAGACATAGTGCAGACGCTATCCGTACCGGGCCTGTACTTGCACAATAGATGCGATGCCGGAATACGAATTTGTCGACGTGTATGTGCCACGCGGGGTCACCCGCAAGGAAACCACGCGTCTGCTGACAGACCACGCAGAGTACGGACACTGGGAGTTGGACCGCCTGAGCCTGCACTCGGACGGCAGCCGCAGGGTGCGGCTGAAGCGGCGGATCATCCGCCAGCTGCGGGCCACTTGGTGACCTTGGACGGACAAGGACAGAGCGCGACCAGGAACGCAGGGTGACCTGAGACGGACGGAACGGAGTGGGGCCCCCCCCCGCGGGGGCCCCGCCCGTCGGGGGGGCGGTGCGGCCCGCTAGGGAGAACGGGGGGTAGGGGGAGGGGTTTAAGAGGGACCTGGTGAAAA
>NZ_JBFBJK010000057.1:0-6827 GCF_040686095.1 Streptomyces sp. NPDC086554
AAGCCCGGCAAGTCCTGACCAAATAGAGCCCGATCACGCGAGGGGCTGGGGAATTACGTGACCCCAGCCCTGGGGAATATCAAGACGTTCCACACATGGTCGCCGAAGCCTCCGTACGCCACTGGGTCAAGGCGTGGGGCGCCGTCCAGGACGGACACACCCTCATCGCCCTGCGCAACGTCGATGAGGCCGTGTTCTGGACCCCTGACGGCACCGCACCCGCCACCTACAAGTACAAGGTCGGCACCGGGTTCGGCGAGGTCAAAGCCAAGAGCGAAACCATGCAGGGAAGTGAGGACTGATGCCCCAGCCTCGAGGCCAGGGCCCCACGCAGGATGCGGCACTCAACAGCCTGACTGGCCGACTTCGGCGTACAGCCCAAGGGACGCCTGGCGTCCTACAAGGCCAAGACCTGGCAGGCCCAGCTCATCCACCTCACCCACACCCACCGCGGCTACACCGCACTCGAGGAGGGTGGCCTGCACATCACGCACGCCACCCTCATGAAGTGGCTCGCCGACGACGAGTACAACGTGCGCCGCAGCTACCGCGAGATCATCCACCAGGCCTACGAAGCCGCCGCGACGATCCCCGCCGACCCGATCCCGCAGGCCTTCAAAGACCACCAGTTCGAGATCCGCGGCATCGTCAAGACCGGTGCCGACCAATGCGACTGCGGCGCCCACGGCACCGCACCGCTGCGCATCGACGGCCGCAACGGCCACCGACGGCTGGGACTTCCCCGGCGGCACATACACCGTCACCTGCCCCGGGGGCGAGCGCGTCGCTGAGGCGGTCGAAGGGCCTCTCGGGGTGCGGTCGGACGGGCAGGCCACCCGCACCTCGAGATCATCCCACTGCCCTGTCGCCCAGGCCGCCCGGGCCCGCTGTCTGAGGCACACCGGTTCTGGGCAACGGGAGCTGGTCAGCCCTGGATCGAGAAGAAGATCGTGTCCATGGTGTGCCCGTACTGCAGAGCGCTCTGCCATTCGTCGTGCTCGGTCTGCATCGTCTTGATGAGGAGCTTGGTGTCGTAGACGAAGGAGCTGTCGATGGCCTCGAGGACGGCGGTGTAGGCGTCGGCGACGGCTTCTGTCTTGGCCAGCGGAAGGCGTCCGAAGGCTGGGTATCCGTCGAGGGGGGACGGAATGGAGAAGGGGATCTCGTCGGGGAGGTCGGCGTAGAGGAACCCGTGCGGGAGCAGGTCGGCAGGGACACCGGCCCGCCGCAGCTCGTCGTCCAGGAGCCCGAAGAACGTGGAGGGCTTGGAGTAGACGCCGAACTCGATGGGGTCGGAACCGATGTTGGCGATGATGTGCCGCATCGCGCCGTAGTAGGCGTTGCCGACGCAATCGCCGTCGGCGTCGGGTCGGCCGGCGAGGAGATGATCGAGCGCGTCGGGGATGCTCAGCCCCAGGTCGATGCCCTGGCGATCGAGGCTGGCCTGGTGCTCCCGGGCGTCCTTGTGTATGTAGTCGCGAACGGTGCGCTGCTGGTGCTCGTCGAGGTCACCGCTCAGGTAGGACATGAGGCGGCTCTGGTCAGCGATGTACATCGTGATGATGTGGCTCATGCGCCCCATGATGCCGATCGACTCGGACATTCTCGTTCACCACCCGGCTACCTGCCGCCCCGGGGACGGCCGGGTAGTTCGCCTTACGCCGCCCACCATGGACGGGCTGCTTTCTCTCTGGCCGACGGCGGGAGCAGTGGCGTACAAGGGAACTCCGGGCTGAGCACCGAGTGTTCGGGACTCACCCCGACGACCTGAGGCTATCCCGAGCACTGTCGGGTCACTCCGGCCGCTCACGCTGCTGGCGCTGGTAGGCAGCCCAGTCGTCCGGCGGATACGTCGCCTGCGGTGCGGCCAGGGCCACCTCGATCGCGAGCCCGAGCTCCGTATCGAAGAACCCGTCGAGATCGCGGAGTATCTGCAGCGCCCGCACAGTGGACTCGCCGAGCGGGCGCACCATGCGGTCCACACCGGAGGGAACGCCCACCGGCTTCATGCGCGCCAGCTCCACCTCGTTGTCGGCGCCCTCGTCCAGGCCGAGCGAGATGTACCCGGCGGCCAGGGCCACGTGCTTGAGCACGTCGCCCACGCCGCTGCACAGTTGGCCGATCCCATGCAGCGTCTGCCTCGGACTGCCCGCGGTGCCCTCCCGGTACCGGTCCTGCCCATGCTGCTGCTCCAGGCGCTGTTGCTCGCTCTTCAGCAGGTCCAGCACCTCGCTCAGCGCACGACCGACGCGGCCGAGCTCCGTCAGATCATGGATCATCCGATGCTCCCTCCCATCAACTGCCGCGACCCTAAGGCTGGTTGCCCCACCCGCGGGGGCTGCGTTGCACAACAGGGCCGCTGTAGTGACGGTGGGAAGAGACCTCCTCATTGTCAGTAACCGTCAGTAACCGCCACTACGCTGGTTGGCACGGCCAGACGCGTACGCCGTTCGCGGCTGCCCGGGTGCCCACGCCACCGGGCGACGTCGGTCAAGGTCTCCAGGGGCCCGTGCGGTTGAGGTCAGTTCTGTCCTGCTTAGCCGCGACGATCTTCGGATCAGCATCAGCACCATCCGCTCCCTGGAAGCACGCGGGCTCGTCGGCCGCGAGGAGACCCCACGGATCCTGCACGACGAACGCGTTCACCTCACCGCCGACGGCTGCCGCACCCTGGCGGCCAGCTTCTGAGCAGGATCGTCGTCTGGCTGCACTCGCACCGGACGTATCCAGGGTGGTTGCCGACATGCTGCGGACGGTGGTGGGGCTTGAGCCGCCGGAACGTGTCCCCACAGAGGCGTGGGACGTCACCGGCAGGGTGTTGGAGGAGTACGGGCAGGACGGGTTGCGGGTGCTCGTTCTGTGCCTGACGGGGTGGGCAACCGCGCAAACGGAGCGGGTGGCGATGCTGACGGGCCGGTCGACGGACGCAGTCCTGGACGAGCTGGATCTTGCGCGCTTGGAGACCATGTCCGACGACTGACCGCTCCACTCGCTCACCGTACGGCGTCGCACTCACCACGCGACCGGCAGCGCCTCGGGACCGCGGATCAGGGCGTTGCGGCGCCAGGGGATCGCGTGCGGGGCGGTCGCGAGGCGCAGGGTGGGGAGGCGGTCGAGGAGGGTGTCGAGGAGAAGGTCGATCTGGAGGCGGGCGAGCGGGCCGCCCGTGCAGTAGTGAGTGCCGTGGCCGAAGGAGACGTGCGGGTTGTCCGGGCGGTCGAAGTCGATGCTTTCGGGGTCCGGGAAGACGGCCGGGTCGCGGTTGGCCGCCAGGTACGAGACGTAGACCGGGTCGCCCTTCCTGATGCGTCGGCCGCACAGCTCCACGTCCTCCGTGGCGATGCGGGCGAGGCCGACCGAATTGCGGTGCGGGATGTAGCGGAGCAGTTCGTCGATGGCCCGGGGGCGGATCGTGGGGTCGGTCCGCATGCGGTGGAGGAGGTGGGGGTGGGTGAGGAGCAGGAAGAACATCTGGCCGGTGTTGTTCGTGACGGCCTCGCCGCCGATCTGCAGCGGGCCCGCGACGCCGATGGCCTCCTCCTCCGTCAGATCGCCGCGGTCCACCCCGGCGGCCAGGAGCGACATGATGTCGCCGGCGGCGGGTTCGGCGTTGAGGTCGGGGTCGGGTTCCGCCGTGGGGGAGGGGGAGGGGGAGGGGGCGGGTCGGTCGGTGCGGCGGGCGCGGATCTCGTCGGCGAGCCAGCCGTACAGCTCGTCCTTCGCTCGGCCCGTGACCGTCGCGTCGCGTGACGGGAACACGATCTCCTGGGTCAGACGGTGCAGGCGCGGGCGGTCGGCCTCGGGTACGCCCATGACCTCGCAGTGCACCGCGATGGGGAACGGTTCGAGGACGCGGGCCGTGAGATCCGCCGGTGAGCCGTCCCGTACGAGGGTGTCCACCAAGGCGTCGAGGGTCTCCTGCGCCCGGGCGCGCAGCCGCGCCACACCACGCGCCGTAAAGGCGGGAGCGACCACGCGGCGCAGCCGGTTGTGGTCGGGCGGGTCGGCGAAGGCGAGCGCGCCGGGCCGGGGTTTGAAGTGCGGGGCGAGGCGGGTGATCTGACGTTCGGTGACAGGGTCACGGACGAAGCGGGGGTCGTTCGCCACGGCGCGTACGTCGTCGTAGCGGGTCACGAGCCAGGCCCAGCCCTCGCCGTACGGCAGCTTGATGCGGGTGAGGGGGCCTTCGCGCATCAGCTCGGTCAGGACCGGGTCGAAGTCGGGGCCCTGGATGTTCTGGGCGGGCCAGTCACGGACGATGGGTTCCTGGGGCCGGTGTTCGTCGAGTTGTTCTTCGCGGTGTTCTTCGGGTGCGAGGTCGTCGAGCACGTGTCCGTCTCCGTCTCCGTCTCCGTACGTACTTCGTACGTACGCATGTGGCTGTCGTATCCGTGGCTATGCCTGTGGGGGCTCTCCCCCACCGTCAGGCATCGTCGGGCGGAGCTCGCACCGGCGTACTCCAGATGGGCTCTCCGGCCCGCCGGACCGGACCCGTGCTGCCTAGCGTGGGCGCATGGACAGCACGGACACCCCCACGGCGCGTGCGTCCGCGGACAAAGCCGCAGATCAGAGGAGTTGGAGGGCGCTCGGAGTCCTGCTGACCGCCGGGTTCATGACGCTGCTCGACACGTCGATCGTCAACGTGGCGCTGCCCTCCATCGAGCGTGGCCTCGGCGCCGCGGAGGCGGAGCTGTCGTGGGTGGTGTCGGGCTATGCGCTGACGTTCGGGCTCGTGCTGGTGCCGGCGGGGCGCCTGGGGGATCTGTACGGGCGGCGGGAGGTGTTTCTGGGTGGGCTCGCGCTGTTCACGCTGGCCTCCGTGGCGTGTGGACTCGCGCCCGGGGCCACCTGGCTCGTCGTGTTCCGGCTCCTGCAGGGTGCCGCCGCGGGCATGGTGTCGCCGCAGGTGTCGGGGCTGATCCAGCAGATGTTCCAAGGGCCGCTGCGGGCACGGGCGTTCGGGCGGCTCGGCAGCGTCGTGGGGATCTCGACGGCGGTCGGGCCGCTCGCCGGCGGGCTGCTCATCGGGGGCTTCGGGGCGGAGCACGGGTGGCGCGCGGTGTTCTTCGTGAACCTGCCGATCGGGGTGGCCGCGTTCGCGGCGGCCCTGCGGCTGCTGCCCCGTACCGAGCGCGCCGGGCGCGGGCGGACCGGCTTCGACCTGGTCGGTGTGGTGCTGCTCGGCACCGGGGTCGTCGCCATCATGCTGCCCCTGGTGCAGGAGCAGCAGTGGGCCGGGTGGGGCAAGTGGCTGCTGATTCCCGCCGGGGTGACGCTGCTCGCGGGCTTCTGGGGGTGGGAGCGGCGAGCATCGCGACAGTCGGCGCGGGGCCGCGCACCGCTGGTCGATCTGCGGCTGTTCGGGCTGCGGTCCTTCTCACTGGGCGCGCTGCTCGGCCTGGCGTACTTCTCGGGGTTCACGACGCTGTTCTTCGTCTACACGCTGTTTCTGCAGAACGGGCACGGTCTCAGCGCCCTGCAGGCGGGCCTGGCCGCCACGCCGGTGGCGGTCGGGTCGGCGGGTGCTGCGGCGGCGGGTGGGCGGCTCGTGGTCAGGCACGGGCGGCGCCTGGTGGCGTACGGCCTGGTCGGGGTCGCGCTCGGACTGGCGGGCACGATGGCGGTGGTGCAGTTGGTACCCGGACGCGCTGTGGCCCTGGTGGCGGCCGTGCCGCTGCTGTTGGCCGGGGTCGGCTCCGGGCTCGTGATCTCGCCGAACACCACGCTCACGCTGTCCAAGGTGCCGGTGTCCCTGGGCGGTTCGGCCAGCGGCGTCCTGCAGACCGGTCAGCGCATCGGCTCGGCGGCGGGCATCGCGATGGTCGGCGCCGTCTTCTTCGCCCACGTCGCCAACCACGACGACTGGGGGCGGGCCCTGCAGCTCGGGCTGCTCACGGCGCTCGCGTTCGTGCTCCTTGCACTCGCCGTCGCCGTCGCGGACGTGCGTGGCGAGCGCCGGGAGGCTCCGCCTGACTGACCGCCCGGGGGCGTCCCGGTCAGCGACGGCCGCGCGGTGACCCGCTCGGTGGTGGTGTGCCGCCTCCATTCGGGCTCTCCGGCCGCGCGGGGTCCGCCGTACAGCCGCAGGGTGGCGGTGTTCAGCCGGGAACCGGGATCCACTCGGCGGTTCGCCTCCCGTCGAAACCAGTGACCACCAGGAGCACTTATGGCCACAGGCCGGGACCCTCGTCCCACCGGCGCCGCCGACGGCGACGGCAATGGCGACGGCGACGGCGACGGCAATGGCGACGGCAATGGGGAGTGGCTGCCCGTCCTCGACATCCCTGCCCCCGAGCGCCAGCGGTGCTGGACCGTGCTGCTGCGCTGGCTCCTGCTGTGCGGTCCCCAGCCCTGACGACCGCCCGCCCGGTACAGCTCAAGGCCGCCTCCGGAGCATGCGGTCAGGTTGATGCACGCGGGGAGTGGTGCGGGTCCTGCCTCGTTCGCCTCCAGGAGTTCCTCGTTGGTCGCGGGTGATGAGGTCTCCGGGATCGTCAGCGCCGTAATTGGCGGACAGCAGGAGAACTCCGACTTCGTGCATCGGCTGGCCGAGCAGGGGCATGAACCCCAGGCCACCTGGGTGGCCGACGGGCTCCTGGCTGGACTCGACAACAGGATCGCCCGGAGATCTGGGCTGGTTCTTTGGTGCGCTGCTGCGTGGCGGAGTGCTTCCCGTCGGCCAGTTGGAAGAGATGCTGTCGGGGGTTCCCATCGCAGACGAGGAGGACGGGCCCCGGGCCGGGGTCCGGGGGCGGGCGGTCGGGTCAGCGGAGTCCGGCGAAGAGATCGTTCTCGGGTACGGCCGCGCCGGTGGCGTCCTTGACACG
>NZ_JBFBJK010000058.1:0-6367 GCF_040686095.1 Streptomyces sp. NPDC086554
GTGGGGGGGGGGGGCTGGGGTTTTTGGGGGGGCTGGGGGGGGGGGGGGTGTGGCCGGGGGTCGGGGGGGGGGGGCCGCCCCCCGGCCCCCGGGCGCCCCACGACCATGGACGCTCCGTCTCGGCGGCGTCGTCAAGCGGGCGGCCTTCCGGCTCGTGTTCCCTTGGAGATGAGGAGTTGTCCGTCAACTCTCGCCTCCAGAAGAGGTGTTGCACGACGGCTGAAGGCCAGCGAACGGCACCCCATCGGAGAGCAGGATTCCGAGAGCGTGCGCGGCTTGGCGGGGCACGACGCTGTTGCCGAGCAGGCGGAGTTGGGCGACGCGCGAGAGGTCCTCGGTACCGGTGACCCAACCGTCGGGCAGGCCCATCATCCACTCGACGAAGTGGGCAGCGAGACGTCGAGTGCCGGGCACAGTGGGCATGGGGGCGGCGCGTCCAGTGACGTGCTCCCACCGGCGGATGGCGGGGAGGTATCCGGTCCACCAGTCGGCAGGTGAGTGACGGCTGTCCGCAGGTTCATGCCACCCTGCCGCTTCAGGGTCGTCCCGGCGCCGCCGTTGCCGTCCGACGAGGTGGGCGTGGGCAGGAATCTCTCGGTCTCCGCGTCCGGGGTGCTCGTCGCGGTGAGGGTCGCCGCGATCGATGCCAAGGTGGGGTTGCCGTTGCCCTGACGTTGATGCGGGGAGCCCTTGGGGCCGTCGCTGGCCACCGGCGTGGGCAGCAGGTGCTCGACCTCGTCGGCCAGCGTCGGGCCGTGGCCACCCGCTCGGCGCTTGGCGGGATGCTGAGAGCCGCCGTTGCTGCCCAGGTTCGCCGTCGGAGTCTTCAGCAGGGCCTCCGTCGGGCGGTCGTGCGGGCCACGCGACGACGAAAGCTCTCGCCCGACGGTGCGGGGCTCCGACATCGCTCGTGCGAACGCATACCCAAGCCGAGTCGTACCCGCGGTCGGCCAGGTCGCCGAGAAGCACGCCGAGCGCTCGCATCCGGGGGTGTCCTGGCACGTCTCCCAGATTCGGCCTTCTGGGTTCCATCGGGCGAACGGCAGTTGTTCCGGCACGGGTTGAGAGGAGGCCGCGGACATTTTCGATCACCACCAAACGTGGATTCAGGACGGGGATGGCGTCAGCGACGTACCGCCACAGGCCGGAGCGGGTGCCTGCAAGTCCGGTGCGGGGTCCGGCTACCGACAGGTCCTGGCAGGGGATGCCCGCGGTGAGGATGTCGATCGGCTCGGCGTCTGCGAAGTTGGCGGTGCGTACGTCGCCGAGGTTCGGAACGTCCGGCCAGTGCCTGGCCAGGACTCTGGTGGCGTGGGGGTTGGTCTCGGCGTGCCAGGCGATGCGGCCGCCGAGCACGCTCTGGACCCCGAGGTCCAGGCCGCCGACCCCGCTGCAGAGTGAGCCGATCTTCGGTTCAGCTGCCGCCATGTCGGCCCCGGGCGTGGCAGGTGCGGGAGTGGAAGGTGGCCGTGGTCCTCGGCTTACGGCATACGCGCGGCAGGTGTTCGGGCGTTGCCGCCTCACCCTTGGCTTCGCGCGAGGCAGTGCTCTTTCCGGGCCGGATGAAGACGATGACGTCTTCGTGCTGGACCACGGAGAGAGGGATGCCGCGTCGGCGGGCGTCGCGGACGTTGGTCATCTGGAAGAAGGAGGGGCGGGCGATGAGGCGGCTGTCGCGGATGCCGGCGAGGAGGGCGGCGCAGCGTTCGGTGGGGGTGAGTCCGGCGGCCTGGCCTGCGGCGAGGACGGCGGAGGGGAGGTCGATGAGTTCGCCGCGTTCGCGCCAGGGGCGTGTGGTGATGACGGCGGTGCCGCCGGGCCGGAGCATCTCGCGGCATTGGGTGAGGATCTCGGTGAAGGCGTCGAGGAGTTGGCCGGTGCTGACGTGGGCGAGGTTGGCGGGGTCGTGGCTGTAGCGGTAGTCCTTCTTGGCCACCCCGCGTTCGCCGCTCTCGCGGGTGGAGCGGACCTGGCCGTGGACGGAGGGGCCGTACGGGGGTGAGGTCAGGACGAGGTCCGCCTGGCCGTGCAGCGGGGCGGGGGCGAGGTGGGTGAGCTGGCGGGCGTCGCCGCAATGGACGGTGCCGGTGCCGGTGGCGCCTTCGTGGGTGGCGGAGGCGGTGTTGAGGGCGGCGAGGCGTGCCCAGTGGGGTTCGTACTCGATGCCGAAGGCGTTGCGTCCCAGGTGGAGGGCTTCGACGAGGGTGGTGCCGATGCCGCACATCGGGTCGAGGACCAGGTCGCCGGGGCGGGTGTAGGTGCGGATCGCGTGGGCGGCGATGCCGGGATGCATCTTGGCGGGGTGGGCGGCCGAGCCGGGCACGTAGCGGCCGCGCCGCTGGGCGGGGGCGGAGGTGGGGGCGGTGTTCCACACCGAGGCGGGAGAGGGCACGGTGAACTCCTCGCGGTTCAGGTGTGGTTGATCGCGGACAGGGCGATCAGGTCGCAGTGCGTCACGCCCGGGCCGGCGTCTGCGGGCGGGGCGGGCACCAGCCGGTCCTCGACGGGGTGGGCATAGGCGATGACGATGTGCTGGAGGTAGCGGAACCCGGCCGTGCGGGCGCAGGCGATGAGCGTGCCGAGGGGGTCGGTGAGTACTCCGGTGTCGCGGCGCTGGCGGGTGGCGAGCAGGAGCAGCCCGTCGGACGGGAGGAGACGGTGGGCGCGGTGGAAGAAGCCGGGCCAGCCGTCCTCCATCGCCCCGGGCATCTCGCTCCCGGCCGCCGGGAGGGTCTCGTCGGGGGCGGGGAGGGCGTCGGGGTGGAGTTCGGCGAGCAGTACCCGGGCCCTGCGTCCGGCGCCGGTGCCGGTGCCGGTGCCGTCAGATAGTTCGGTGTGCGTCGTGCACGGTGTGCGGGCGTCCATGCCCGGTGACGTTTCGCGGATGGAGATCTTGAACAGGGGTGCGGGCGGGTGGCCGGGGCGGTGGGTGAACTCGGTGCGGATCTTTTCGATGGCCCAGTCGGGCAGCACGCTGCCGGCGGCGGGTGGGTTGTGCGGCTGGTCGGGGGCGGGGAGCCAGATGGTGGTCGGCAGTGGGCGGGCGCTTTGGGTGTGCGCGGGGCCTCGGCCGTGGGGTGAGGTGGTGGGCATCGGCGGGTGGCGCCCGGGAGCGGGGATCAGGTCGGTCCGTCTGGTGCTGACGTGGAGTAATAGGGATGCAGGCGGGCGGGATTGTCATCGGGCGGGCGGTGCCACCGCGGGTGTTCGAACCGGCGGCGTGGCGGAAGGCCGTGTGGCTCGCGGGCCGCAACCTCCAGACGGTGAACTGTCTTCATCCAGGTCGACCGGTCAGCGGTCCAGTGACGAGCCAGCTGCGAGCCACTGCCGGGCCACCGGCCCAGGAGGCGCGATCGGGCCGGGCAGAGGCGGGAGATTTCTTTGTGTTCGATACCGGGCGCTGTGGCCGCACGAGTGGTGCAGGCCAGGTGAGGCGGGTCGGCAGTGGTCCATCGCACACACCGGACCAGGGGTCCGGCCACGGCCCGGTGCTGGTGCGCGGCCGGTCCGGCGGTGGCACGGCGTGGTGACAGGAGTGGCGGCAGACGTTGTCCGCCACCTCCCGCAAGGAGCCGTGCCATGCACCACCCGTCTCGTCCCGTCCGCCGCCCCGTTGACTGTCCGCGCCTCTCCGATCGGTCGCCGCTGGGGGCGCTGGAGGCGTCGTTCCTCGCGCTCGCGGCTGCGCCCTCCCCGCTCACGCTGCCCGCGCACCTAGTGTGCGAGGAGCCGGAGCAGCCCGCGCTCGCTGTCGATCAGGTCCGTACCCGTCTCGCCCACCCCGCCACCTCGCCTGCGCTGCGCGAGCGGGCCTGGCGGGAGATGGTCCGTCGTGCCCAGGAGCTCGGCCGGCCGTGGGACACGGTGGCCGTCGCCATGACCGTGCCGGTGCTGCGCCGGATGCTCGCCCGCCTGGCCCGCCCTGCCCACCTGGAGCGTGCCGAGGTCGAGCAGGAGGCTCTCGCGGCCGTCGCCGCCACGCTGCACACAGTGGACACCGATGCCTCGGACGTGGGCCGTCAGTTGTTCGCGGCGGCCGACCGGGCTGTGCACCGGCTGGTGTACGCCGCGCGTCGGCAGGCCGTGCGGGAGACCGGGTTGATGGCGGCGCATGTGGGGCGCCTCGCCCATCGCGGACCCCTGACCGGATGCCAGGACGAGGCGGAGGTCAGCGCGGGTGGCGGGGAGCGGGACGAGTACGGGGTGCTGGCCCGTGCGGTCAGGGCGCGGGTCGTGGATGTGGCCGAGGCGCGGTTGATCGCCCGTACGCGCCTGGGAGGGGAGTCGATGAAGCTGCTGGCCGAGGAGCGGGGTGTGAGTGTGCGTCAGCTCTACCGGCACCGCGCCGCCGCCGAGCAGCACCTGGTCGCCCATCTGAAGGGCCCGCTGGGCGAACAGTGAGGTTCCCCGTTCTGGGCACTTCGGGGTGCCGGGTGTCAACTTCCGGGCCCTGAGTCTCTATTACCGGTGAGCAGTCACCGCCCGGTGCGCGCCACGCGCCGAGCGGCGGCTGCCGGGCAAGGACCCGCCCCCAGTACTGCCACCGGGTTCTTGCTGTCCGGTGGGGTGAGCACGACCGTCTCGTGCTGACACCCGAGCACCCTGTTCCCGCCGCCGTCCGCCGAAGGAGGCCGGCCCCGGGGCCGAGGGATCCGTGTTCACCCCACCTCCGTACGGCGTGGCATCCCATGTCGCTCTACTCCTCTGTCCGCCTCTCCGCTGCCCTGCATTTCCCGTTGGAGGTGCGTTCGCCATGTTCACAAGGCCCCGCCTGCCGCGTCGGCGACCGGCCTCCCGGGCGGGCCGCCAGGCGGCCCGGGTCGGCTTCACGGCCGCGTGCACCGTCTTCGTGCTGCTGGCGGATCCGCCGCAGGTGTGGGCGGTGGCCACGATCCCGCAGGTCATCTCGAATCTGACGAAGTGGATCGTCGGGATCCTCGCCGGACTGGCCACCCTGTTCCTCACCTTCGGCGGGCTGCGCTACCTGATGGCCGGGGGTGATCCGGGTGAAGTGGAGTCCGCCAAGCGGGCGTTGAGGGCGGCCGCGATCGGCTACTGCCTGGCGCTGCTGGCCCCGGTCATCATCACGGTCCTCAACGGCATCGTCGGCGCCGGGGAGTGATCGTGAAGCCCCCGCGCCATCGCGTACACGCCGCGATACTGCTCTTCCTGCTGGGGTCTGGTGCCCTGGCTATGGCTCCTGCCGCGTACGCTGCTCCCTCCCCCGAACGAGCGGTGCGCGCGCCCCTCGCTCCGGCCGACCCCGAACCCCAGCCGCAGCCGCAGCCCGGCCCGGTGGTGCCGCCCCCGGAATCCGGCCCCGGCACCGCCCGGCCGAAACCCGAACCCGGGCCAACCCCCACCCCGGGAAAGCCCAAGCCACGGCCGTCCCGGCCCTCGGCCCCAGAGCCGACTCCGGGGGCGACACCGCCCGCCACGCCTCCGGACCCGAACGCGGACGGATTCTTCGGCAACCTCCTCGACATCCCCGGCATGGTCATCAACGCCATCACCGCGTTCCTCGGGATGCTCCTGGAGCAGGCCATGAAGCCCCTGCGGGAGCTGATCGCCGACACACTGCTCGCCGCCCCCGACGTCACCAAGCACCCGGACATCAGACGGCTGTGGACCGCCGCGATGGGCATCACGGCCGGGATCTACGTGCTGTTCGTGACCGCGGGCGGCGTGACCGTCATGGGCTACGAGACCGTGCAGACCCGCTACGCGCTCACGCAGATCGCCCCGCGGCTGCTGCTCGGGATCGCCGCCGCGGCCACCTCGCTGACCGTGATGGGCAAAGTGATCTCCCTGGGCAACGCGCTCGCCCATGCGGTCATGGGCACCGACATGAGTCACGCGGCACAGGGTCTGGTCGAACGCGCGCTGCCGTTCGCCCTGTTCGGCCCCACCGGCATCGCCATCTATCTGCTGCTGCTCGCCGTCGTCGAACTCGTCCTGATCATTGGGGTGTTGGTCGGGTTCATCGTGCGGGTCGCGGTGATGGCGCTGCTCGCCGCGCTGGCCCCGCTCGCGCTGGCCTGCCACGGCCACCCGCTGACCGATCCCGTCGCCCGGCTGTGGTGGCGGGGCCTGGCGGGCTGCCTGGTCATCCAGGTCGCCCAGTCGATGACGTTCATCCTCTCGCTCAAGCTGTTCTTCTCCCCGGGGGCCACCACCCTCGGGATCCCCAAAGCCGATCAGCTCGGCACGATTCTGGCCGGACTGGCCCTGTTCTGGGTGCTGTTCAAGATCCCGGGCTGGACGATCCAGGTCGTGCTGCGCGGCACCCCGATCCAGCAGCCGCACGCCCCCGCACCGGTGCGCTTCCTGCGGCATCTGGCTCTGTATCAGCTGATGAATCACTTTC
>NZ_JBFBJK010000059.1:0-5762 GCF_040686095.1 Streptomyces sp. NPDC086554
GGGCGACACCGCGGAGCGTTGGCAACCGACGACAACGCGGCAGATGGGCGTGCCAGGGGTCGCGACCCCGGCAGGACCCATCGGACAGGCCCTAGTCCCGGCTTCGCAGGCCCGGGGCCGAATCTGTCAGCCCGGGCCTGCGAAGTATTCAGCCTCTCCGGCGTTTGAGGAGCGGGGTCTGGGGCGGAGCCCCAGGGCGGTGCGTGCTCTGCGGTGCGTGCTCTGCGGAGTGCGCACCCAACCCCGCCCGCTCCCGGCAGGGGCCCCTCACCCACGTGGCCCAGGCCCCCAGGCCCGCGGAAGGCGACCCCGCCACGATGACGGCATGGCCCTTCACCTGCGAAAGTGCCGAATAGCGATAGCCACGGCACTGGTCACCACCCTCCTCACCCCCCTCCCCGCGACTGCGGCCACGGCAAGCACGGCGCAACGCGGAGCGCCCTGCACGGCCCGCAAGGACGCGTCCCTCGCCGCCCAGCTCTCCCGCGACATCCGCGCCGTCCTGGCCGCCCGGCGAGGCACCGTCTCCGTAGCCGTCCACGACCCCGACACGGGCCTCAAGTGCGCCGTGGCCGACCGCCTGCGCTACGACACGGCGAGCGTCGCCAAAGTCATGATCATGGAGGCGGCGCTGCGCCGGGCCCAGGACTGGCGGCGGGGACTCACCGCCTGGGAGCGCAGCAGGATCCGCCCCATGATCATCCGCTCGGACAACACCGCTGCCCGGCGCCTCTGGGACGACCTCGGCATGTCCTACATCGCGCGCTACCTGCGCCGCGCCGGCACCACGAACACCACGCTCAACCCGTACGGCCTCTGGGGCCTGACCCGCACCACCGCGGCCGACCAGCTCCGCCTCCTCGGCGTTCTCACGACGGCCAGGGCCAAATCCCTACTGAGCCAGGCTTCACGCGCGTACGGCCTGAAGCAGCTGAACGAGGTGCGGCGCGACCAGCGCTGGGGCGTGCCCGCCGGAATGCCCCGCGGCACCAGGGCCCACCTCAAGAACGGCTGGCTGCCCCGCTCCGCGCACGGCTGGCGGGTGCACAGCGTCGGCGCGTTCACCGCCGCCCCCGCAGCCGAGTCCGCGGGCCGCACGTACCGCATCGTCGTCCTCTCGCACGACAACCCCACGATGAAATACGGGGTCCGTACCATCGAACGCGTCGCACAGGCCGTGCACCGCGCGCTCAACAAGGGCCGCGCCGCGGGGCAGGGACTGACCCCGGAGAGCGAGATCAGTGAAGTCCCCGACGGCTCGGTCCCGCCCGAGAGCCAGTTCGAGGTCCCGCCGGAAGCCCCACCCGAAGCCCCATCCGAACAGGACTCGGCCAACCGGTAAAAATCGGGCGCGAACGGGTGCCTGGGCGCCGGAAGTTGTCGTAGTGTCGCCTGGGTCGGCCCGCAGGGGAACTTGAGCGCGAGAGTGCGGGTGGCGGCACGCAGACGCAGAGTCGTCCAGGGGAGGGGTCCACAGTCATGGCGGCGGTATTCGGCAGGCGGTTGCGCAGGGGAGCGGTGACCACTGCGGTGGCCGCCGCGGCGGTGGCGGCACTCGCCGCGTCCCAGGCCCCGGGCGTGACGGACGTCCCTCGCGACGAGCGGGCGGGGGCATCCGGCCCCACGCCGCCACCGGAGGACTCCGCGACCGGCAACTCGCCCTATTACACGGACCTTCCGCCCCTCAACACCCCGGTCCCGCCGACCGGAGCGCCCACCGGCGGCGACGAGGACCCCGCGGCGGGCGGCATCCCGGCCACGGTCCTCGACGCGTACAAGAAGGCCGAGTCCTCGCTCGCCGCCTCCAAGCCGGGCTGCAACCTCCCCTGGGAACTGCTCGCCGCGATAGGCAAGGTCGAGTCGGGCCAGGCCCGCGGCGGCCGCGTCGACGCGAACGGCACGACGCTCGCGCCGATCCTCGGCCCGGTCCTCGACGGCAACGGCTTCGCGAAGATAACCGACACCGACAGCGGCGCGTACGACGGAGACAAGGCGCACGACCGCGCGGTCGGCCCCATGCAGTTCATCCCCTCGACGTGGGACACCTGGGCGCAGGACGGCAACGGCGACGGCAAGAAGGACCCGAATAACATCTATGACGCCGCGCTCGCCGCGGGACGCTATCTCTGCGCGAGCGACCGCGACCTGTCGGACGAGTCCGGCGGCGGCGACCTGCACAAGGCGATCCTGAGCTACAACCACTCCACGGAGTACCTGAACACGGTCCTGACGTGGCTGGAGTTCTACCGCAAGGGCACCCACGAGGTGCCTGACGGCACGGGCATCCTGCCCGACGACCGAAGCGACGGCGGCCGGCCGAGCATCAGCCCGAGCCCGGTGCCCGGCAGCTCCGGTTCGCCCTCGCAGAAGCCGAGCAAGCCGAGCAAGCCGAGCAAGCCGAGCAAGCCGGGCAAGCCGGGCAAGCCGGGCAAGCCGGGTACGGACAAGCCCGGTTCGGGCAAGCCGAGCGAGCCCGGCAGCGGCGGCAGCACGAGCCCGACCACTCCGCCGAGCGGCGGCGGCTCCGAGAGCCCCGACCCCAGCCCCTCGCCCACCGACCGTGTCTCACGCCTGGAGGACGCGGGCACCGGCAAGCTCTCCGCGACGGCGGGCGACGCCTTCGCCGGACGCGTCGTGGTGCGTACGGAGTCCGCTTCGGGATCCGCCGTGGCCAAGGCCAGGGTGAAGTTCGCGATCGTCGGCGACACGGACGCCCGCTTCGAGGGCGGCGCCACGAGCGCCACGGTCACCACGAGCGCCACCGGCAAGGCCACCGCTCCGGTGATCAAGGCGGGCGAGAAGAACGGCGAGTTCACGGTGCGGGCGACGGTCGTCGGCCGCTCGCTGCCCGGCCTCGACTACACGGCGACGGTCACCGCGCGCCGGGCCGACGCCCTGGTCAGGACCGGCGACAAGGCGCTGACCTGCGCGCCGGGCGCCGAGTTCGCCGACCAGGTGGAGGTCAAGGCGACGTACAAGGGAGCGGCCGCCGACGGTGTCGCGGCCACCGCCACCATGATCAAGTCGACGGACGACCCCACGGCCAACGACAAGGGCCCCTACTTCAAGGACGCGGACGGCAAGCCGGTCCGCACGCTCAAGACCCTGAAGACGGACGCCGACGGCGTGCTGGAGCTCCCGAAGATGTACGCGGACGACACGGTGGGCACCTATCTGCTCAGCATCAGCACCGCGGGCGGCGCGACACTCACGGTCGAACTGAAGGTGGCGGCCCCCGCGGCCTAGCCGCACCGCACGTTTGCCACGCAACGCCCCTGCGCCCGCACGGCGCAGGGGCGTTCCTGTGTGTGCAACGTGTTCTCATCTCGCCGCCGCGTTGCTACGGTGCCCCAGCCCTGACGCCCTGTCAGTTCATGGTCGGTGTCAACAGCGTCCCCGCCTCGGGAGGATCCGCATGCGCGCTCTCATCGCCGCCGCGACCGGTCTTGCCGTCGCCTTCGCCCTGGTCCTGACGATCACGGCGATCGGAGCCCCGCCCGGCGAGACATCACCGGAGCCGCTCCTCACCACCGTCCCCGAGCACCCATGACCCCAAGCACCCATAACGTAGGGAGGGCCGCCGCGATGCGCCGCAAGGCCAGCCTGATCCTGCTCGCCTTCGCCGTCTTCTTCACGGCGATGTCCCCGCTCATGCGCTGGTACGCCTTCCCGCGCCTCGCCAAGATCCCGCCGAGCCAGTATCAGGATGCGGTCCTCGAGGCGCAGAACCCGACCCTCATCGACTACGGCTCCATGACGGCCAAGAAGGTCGACAAGGTCACCATCGTGCAGACCCTCAAGGGCAATGTGGAGGCCTCGGAGGAGGTCGAGAGGAGCGCCGACCGCGACGTGGTCGTCTGGGACGCCCTCTCCTACGTCCAGGACGCCGACGGCAAGATGGTCTCCAAGATCCCCGAGCGCTACATCTTCGACGCGCACAGCCAGGAACCGGTGAACGCCAAGGGCGAGATGGTCGACGGTGACCCGGTCAAGCGCCAGGGCATCGAGTTCAAGTGGCCCTTCCTGACCGAGAAGCGGGACTACGAGTACTTCGACGCGCAGGCCCGCATCACCAGGCCCATCCACTACAAGGGCGAGCAGAAGTTCCGCGGCGTCGACGTCTACTACTTCGAGCAGACCATCCCCTGGACCAAGGTCCCCTTCCCCAAGACGATGCCGGTCAAGGGCGTCACCGCGGAGTCGCTCGCCAAGACCGGCACCACCCGCTGGTACACCACGGTCCGCAAGTTCTGGGTCGAGCCGACCACCGGGGCACCGGTCTACGGCGAGGAGATCCAGCGCAACGAACTGCGCGGCGGCACCCTCCTGGGCGACCGCGACAAGGTCACCGTGTTCTCGGGACACGTGAAGATGCGCGAGGACTACATCAAGAACACCGTCGACCTGGTCAAGTCCCAGCGCGTCCTGGTCCTCCTCATGACGTCCTATCTCCCCTGGGGCTTCCTCGGCCTCGGCCTGCTCCTGCTCGCGCTCTCCCTCTGGCTCGAGGCCCGCAGCCGAAGGCCCGGCGATCCTGAACCCACGGCGGCCCCCGAACCGGAACCCGTCAACGCCTGAGCCGCGCCTTGGTGAACCGCGTGGCCTCGGCCCCCACCGGATCCTCCGGCCACGGATGCTTCGGATACCGCCCGCGCAACTCCGCCCGCACCGCCCGGTAGCCGTCCCGCCAGAAGGACGCAAGATCGGCGGTGACGGCGGCGGGCCGCCCGGCGGGGGACAGCAGATGCACGACGACGGGCACACTGCCGTCCGCGATGCGCGGGGTCTCGGCGAGGCCGAACATCTCCTGCAACTTCACGGCGAGGACGGGCTGTTCGGGGTCGGCGTAGTCGATCCGGATCCTGGACCCGCTCGGCACCTCCACCCGCTCCGGGGCGAGTGTGTCGAGACGGGTCGCTTCACCGGTCGCCCACGGCAGGAGGCGGCCCAGCGCCTGCCCCGCGTCGATGCGCCGCAGGTCGGCACGGCGCCGTGCCTTCGACAGCTCGGGCTCCAACCACTCGTCCACGCGCGCGTGGAGGGCGTTTTCCGATACGTCGGGCCAGGGTGCCCCGAGATGCCGGTGCAGAAAAGCGAGCCGCTGCCGCAGCTCCCGCGCACCCTGGGACCAGTTCAGGAGCGCGGTCCCTTCTTCTCGTAGCCCGGCGAGCAGCCCTTCTCGTACGAGTCCGGGGGCGGGCTTCTTGAGAGGCCGCACCGCCAATTCCACGGCCCCCAGCCGCTCGACGTGCCGCGCGACGAGATCCCCGTCGCCCCAGCCGACCTCGTCCCCTTCGCTGTACAGCGGCGCTGCCGCGCTCCGGGCGACGTCCTCGTCGATATGCCCGCCGAGCAGCACGCGTGCGTGCCCGGCGCCCACGGGGCGATCCGCCACGGCTACGGAGATCCACTCGGCGCCGCTCAGCGCGGACCCGGGCCTGATCTCGCCCCGGGGCCCGCCGACCATGAGATACGTCCCGTCCGCCACCCGCCGCCCGACCCGCTCGGGAAACGCGAGCGCGGCAACGAGCCCGGCGGCCCGCTCATCGCCTCCGGCACCACCCTTCTCCCACCCACCCGCCCGTCTCCCGGCGTCTGAGCTCGATCCCTCCTGTGCCTCCCGCGCCGCCGGCCTGCCACTGCCCCCGGCGTTCCCGGCGCCGCGCTTCTCCCGCCCACCCGCCCGTTGCTCGGCGTTGGGAGGGCTCGATGCAGGGTTATGGGTGGGTTGGCGGGTAAGAAACCCCGCCGCAGGGGCCGGC
>NZ_JBFBJK010000060.1:0-4527 GCF_040686095.1 Streptomyces sp. NPDC086554
CCGCCCCGAAGCCACCACGTCCCACAGATCCGAGGCGCAGGACACACCGCCCGGATACCGGCAGCCCATGCCCACGACCGCGATCGGATCGTGGTGACGCTGCTCGGCCTTCCGCAACTGCTCGCGGGTGTGCTGCAGTTCGGCGGTCACGCGCTTGAGGTACTGCAGAGTCCTGTCGTCCTGCATGGCTCAACGCACTCCCAGATCATTGTCGATCAGATCGAAGACCTCGTCGGCGGTTGCCGAGCCGAGTCGGTCGGCAAGACCGTCGGCGACCGTGCCCGCACCGGGCGCGGTCCCGTCGTCCTCCAGGAGGGCGAGCAGAGACCGGAGGCGCTCGGCCACGCTGCCGCTCTCGGCGTCCGCGACTCCCGCGAGCCGGGCGGCGATCCGGTCCAGGTCTTCGAGCACAGCTGCCGCCTGGCCGGGGTTCTGGCCCTGGCCCTGGCCTTCGCTCTTGCCGTTCAACTGGAGCCGGGACCGCAGCTGTACAGCGAGAGCGACGGCGGTCGGGTGGCTGAACACCAGCGTGGCCGGCAGGGCCAGGTCGGTGGCCTGGCTCAGCGCGTTGCGCAGGCGCACCGCACCGAGCGAGTCGAGACCCATCTCCTTGAACGGGAGCTCCGGGTCCACCGCTTCGGCGTTCTCGAAGCCCAGGATCGCGGCCGCGCCGTTCAGGACGGTCTCCAGGAGAAGCGCGCCCTGCTGCTCTTCCCCCAGCTCCGCCAGGCGGCGCAGCAGGTCTTCGCCCGGCGGTCTTGCCGGTCCTGTCGCGGGTACGAGCGACCGCAGCACTGCGGGGATGCCGCTCTCGCGTGCCCGGGCCCGCAGCGCCCCCATGTCCAGGCGGGCCGGGACGAGCAGCGCCTCGTCGGCGCCGTGCACCGCGTCGAAGAGCCGCAGCCCTTCCTCGGTGGCCAGGGGTGCGAGGCCGGTGCGGCCCAGCTGAGCCACGTCCGCGCCGTCGAGGTGCCGGGTCATCTCGCTCTCCTGCTCCCACAGGCCCCAGGCGAGCGAGACGGCGGGCAGGCCCTGGGCTCGCCGCCACTGGGCGAGCCTGTCCAGGAAGGTGTTGGCGGCGGCGTAACTGCCCTGCGCCGGGCCGCCGAAGACACCGGCGACGGACGAGTAGAGGACGAAGGAGGACAGCGGCAGATCCGCGGTGAGTTCGTGCAGCAGGAGCGCCGCGTCGACCTTGGGCCGCAGCACGCGGTCCAGGCGTTCGGGAGTGAGCGATTCGATCAGGCCGTCGTCGAGTACGCCCGCGGAGTGGATGACCGCGGTGAGGGGGTGCTCGGCCGGTATCGAGGCGAGGAGCGACTTCAGTTCGTCGCGGTCGGACGCGTCGCAGGCGGCAATGGTGATGTCGGCCCCTAGCGCGGTGAGTTCGTCCGCGAGCTCAGCCGCCCCCGCCGCCGCGCGCCCTCGTCTGCCGGCGAGCAGCAGATGCCTGGCGCCGTGCTCGGCCACCAGATGGCGTGCGGTCCAGGAGCCGATGCCGGTGGCGCCGCCGGTGATCAGGACGGTGCCTTCCGGGTCGAAGGCGAGCGGCCCGCCCCGGGTGCCGCGGGCTCGGACGATGCGCGGTGCGTACAGGGCTCCGTCGCGGACGGCCAGTTCGGCCTCCCGCGTGGCGAGGGCGGCGGGCAGCAGTTCGGCCCCGGAGTTGTCCAGGTCCACGAGCACGATCCGGTCCGGGTGCTCGGACTGCGCGCTGCGCACCAGGCCCCACAGCGGTGCCATCGCGGGGTCCGGGACGGCGTCCGGCTCCGTGGCCACGGTCCATCGGGTCAGGAGCACAAGGCGGGCGGCGGCGAGACGCTCGTCGGCGAGCCAGTTCTGCAGCAGCTCCAGGGTCTGCCGGGCCTGGGCGCGTACCGTCTGCGGTTCCGGGACGTCGCGGGCGGCGGCCTGGCACGGCGCCAGGACGGCGTCCGGGACGGGGGCTCCGGCGTCGATCGCGGCGAGCAGCGCGGTCAGGTCCTGATACGTCTCGGCGTCCGGCAGGCCGTGCGCGTCCTCGCCGAGCACGCCCCAGGTCATCGGCTGCACGACCGCAGGCGTCGGCACGGGACCCCATTCGAGCCGGTACAGGGAGTCGGTGGCCGTACGGAGCTCTGCCAGGGCCGACGGGTCGACCGGCCGGGCCACCACCGCGTCGACCGAGACCACAGGGGTGCCCTGCTCGTCGGTGGCGCTCATACGGAAGGTGCCCTCGCCCAGGGCGGTGAGCCGGACCCGGATCCGGGTGACCGCCCGGCGCGGCAGGCGCACCCCGGACCAGGTGAACGGCAGCCAGGCCGGCTGCTGCCCACCCTCCGGGTCCGCGAGTTCCGTAAGGCGGGCGTGGAAAGCGGCGTCGAGCAGCGCGGGGTGCATCCCGAAGCCCGTACCCTCGGCCGCCTCGGGGAGCTCGACCTCGGCGAGGACGGCGTCGCCGTCCCGCCAGGCGGCGCGCAGTCCGCGGAAAACGGGACCGTAGGCAAAGCCGCGCTCGTCGAGCCGGTCGTAGAGCCCGTCGATGTCCAGCGGAGTGGACCCCGCAGGCGGCCAAGACGTGTCGAAAAGGGGAGTGTCCACGACTCCGGGAACGGTCGAGTCGTCCGGGGCCAGGGAACCGGTGGCGTGACAGGTCCACGGTTCGCCGCTCTCCCCGGCCGGGCGGGAGTGCACCGAGAACTCATGACGGCCCGCGTCGCCCGAGGCCCGTACCGAGAGCTGCACATCGACCTGCTCATCGGCGCCGATCGCCAGCGGTTCCTGGAGCGTCAGCTCCTCGACCACGCCACAACCGGTGTGCCCGGCCGCCAGCACGGCCAGGTCGACGAAGGCTGTGCCCGGCATCAGGACCGTCCCGTACACGGCGTGGTCGTCCAGCCATGGGTGGGTCTGCCGGGCGACGCGTCCGGTGAACAACCGGCCGTCGCCGTCGGCGAGTTCGGTCTGCGCCGAGAGCAGCGGATGGCCCGTCGGGTACAGGCCACCGCCGGTGACGGACTTGGCGTCCTGGCGCGGAACGGGCCAGTACCGCTGCGTCCGGAAGGGGTAGGTGGGCAGCTCGACGCCGCGGGCGTCGTCCGTGTCGAACACGGTGTCCCATGCCACCTGCACGCCGTGCGTGTCCGCATCGGCGAGCGCGGCGGAGAAGCGCCGCAGGTCGTTGTCGCGTTCCAGGGAGCCGATGACCGCCGCGGGGGACGATCCACCGGGCCCGGCGGCCGCTTCAATGCACTGCTCCACGGCGACGGTGAGGACCGGGTGCGGGCTGATCTCGATGAAGGTGGTGCAGCCGGCGTCGATCAGGCCGCGCACCGTCTCCTCGAAGCGCACCGTCTGCCGCAGGTTGCGGTACCAGTAGCCGGCGTCGAGTCCCATGGTGTCGAACTCGCCCGCGGTCACCGTCGAGTGGAAGCGGATGTCGCCGCCACGCGGCGCGACCGGCGCCAGGACCTCGGTGAGCCGCTGCTGCAGCTTCTCGATGTGCGCGGAGTGTGAGGCGTAGTCGACGGGTATGCGGCGGGCCCAGATGTCGCCTTGCGCACACGCGTCGAGCAGCTCGTCCAGTGCGTCGGAGTCACCGGAGACCACCGTCGAGGCAGGGCCGTTGACTGCGGCGACCGAGATCCGCCCGTCCCAGCGGGCCAGGAGCGGCCGCAGTCGTTCGGTTACCGCCGTTACGGACACCATCCCGCCGCCGCCCGCCATGGCGGCGATCTCCCGGCTGCGCAGGGCCACGATGCGGGCGGCGTCCTGGAGCGAGAGCCCGCCGGCGACGTACGCGGCGGCGATCTCGCCCTGCGAGTGGCCGATGACGGCGTCCGGCTGGACTCCGTGGTGGCGCCACAGGGCAGCCAGGGACACCATCACCGCGAACAGGGCCGGCTGGACGACGTCCACGCGGTCCAGCGGGGGTGCGTCCGGCGAGCCGGACAGCACGTCGTCGAGAGACCAGTCGATGTGGGGTGCGAGCGCGGCCGCGCAGGCACTGAGCTCGGCGGCGAAGACGGGATGAGCGGCGGCGAGCTCGCGGCCCATGCCGATCCACTGGGATCCCTGGCCGGGAAAGACGAAGGCGGTCTTCCCCGAGCGCGCCTTGGCGCGGGCCGTGCCGTCGAGCTCGCCGCGGGCCACTGCCTGCAGCCCGGTCAGGAACTCTTCACGTGTGGCGCCGGTGACGGCCGCCCGGTGTTCGTGGCGGGACCGGGTCAGGGCGAGGGCGGCGCCCACGTGTACGGGGTTGAAGTCCTTGCAGGCGGACAGGTCGTCGTACAGCCGTCCCGCCTGCGCTCGCAGCGCGTCCTGGGACCGCGCCGAGAGCACCCACGCCGTCGGAGCATCCGATGATGCCTTCGGCGGCCGGGGTGGTGTGGTGGTGTCGGGTGCCTGTTGCGGGGCTTCCTCGACGATCACATGCGCGTTGGTCCCGCCGACGCCGAAGGCGGAGATCCCGGCCCGGCGTACGCGCTCGCCCCGCGGCCAGGCAGCCGCCTCGACCAGCAACTCGATGCCACCGCCCGACCAGTCGGC
>NZ_JBFBJK010000061.1:0-4105 GCF_040686095.1 Streptomyces sp. NPDC086554
AATGCCCAGGCACAGCCGTGGATTTGGGGCCGTCCGCCCCCTCCCACCCGCACACGCAGGCGTCGCTACATGTACATCCTTTGAGGAACGCAGCAGTAGTGCCGCATTTACCGGGAGGCACCGGATGTTTTCCGAGCGTACTTCGGTCGGCCTGGATGTCCATGCCCGCTCCACCACAGCCTGGGCCCTGGACGGCACGACCGGTGAGATCTTTACCGACCGGCTCGTCGTCAACACGGCGGACGTAGTGGCCTGGGTCAGCAGGCTTCCTCAACCAATCACCGTGGCGTACGAGGCCGGACCGACCGGCTTCGTCCTTGCACGAGCCCTCCAACAGGCAGGTATCCGCTGCGTGGTGGCGGCACCGTCGAAAATGGAACGGCCGCCCGGAGACCGGGTCAAGACCGACAAGTGTGACGCCCAGCGGCTCGCGAAACTGCTCCGCCTGGACGAGCTGCCCGCAGTGCGGGTGCGTGACCTGGAACAGGAGGCTGCCCGGGACCTCACCCGGGCACGCGACGATGTCCGCGCCGGCCTGATGAGCGCCCGCCACAGCGTGGCCAAGCTGCTGCTGCGCCGCGGCATCGTCTACACCGACGGCAGGGCCTGGACCGCTGCCCATCACCAGTGGCTGACCGGCCACCGCTTCGACAAGTTCGGCCTGCGGGTCGCCTACGACGAGGCACTGGAGACGGTGCTGGCCCTCGAGGCACGTCGGGCCCGCCTGGATGCGGCCATCACCGAACTCGCCGCCCAGCCGGCCTGGGCCCCGGTTGTCCGTCGGCTGGCTTGCCTGCGCGGGGTGAGTACCTTCACTGCGTTCGGCCTCGCTGTGGAGATCGGCGACTGGCACCGCTTCACCGGCTCGACGGTCGGCTCCTACCTGGGGCTTGTCCCCAGCGATCCTCCGGCAGCCAGCGCCGCCAGGGAGGTATCACCAAGACGGGCAACACCCATGCCCGACGGCTCCTGGTGGAGGCCGCCTGGCACCACCGTCGTCCCTACCGCTGCCCCGGCGCCGGCCTCCAGGCCCGCCTCGACCACGTCGCCGCCCCTGTCCGGCAACGCGCCGAACGGGGCAACCGACGCCTGCACCGACGCTGGGTGAACCAGGACGCCCGCCGCAAACGCTCCACCATCAGCGTCGTGGCCGTCGCCCGGGAACTGTCCGGCTGGTGCTGGAGCCTGGCCATCATGGAGGACTGACACCCATCGACGCCTCCGCGAAAGCCGCTGGCGGGGGCCACAGCCCGGGGGACCGTGCAGCGCGAGGAACGATCCGCGGAATTCCTATGAGCAGCCCGCTCCTTGCGGGCCACGCCCGGTATTAGATGAGCGGCCCGTTCCCGACGCACAACCGGTCATGCGGTTCAACCCGCGCATATCAGGCTGACCGCGCGTCGACGCCACGACACGCACACCCTGGTCCGCCCCCGCCAGCCCCCCGTTTGGCTGGTGTGGAAGTTGTGCCAGATCGCGGCGGTCAGTGCCAGGACTCTCTGTGCGACGCGTACGGCGATGCCTTCGCAGGTGCGTCCGCCGTGTTGTTCCAGGTTGAGCTGGCCCTTGAGGGTGTCGTTGACCGACTCGATCAGCTGGCGGACCTTCTTGAGCAGCGGCTCGCTGGGCCGGGTGGCTTCGCGTTTGGTCGAGGGCCGCAGCAGGGTGATGCCCTGTTCGGACAGGGAGCGTTCGAACGGTTTGGACGCGAAGCCCTTGTCCGTGATCAGCAGCTGGCCGGGGCCATGCACTCGACAAGGGGAGGTAGTCATGCCAACTCCGAAGGCCGGTAGCCCCGTTGCGGGGCTACGAAGACCGTAATGGGGGAGGCCACGGGGCTTCCGCCAGAACGAGGCCCTTGTGGACAGACATCTGGCACGGCAGGGTCCTGATGTCCAACTGGCGAGGTACATCGGGAGTTGCAGCGGCTTTCGGCTGTACCGTGAGAGTTGACACCACACTCCACCGCCGGGTTGACGCTCCTCGGCTACGAGCGTCCTAAGTTGTTGACCACACCGGGGCAGACCCGCCCGCAGCACGACGACGCGGGTGACCTGCCCAGATCAGGTGTCCGGGTCCAACTCCTTCTCACGACGCCCCACCCATACCCTCCCGCGCTGATCCCGACCGGTCACCCCAGCACGGCACCACGGCCACGGGCGCACCCCGGCGCAGCCGGACACACGCCTCGTACCTATGCGAGGCGCGACACAGCGGTCCGGCCCCAGATCAAGAGTCACGAAGGAAGTCATTCCATGAATCCATCCAAGAGCCTCCCTCTGGCCACCGCCGCTGTAGCCCTGGGCGCCAGCCTGGCCTTGGCCGTGCCCACCGCACAGGCCCACAGCACGCCGAAGGCCCCGCGGCCTGCGGCCGTCGCGGACAGCGCCGCGGGACCGACCGCGGCGGCCTGCGCGAATCCACTGCACACGTACGAGTACGGCCGCTACACGGGCGGATACAAGGCGTTCTGCAAGTCGGACATGAAGCTATCCGACAACAAATACAACAACGGGCACAAAGTCAATGACAACCTCCGCTCGGTGAAGAACCTCACCCGCGGCTGCTACTGGACGCTGTGGACGAATTACTACAACCGGGGTTCCTATTGGACCTTCCACCCCTGGACATGGTCGAGCGACCTGAAGGACACCCGCGTGAAGTACAAGACGAGCTCGCTGTACAAGTCGTGCCCCTGACCCCAGAGCCAACTGAGCGACCCCGTCACACGAGGTGAACTCGCACGTTCGCCGGGGGTACGGCACCACCTGCCGCCCCCGGCCTTCCTGGGAGCTGATGACCATGCATAAGCGTATGGCGACCGCGGGGGCCTTCACGCTGCTGCTCGCCGTGGGCTGTGCCGGCCCCCCGGCGAGCGACGGCGCCCGCCCACCGGGCCCGCCGCCCGCTCCCAGCCGGGAGGTCCGCGCCCTCGTCCTGCCCCTTGACGCCTACCAGTTGGACGGCCGCAGCGCCGCCCTGGCCGCCACGGCGCAGGAGAAGTTGACCACGTCGTGTATGGCGCGCCAGGGACTCGACTGGCCTGAACTCCCGCACCCGGTAACCAAAACATGGCCGAACCGTGGCCGATACGGCCTGGCTGAACCTGCAGTGGCGGCACGTTACGGCTACCGCCCCATCCCCGATCCGGCCTCCGCGGCCGCGGAAAGGGCTATGGGACAACGGGACGCAGGCCTTACCGCACGGCAGCGGAAGGCCGCCTACGGTGCCGATGGCCAATCGGGCTGCGCGGCGCGCGCCCAGCACGAGTTGATGCGCGATGTGCCAAAGGTGAACTCCGATCTGGTCAACGAAGCATCCCTGACCGCATACAAGAAGTCCCAGCAAGCACCCGCCGTCCAGAAAGTGTTCGCCGCGTGGCGGGCCTGCATGCGGGGCCGGGGCCATGACTACCGCGATCCGATGGCTCCGAACGACGATGCCCGGTGGACGGGAGAACACCCCACCCGCGCAGAGACCGCCACAGCCCAGGACGATGTCGAATGCAAGCTCAAGACACACCTCGTACCCGTATGGTGGCGCGCTGACGCCGCCCTGCAACACCAGACCATCAAGGATCACGCGGAACGCTTCCAGCGGATCGGTGACGCCCGGAACCGCTATCTGGAGAATGCACAGCGTCACAGCAGGACCGGCTCGCCCGATTCCTGACCCGGTTCCCTTCGGGCCGCACGGGTGACTGTGGTGGTCAACAGGGTGCGAGGACCGGACTATGAGGGCTATGAGCACAGACGAGCCTGATGTTCCACCGACTGACTTCCAGCCGGGTGACTCCCTCACCGGCTCCGCCTGACCGGGCATCCTGGCCACGGCTGTGCCCGTCGCCACCGGTCACGGTGGCCAGCCGGGTGGCGAGACACAGCGTCAGGCGTTCGTGTCCGGCCGGGAAGACGTCCTTGGGCCCGGTCAATTCGCTTCTCGCGGTGGAGGGTTGGGTGTCAAGGGTGAAGCGAAGCGGAATCGGCGCAGCCGACGCGTAGCGCAGCGGTGCGCCCTTTACACCCGGCCCGGAACCGCCAACCTCGGGACAACCGGGCGGCCCCGGCGCCAATCAAAGCCACAGGCCCACCAAAGCCCCCTACTC
>NZ_JBFBJK010000062.1:0-2635 GCF_040686095.1 Streptomyces sp. NPDC086554
TGTCGACGGTCAAGTTTTTCCTCATCTGGGGTGGTTTGAGCGCCAAGTAATTCTCCATCCGGAATTCTCCTAATTGGCCATGGGTACGGCGGCGTTCAGGATCGAGGGACCCCTGGCCATCGCGGCGTTGGGCATGTTCTTCGACCTGTGGTTCGGAAGGCCGATGGCAGCCCGGATGGCAAGGAGAACGTTCGTCGTGGTCGACATCACCGAGATCTACGTCCACTGGTACGCGGGCCGCTCGAAGAGCGAGCTGGCCGCGTCGTTGGGCCTGGACCGCAAGACGGTCAGGAAGTATCTGGCGCCGGCGGAGGAGGCCGGGCTCGCGCCGGGTGGGCCGCCGATGAGCGAGGCCGACTGGAACAATCGGATCAGGGGCTGGTTTCCGGAACTGCTCAACACCCGGCTGCGGCAGGTTACTTGGGCGGAGATCGACCGGCACCGCGACTTCATCGAGGGTCTGCTGGGAACGGTGACCGTCTCCACGATTCATCAGCGGCTGCGGGATGAGCACAAGTTCGAGGTGTCACTGTCTTCGTTGCGGCGCTGGGTTCGCGCCACGATGCCCGAGGCGCCGAGAAGATCGCAGGTCACCGTCCTGCGCGACGAGGTCGAGCCGGGCTCGGAGGCTCAGATCGACTACGGGTTCCTGGGGCAGTGGCTCCATCCGCGCACCGGCAAACGGCACCGGATCTGGGCGTTCGTGATGGTCCTGCCGAGCTCGCGGCACATGTTTGTGCGTCCGGTGCTGCATCTGCACCAGCACTCCTGGACCGAGGCGCACGTTGCGGCCTTCCGCTATTTCGGCGGGGTCCCGCGCCGTCTGGTGCCGGACAACCTGAAGACCGGGGTCGACAAGCCCGATCTCTACGACCCGAAGATCAATAAGGCGTATGCCGAACTCGCCGCGCATTACGGCGTGTTGGTTGATCCGGCCCGAGCGTTGAAGCCGAAGGACAAGCCGCGAGTCGAGCGGCCGATGCCCTATATTCGCGACTCGTTCTGGCGCGGGCGGGAGTTCACCTCGCTCGAGCACATGCAGGCCGAGGCGATCACCTGGGCCCAGAACGTCGCGGGCCGGCGACCGTGCCGACCACTCGACGGGGCCGCCCCGATCACGGTGTTCGAGGCGATCGAGGCCGCCGAGCTGCTGCCGCTGCCGCAAACCCCGTTCGTGCTGGCCCGCTGGTCGACCGCGACGGTCGGCCCGGACATCCACATCAAGGTCGGCCGCACCCTCTACTCGGTGCCCTGGAAACTGATCGGCCGCCGCGTCGATGTCCGCTCCACCGCCACGATGATGCAGGTCTTCCACGACGGTGAACTGGTCAAGACCCATGCGGCACTTGAGCAGGGAAAACGCACCGACAAGAGCGACTATCCACCGGAGAAGATCGCCTTCCAGATGCGCACGCCGATCTGGTGCCGCAGCCAGGCATCCGAGGTCGGGGACGCCTGCCGCGAGGTCGTCGACCAGCTGCTGGAAGTCAACGCCCTCTATCGGCTCCGCGCCGCCCAGGGGGTTCTCGGCCTGCGCAAGAAGTACGGCGACACCCGGCTGGAAGCCGCCTGCGCCAGAGCCATCACGGTCGGCGACCCCTCCTATCGGACCATCAAAGGCATCCTGATCGCCGGCACCGAGACCGACCCCGAGCCCGAGACCAGCGGCGATGCCGGAGCCGCGGCCTTCCTGCACGGACCGCAGCAGCTGTTCGCCTCCGCCGCGACGACCCCGGGGATCGCGGACCAGCTCCGCGATGACCAGGTCCACGGCGGCGTCGAAGGGAGCGTCCGATGAGCGTGATGGACACCGCCCTGCGCGAGTCGCTGAAGTCGTTGCGGCTCTCGGGCATGCTGGAAACCCTCGACGCCCGCCTCTCCCAGGCCCACGGCGGAGAGCTCGGCCACCTGGACTTCCTGCAGGTGCTCTGCCAGGACGAGATCACCCGCCGTGAGACCGTCGCCTTCCAACGCCGCCTGCAGCGAGCCAAGTTCGAGCAGCAGGTTACGTTGGAGGAGTTCGACTTCGCGGCTTCCTCGAAGCTGCCCGCGGCCCAGATCCGCGACCTTGGAGCCCTGCGCTGGCTCCACTCCGGCGAGTCCGTCATCCTGTTCGGCCCGGTTGGAGTCGGGAAGACCCATATCGCCCAGGCCCTCGGCCATCTCGCCATCCGGCAGGGCGCCCAGGTCCGCTTCGCCAAGACCAGTCGCGTCCTCGCCGACCTGGCCGGCGGCCACGCAGACCGCACCTGGGCCAAACGAATCCGCGAGCTGGTACGGCCCGACGTGCTCATCCTCGACGACTTCGCCATGCGCCAACTCACCGCGGCCCAGGCCGACGACCTCTACGAGCTGGTCAGCGAGCGACAGGGGCGTTCGCTGATCATCACGAGCAACCGGGCGCCCAGCGACTGGTATCCACTCTTCCCCAACCCAGTCGTCGCCGAGTCCCTGCTCGACAGGCTGATCAACACCAGCCACCAAGTCATCATGAACGGCCCGAGCTTCCGCCCGAACAAGCGCCCCAAGAACAGCACCGACAAGCCCGGCAAGTCCTGACCAAATAGAGCCCGATCACGCGAGGGGCTGGGGAATTACGTGACCCCAGCCCTGGGGAATATCAAGACGTTCCACA
>NZ_JBFBJK010000063.1:0-1871 GCF_040686095.1 Streptomyces sp. NPDC086554
GCTGGGATGGGTAGGGGAGCGTCGTGTGCCGGGTGAAGCTGCAGCGGAAGCTAGTGGTGGACGGTTCACGAGTGAGAATGCAGGCATGAGTAGCGATACATACGTGAGAAACGTGTGCGCCGATTGACTAAGGGTTCCTGGGTCAAGCTGATCTGCCCAGGGTAAGTCGGGACCTAAGGCGAGGCCGACAGGCGTAGTCGATGGATAACCGGTTGATATTCCGGTACCCGCTGTGAAGCGTCAAACATTGAATCAGGCGATGCTAAGTCCGTGAAGCCGTCCTGGAGCCTTCGGGCAAAGGGAAGTGGTGGAGCCGACGGACCAGACTTGTAGTAGGTGAGTGATGGGGTGACGCAGGAAGGTAGTCCAGCCCGGGCGGTGGTTGTCCCGGGGTAAGGGTGTAGCCCGTCATCTAGGTAAATCCGGATGACATGTGGGTGAGACCTGATGCCGAGCCGATTGTGGTGAAGTGGATGATCCTATGCTGTCGAGAAAAGCCTCTAGCGAGTTTCATGGCGGCCCGTACCCTAAACCGACTCAGGTGGTCAGGTAGAGAATACCGAGGCGTTCGGGTGAACTATGGTTAAGGAACTCGGCAAAATGCCCCCGTAACTTCGGGAGAAGGGGGGCCATCACCGGTGATGACATTTACTGTCTGAGCTGGGGGTGGCCGCAGAGACCAGCGAGAAGCGACTGTTTACTAAAAACACAGGTCCGTGCGAAGCCGTAAGGCGATGTATACGGACTGACGCCTGCCCGGTGCTGGAACGTTAAGGGGACCGGTTAGTCACTCTTCGGGGTGGCGAAGCTGAGAACTTAAGCGCCAGTAAACGGCGGTGGTAACTATAACCATCCTAAGGTAGCGAAATTCCTTGTCGGGTAAGTTCCGACCTGCACGAATGGCGTAACGACTTCTCGACTGTCTCAACCATAGGCCCGGTGAAATTGCACTACGAGTAAAGATGCTCGTTTCGCGCAGAAGGACGGAAAGACCCCGGGACCTTTACTACAGTTTGATATTGGTGTTCGGTTCGGCTTGTGTAGGATAGGTGGGAGACTGTGAAGCGGGCACGCCAGTGTTCGTGGAGTCGCCGTTGAAATACCACTCTGGTCGTGCTGGATGTCTAACCTCGGTCCGTGATCCGGATCAGGGACAGTGTCTGATGGGTAGTTTAACTGGGGCGGTTGCCTCCCAAAGAGTAACGGAGGCGCCCAAAGGTTCCCTCAGCCTGGTTGGTAATCAGGTGTTGAGTGTAAGTGCACAAGGGAGCTTGACTGTGAGACCGACGGGTCGAGCAGGGACGAAAGTCGGGACTAGTGATCCGGCGGTGGCTTGTGGAAGCGCCGTCGCTCAACGGATAAAAGGTACCCCGGGGATAACAGGCTGATCTTCCCCAAGAGTCCATATCGACGGGATGGTTTGGCACCTCGATGTCGGCTCGTCGCATCCTGGGGCTGGAGTCGGTCCCAAGGGTTGGGCTGTTCGCCCATTAAAGCGGTACGCGAGCTGGGTTTAGAACGTCGTGAGACAGTTCGGTCCCTATCCTCTGTGCGCGTAGGAATATTGAGAAGGGCTGTCCCTAGTACGAGAGGACCGGGACGGACGAACCTCTGGTGTGCCAGTTGTCCTGCCAAGGGCATGGCTGGTTGGCTACGTTCGGAAAGGATAACCGCTGAAAGCATCTAAGCGGGAAGCCTGCTTCGAGATGAGTATTCCCACCCCCTTTGAGGGGTTAAGGCTCCCAGTAGACGACTGGGTTGATAGGCCAGATCTGGAAGCCCGGTAACGGGTGGAGGTGACTGGTACTAATAGGCCGAGGGCTTGTCCTCAGTTGCTCGCGTCCACTGTGTTGGTTCTGAAACCACGAACA
>NZ_JBFBJK010000065.1:0-1217 GCF_040686095.1 Streptomyces sp. NPDC086554
TGCTGCGTTCCTCAAAGGATGTACATGTAGCGACGCCTGCGTGTGCGGGTGGGAGGGGGCGGACGGCCCCAAATCCACGGCTGTGCCTGGGCATTGAGCTGGGCGGTGGCCAGCTTGGTGGCATAGGCGATGTCGCGTGGATTGCAGAAGGAGCGACCCGCGAGCGCGGTCTTGCGAAACAGGCGCCACCAGCCCTCTTGGAGGTTGAGCCAACAGGCGCCGACCGGGATGAACGCGTGATGGATCCGTGGGTGGTCCTCCAGCCACGTGCGCGTGGAGACACTGCGGTGTGCGGACAGGTTGTCGGTGACGATCCAGATCTCGCCCGTGGGGTTGGCCTGCTCCACCTTCCGCAGAAACTGCTGGTAGCAGACGCTGCTGCGGGACGGTGCGGTCATCGTGACCTCGTGGCCGTCACGGATCCGCAGTCCACCGAAGACCCAGGTCTTCTCCGGGCCGCGGCTGTAGTCGAGCTCGGCCTTGATGCGGCGTCCGTCGGGTGACCAGGCCGATGCCGGAGGGAAGGTGCGCGGGATCACCGGCCCAAGTTCGTCCGCACAGATGATCGTCGCTCCGGGCGGCGGGTTGGTGTACAGGCGGATGATCCGCGTCCTTTTGGGACGAAATCCGGGTCCGATGAACGCGTCCATGAACGGGGACGACGCCATCGCACGCCCTCGGCCAGCAAAATGCGCCGGACCTGGGAACGGCAGACCTGAATGCCCTCGGCCTGGGCAGCGGCAGCCAGCGTGGACAAGGTCCATTCCGCAGGCCCCAGCTCATCCGGTGCCCACAGTTCGTCAACGGGCTCCCAGCGCAGCCGGCCCGGAGGCAGCGTCTTCACCAGGGCGATGATCCGGGACCGTTCCTGCTCGGTGATCCGACGCTTACGGCCCTGCCCGCCCAAGTCCTCCAACCCGGAAACGCCACGGGAGTTGAAGCGGTGCAGCCATCGCCGCACCGTCTTCTCCCCGCACCCCAGCTCCGCCGCGATCACCGGCACCCGCTGCCCCGACCAGCTCAGTTGCACCATCCGGGCCCGGACCGCCAGATCACGCGGAGCCTTCCGAGCCCGCACCAGCCGATCCACGATCTTCTGCTCTTCCACATTGCGGCTCGGCCGCGCCCACAAGACCATCGCTCAGCACCCGCCCCGAGCATCCGAATCTGCCCCGCTACCAGCACATATACCCGCCCAAACAGGAACGCAGCACTAG